>JACPGF010000073.1:0-23170 GCA_016182615.1 Ignavibacteriales bacterium
CATTCATGCCGGGGTATCTTATCTCACGGGGATCTCAGGCTTTTCCCGAAGGGATGGATGCCAAGCCACTGAAAAATCAAAAGCAAAAACACCTCTCTTTTTATTTGAATATCCAAATTATTCTACATCCCTTGAAATAGGGCATCACTTTACTGCCATGCTAAAAAAAGCTCCACCTAAAAATCAGGTGAACCTGAACCCCAAAAAACTTTGCACAATCATCACCCCTTGTTTGTTTTTCAACACTTTTTTAATATATTCAATCGTGTGCCGGGAATAAATCCTGTTTTCACTTGATAGCAGCCCATGTTATCCTCCCGGCAAAGAGATTTGCTTTGTGTGTTTTTGTATATCCCTGTACTATTTATTCCATAGGCATTGGTATGCACTTTTCTTGTTTCCTTATGTTGATTTTTAAGAATGATTTTTCGGCTCGATAGTATTAATTCATTTATCAATTTAACGAGGAGCAGATATGAAAGTACATGTTTTTGCACTGTTAATGGTCGCAGCATCGTATTTAGGTTTCGCGCAAGAAATGCCATCAGTTACTGATGATCAGAAAACCCCGTTTTCCGTTACGCGAAGTGGCTTATTATCAGAACATACTCCGCCGATAATCGGTTTCTGGTATCCACCAACTACCTATCCGGCTTTACCTGCCGGTACCTATTTCCAGGCTGCCGCGTGGCTTGGTGACACATTATATGTTCAGACACCCACCACAACCGGCGCGGCCTCAAGCACTATTATAAAATACACTCTCGGCGGTTCGTGGACAAACGGTACCCCGCTTCCCCTTGCAAAAACCGGCGGCACTTTAACCGCGTGCGGTGGTAAACTCTATTATATCGGGGGCAGTTCAACAACCATAACAGCCGGCGGTACCGATGTATTTGAATACCGCCCTTCCGAAGGATTATGGACACAGAAAGCTTCGCTGCCTGTAGCAATTTCTGCACATGGAGCCGTTTGCTGGGGCGATAGTATTATCTTCACGGTCGGGGGGCCATATACAGGCCCGACAACCGCCATTCGTGCTTACCGCGTTGCCACCGATACATGGATTAGCAGTACAGCAATGCCGGCAGGCACACAACGCCGGAGTGCCGCTGTTGCCATATCCGGTAATAAAATACTGGTAGCCGCGGGTTATAGTGGAGCAGCATTTCTAAAAAGTTTTTATACCGGAACCATCGGCAGTGATGCAACACAGATAACATGGGCCGCGGCTCCCGCGGTTCCAACCACCTATACCGGTTTAAGCAGGCCGGGTGGTGCGGCAATCGGTAATTATTTCTTTACCGTTTGCGGCGAGCGCGGCGGCCCGGGCGGCTATTACGACACAACACATATATTTGATATCAACGCGAACAGTTGGATTGGCATTATCAACAATAAATCCATTAAAATGTCAAATATTTTTAATGGCGTCGCTCCAAGAATTATTAATGACACCATTAAACTATTTGTACCGGGAGGTTATGGTTCTGCCACGGGCAGCACAACTGGTGCAGGAGCCCAGACAATATTCGAAGTGTCTGCCGGTCCGGTAAGCGGCGGCGGGCAGCCATGCAGGGAGGTAAACCTTTCTGCCGGATGGAATATGCTCTCGGTACCTTTGGCAATACCCAATATGCAAACCACCTCACTGTTTCCCGGTGCTTCATCTTCTGCATACCGGTATTCGAATGGCTATCTTGTCAGTGATACGATGCAAAACGGTTATGGATACTGGCTGCGCTTTACCGCTGCCCAATCATTTAACCTTTGCGGAAATCTTGTTGGGGCTTCAACAATTCCGGTTAGTGCCGGCTGGAACATGATTGGCCCTTATGATATGAACGTTGCAACGGCTGGTATAACCACAACTCCTGCCGGAATTATTAATTCATCTTTCTATAGTTATCAAGCCGGCTATGCTGTTGCCGATACACTGAAATTCGGGAAAGGGTACTGGATTAGGGTTACGCAAAGCGGAACGCTTAATCTGCCTGCCGGTTTAACAAAAAATCCAGCGGCAGGATTTGCACCGCAGCAATATCCAAATGAATGGGGCCGCTTAATTATTACCGATGCAGCGGGTAATACAAAAACGGTTTACCTGAAGGCAAACAGCACGGGTTTATCCATGTACGACCTTCCACCCGTTCCACCAGCCGGTGTTTTTGATGTACGGTTTAACACGAACCGTGATGTCGCGAACATCAGTGAAATGAGCGGCGTGGATGTACTTCTGCAATCAGTATCGTACCCTGTAACCCTGCGGGCCGAAAATGTTGACCTTGTGTTAAGAAGTGCTGTTTTAGGCCGTTCGCTTAATTCCGTGCTTAAAAATGGCCAAACTATAACTCTCGCTGATGCCTCTGTTTCAGCAATACATATCGAAGGAGAAGTAAGGCCGTTACAATACACGCTCGATCAGAATTTTCCGAATCCTTTTAACCCGGTAACAGTTATACGTTATCAAATACCCGAGGCCGGGCTTGTAACACTAAAGGTCTTTGATGCTTTGGGAAGAGAAGTAAAAACACTGGTGCATGAAAATAAAGATCCCGGAAAGTTTAGCGTTGAGTTTAATGCAGTTGGATTGGCAAGTGGTGTTTATATGTACGAGCTGAAATGCAACTCGTACAGGATTGTTAAAAAACTTACCCTGTTAAAATAGTCAACTTGTTTAACCCGAATAATGCATTGGAATCGTTAAAAGTCTGTAAACTCTTCAATAACAAGCAGTTACGGTCCCCTCTCCTTACGAAGGAGAGGGGCAGGGGTGAGGTCGCAACTTATTGTAGTTAAACGACTTACAGCAAACTCGCGTTGCTATTGCACAATTCGGGTTTAATAGGCTGTCTTGAAAGATGAAATGGAATTTTGCAGGCAATAGAATTTCATCAGTTTTTAATATCCGGTGCCTGAAGTTTTGTCTTTCCGGACAGCCTTTCTCTTTTCTGATTTTGTGTTGCAATACGGCACAATATGCGACAGCGGCACTATTTATTTCTGTTTTATCCGGTCAGGAACAAATAATATGTCACTCCGCGATAAATGCCATATAATCTTCAGGAGTATCCAAATCATCAAACAGGCCCGTTCCGTCATATTCCCAGAACGTCCGGTCAATTTGCAGTTTCCTGAAAACATCCCTCATGGTCAATTCCGGGGGGGCAGCAAGCAGCTCAGCAAAGAGCGAGTGGTGAATACATACCGGGTGTGCCCGTCTGCCATTTTGGGTTGGCTGCAGCCATTGCTTTGTGTTATCAAGACGCGTAACAAATTCCTTGTAAAACTCCGGCGGTAAGCCTGGCTGATCCACGAAATGGTATAAAATCCAATCACTACAGCTTACCCCGGAAATCCCAACTTGTAATGAAGAGAACATCCCGTTCAAGTAGTTTTTATTCGTAACTATTCTTGCATGGTACGCGGCCAATTTAGCTGGTGATGAAAAAAACTCGTGCATCTCATCATGATGTTTTCCAGTAACAATAATAATTTCATCACAAACCGGGGCAAGTTTGTCAAGGACGTGTGAAATTAAATTTGTTCCCTTGTATGGCAGCAGTGCCTTGCATCTTCCCATCCGGGCAGAGGTACCGGCTGTTAAAACAATACCGGTAATCATTTGTTAAAATAAGTTTGCCATTCAGGTACAGTTTTTTTGCCGGGCAGTTCATTCCATTGCTCCAGCGCGGCAATATCCTTTAACCCGTTGCCGGTAAACATCAGCATTGCTGTACCTTCTAAGCTGTTTTGCGAAAGATATTTGGTGTATCCGGCAAGGCTCGCGGCGGCTGCAGGCTCAATAAGCATACCGAACTCACGTGCTGAAGTTTTTTGCGCGGCGAATATCTCGTCATCACTTACCGTAATACAAGCGCCTTCCGACTCCTTGACCGCGTACGCCGCCATGTACAGGTTCCGCGGTGCTCCCGCCGAAATGCTGTCTGCCTTCGTATCCGAGGGAATAAAATTAAAAACTCCTTCAGCAGAATACCGGCACACGGCATCACTGCCTTCTGCCTGCACCGCCATTAATTTTGGCAGTTTATCAATCAGCCCGCAGGCAAGTAAATCAGCAAAGCCTTTATAAATTCCACTAATGATAACGCCATCTCCCGTGGGGATAAAAATATTGTCCGGCACATTGCCCTGCATCGCAATAAACATATCAAACGCGGATGATTTCTTCCCTTCGATTGTTAACGGGTTATATGCCGTGTTACGGTTATACCAGTGTTTTTCGCGGCTGATTTCCATGCTCAGGTCAAACGCGTCATCATAACTGCCATCAACCAAATATAACGTTGAACCAAAAGACTGTATTTGCAGGCGCTTTCCGGATGGTACGCGTGCAGGGCAGAAAAGATGTGTTTTGATACCAAGGCGCGCGCATATACCCGCTAGTGATGATCCCGCGTTACCTGTCGAGGCCGCGGCTATTTCAGTGATACCAAGCTCGAGAGCCTTAGCTGCAACCAGTGAAGTTGCCCGGTCTTTATACGACAAAGTGGGATTCCCGGTATCATCAAACAGCAATAACTCTTTTCCCCGCAGCGGCCTTTGCTGAACCGGATTTGCAGACAGCGCAATCCTGTTTAATAATGTGGTGTTAACGGGCTTAAGCAGGGGCCATATTTCAGGATACAGCCAAAATTTACCGGCTGTTATAGCGAGCAGTTTTTCACGGGTTATATGTTTCTTCATCCACGCTGTGTCATAATCGACAAGCAGTACGCCTTTCAGCGGCATGTTTTTTTCACAGGTGCCGCATACGGGGCACAAATAGAGTAATCCGGATTCAACTTCATCCGCGGTGTACGTTTTTTTACAATCAAAGCACGTATAATGATAATGGGCCATAACAGGCTTCTTTCTTAATAAAACAGACAGACAAAATACGGAATACCTGAGAATCTATAATTACAAAATCCGGGAAGCGTGTCCGGCATTTTTGCCCTCGTACAAATTTTTGCACCTAAAGTTTTTTTTAAGAATTATCTTGTTTTTACCTTCGCAGAAAACATCGGTCTGGAGCGGTTTATAAAATTGCTCTACATGTGGAATCATAGGATTACTTTATGAGCAGGCAAACCGGGCGTACTTTGCGAAGCTGCGCTTGACGCTATGTAGCTCGAAGCACAGCTTCGTATAGCTTTGTTGGAGTAAAACCCATGCCGGATAAACCACTAACCATTCATAAGTTTCCCGGGTATTCCGGTTACACGTGGGGCTTAGCGAAGCTCTGCTTCGCGCTACGTAGCTCGAAGCGCAGCTTCGTATAGCTTTGTAAGTGTAAAAGTATGCCAGATAAGCTACAAACCATTCCATAGTTTTCCGGGTATTCCGGTTACTCGCGGGGCTGTGCGAAGCTCCGCTTCGCGCTACAAAAAGGCCGGTTCATAAAACCGGCCTCATACTTACTTTGCAATTACTTCACACCGTCCGGCAAGCTCAGCGAAGCCGAGTCGTAAATGCTAATTCATAATTCACAATTCAGAATTCATAATTTTCATAACGAATTCATCTTCCTGCAGGTTGTATTTCCGCATGTAATACTCGCGGGTAAAAAGCACGCCCTGCCTGCGCAGTATGCGGTCGCGGTCGGCGAGTGACTTATTCGTATCATCCTCGGCGTATAATTCAATACCGGGATAGTATTTTTTGCCGGTGTTTGAGAAATTTACCGACATGACCAAATCGATAAGTTCGGTGAGTGTTTTTTCAACAAGCCGCTTGTCGCCCATGGTTAGGTGCCGTAATACACTGTGATGCGTTTTAGCCGCCGCGTACGAGCCTTTTTCCTGTACTTCGGTTGTTAAGGTTTGCGAAACCAACGCTTTGGATATTTCGCTGTTGCAGAAATTAAGAAACTTGCTATACACCTCGCTTGTGGAAGACTGGCTGCTCTGCACGAATTCAACAGAGGAATCATCGGGTATAACACCAAATGTATCTTCCATCATTTTCTCGAGTGCCGTCAGTAACTGTTCTGCTTCTTCGGTGGTGTAACTCCGCGGCTGCCGTGCTGCCAGGAACGGCATACCATACCGCTCCACAAAGGTAACCCAGAAACGGTACCCGTTCTGTTTGAACTGCACTGCCCAGTAGCAGCGGCTTAATGCCTTCTCCCCGTATGGATTAGCGTATGTTGCCCCGTGCTGTACCAGCAGGAATTTATTACCGGGTACAACTATACCCTCCGGTTTATCGCTCCTGTACCGCAGTTTATTCTGTTCGTCAAAAAAGAACCATTCCTGCGGTTTTTCTTCTATCCGCGCGGGCAAAAGCAATCCGCCCTGCTCCTGCCAGATAATTTCGAGCGCGGAGAATCCGAAGAACACTGCATCGAGTATCTGCGGTATAAGTTTTTCCACATCGACATTTTGCAAAACATCGCTGATAAGCTGCGCGGCTTCATCCGTTCCCTGCTGCTTGTTCACTTTCCATTTAAGAAAGGTGGTGCCCGCGACACGCTGCTGCATTGCCGCGTACACGTGCGGGTCAAACGTTAACTGCCGCAACGCTTCCAGCCCGGTACCGCTGTTATGCAGAGTGTTATCGGGATCAGGCAGCCGGTGCAGCATATATTTCCATGCATCCTCGGTACGGCGCACGGCTATTTCTTTTCCGGTTAATCCTTGTTGTTTCATATGCTTTCTTTCAGTTTGTTTGGTTAATTTTTACATACTTGTTTATAGTACGGTGATAATTTTCCCGGCTCTTGTGCAATCCGGTCTATCATTTAATGCAACTAATCAGCTCATATCAATAATATTTTCCATCTCCTAACCTCAGATTATGGGTATCCATCACTTCGTGAAAGTCTGAGGTTAGGTCATAAAAATTTCGCTGTACTTTTTAAGCTGCTAATTTTAGTTAAACAACAAACCCGGCTCTATTTAACATTAGCTGATTAATCATCATTTATTTAAATCCCCTTAAAAGTTTTGCTGATTTTTTCCTGCCGCCTGAACATATTGATGGTGTTGCGACCTGCGTTTTAACTGCCATTAATGCCATTGCAAGTGCCCAGAACACGTCGCCATGCCCGGCAGATGTCCGCGAGGCTTCGTAGGCAACATTGCCTGCCCCGGTTACATAACGGCGGACACTGTGCAAATCGGTTAATAGTTCCTGCTGATGCGGAATTACTAACTTTTTCTCCTCGAAGGATGATGTTATCAGGTATGCAAGTTCTTCTTTAACGGCGGGAGTAAAATTCAACGCGGTTACTTTGTGCTTTCCGAATTCCTGCCTTACCTCTTCTGCCAATGCCATACCCATGCCTGTCGCATCAATAACACAATGCCGTACCTGCGGCATGGCAAGCAATGAGCGCAATTCCTGCTTCTGCTCGGTAAACGGTTTGTTCTGCATGCGGATCAGTAATGTTGTTATAAGTTTTCCATCTCTTGGGGTAAAGCCGTACATAATTGTTGCATCGTGCTTGCGTCCTATATCCACACCAATAAATAACGGCTCCTCGCAAGGTGTATTATTGTAAAACGCGAACCGCTCAGCTGGTGCACACTCATTTTCCACGCAGGCTTCCAATACTTGGTACGGTAACAGGGCTGTTGCCTCATCCACCGGAATGCAGCAGAACTCTTCATTCCAGATAATATCGCTGTAACACGATTTCCGCAATTCATCAAGCCAGGTTTGTGTTTCCGCTGGATCAGCATCCTTTTTTAATATCCTGTTAACTAAGCCGTCAGTAACCGCTTGGTGTATGGTGGTTGTATGCAAAGCCCATAGCAGCTCACCGTTCCGTATCTTCTCGGTAAAACGGTAAAACAACGATTGTTTGCCATTATGCGTAGAAAGTACCCGTAACGGGAAACCCCATGTAACGGCAGGTTTTGCCGCTTTCCACAAAGCTTCATCATCTTCATGGTGCGCGAACTCATCAAGCACCACTTTACCGCCTTTGCTCCTGAAGGCTTTAGGGTTGCTGCTCAAGGCAGTTATCCTTCCCCCGTTAGCAAATTGCAATTGCAGCTGCCCGACACGTTTGTTTTCTTTCAGGATAAGTTCATTCTGTGACCTTGCCCGGGTAAACAGATTAACCCATATCTGGCAATACTGTATATATTCACGTGCAGCGCTTTCATCCGCCGAGGAGAACCAAACCGCGGGATATTTCCCCTGCATTATGTCGCTCACGTCTTCGTAGCTTTGTACAAAGGTCGCCCCGATGCGGCGTGATTTTTCCCATACTTTTACCGGGGATGTATCTTTCAGCCACGCGAGCTGATACGGCAGAAACAATAGTGAGGTTTTATTTTGCTTTGCCATGTTTGCCAATCCTACCCGATGTTCAATATCTCTTTTTCGATATAGGCTATAACCCTGCGCGCGATCATCGTTTTCGATTTGCGCCCTTTGCTTGCACCGGGGGCGCTTGCGGCCAGCTTAAGGGCGTTAAGCGACTTTACCACCGCGTTTATATTGTTAACACTCGGGTTTTCTTTTGCTGATTGTACCGTTGTTTGCAGCAGGTACAAGATATCATTAATAATATTCCCCGTGTTGGGCTCGCTGTCCGGCGTTTCGGTTTGTATTGCAATACCGGCGGTCTCCTGAGCGGGGTTTGGTAAATCCGTTTTCTTTTTCCGCGCAGCCCGGCGGGGTTTCGGCTGTATTTCGTTATCTAACATATATACTCCTTCGTGGTTTCGTTTTTGCACGCGTGAAATAACTTCATGCGGTACGGACGCAAACATAAACGGTAGCAGCCTCAGAGTCCACCGAACCGTGATAGCCGCCCGGTTCCGCACAAAGCGTATTCCTGTTCGGTTTACCGCGTGTATATTTAGTCAGCTTAACCGCTCCGTGAACCGTTCGTTTGATACCCCCCGGCACGTTCCGCTAAGTTTGTACCGTCGATTCATTGAATTAGACTTAACTAAACTCACCGAAAGGTGGGATAAACAAAATAAACGGAGTATATACATGGAAACATGGTTTGAAATATTCAAAACCGGAGTTCATACCGATGCAAACGGTTCAACCCGTGAATGGACCGAAAACGACCTTGATGCAATAGTTGCCGCCTACAACGGTAACGGGCACGAGGCTCCGATTGTAATCGGCCATCCTGAAGGTACCGCGCCCGCCTATGGCTGGATCGGTGAACTTAAAAGATGCGGCAATATACTGCTCGCCTCGGCAAAGCAGATAATGCCTGAGTTCGCGGAACTGGTAAACGCGGCAGGCAACCTCCTGCATCATATCGCTTTTCTCGGTGCAATAGCACCCGCGGTTACCGGCCTTGCCGATGCCCAATTTTCAGGAGATACGGTAACAACGGAAATTACCCCTGCTGATGAAGACCCTGATAGTAGTACAACAGCCGGAATCAGTCAAACACCAGAGAGTGTTGCGGTGCCCACGCTGCCCGCTCCTGACAAATTCGAGCAGAGGCTTAACGCGCTTGAGGAATCTTTAACAAAGTTGTTTGCCGCATCCGCACCGCCAGCAGTAACTTTTACATCGCCCGAAGCGCTTGATGATGGCTTGCAGAACCTGCTCAACAATTCAGTAACAACAGGCAAAATAACCCCGGCTCAAAAATCTCTTGCGATGCAGATGTTCTCTATGCTTGTACCAGGTACTTCGGCAGATTGTACTGCTCAAGAAAATCCGGCACAAAGTATTTTATCGTTGTTCAAACAGTTTATCGGCCTGCAGCAGCCGCACTGGTTATTTAACGAGTTTACACCGCCTGTAACAACAGGGCACCTTACTCCGGCAAGCGAATTCGAGCGCATGCGGAGTATAATTCACAAAAACATGAACACCATCGAGTAACTTTTTTTCACCACATTATTAATTATTGGAGTTATTATGAAACTATCTCAATTATCACCAGCCGATGAACTAACCTCTCTGGTTTTACGCAGTATGGCTGAACGTGCAAATGTTCTGCAGTTTGCCGAATTCTACCGTATCAGCGGGAACGCGGAATTCACCCGGAAAGCCGCGACAGCTTCAGGCGGCCATTTCAGGATGATAAACGACAATTACCCGGATAACGTAGCCAGTCCGGATTTTATCAACACATCACTGAAAATTCTTGGCGATTTGGTGCAGGTTGATCAGGCACACGAACGCAGGGGATACGATGTCAGCTCAGTACGGGCAAGTGAATTGCTAAACTTTGCACGCAATCTTGGCAAGCAGTTTCAGATGTTTTTCTTTAACGGCAATTCATCAGTTAATGCTGATGAGTTTGATGGTATAAAAAAGCTGACCCCTGTAACGCAGCGCATTGTTGCAGCAACCAACGGCCTCTCGCTCGATACCGGGAATAGTGATACCGCTAAAACAAAGCAGCAAAAATTTCTCGAACTGCTCGACCAGCTTATCGAAAGCGTGGAGAGCGGTGCGCAGACCCTTTTCATGGATGGGAAAACCCTTTCACGTTTGTCAACAATCGCCCGTGATTGCATCACAACGGAGCAAAATGAATTCGGTAACCCAGTAAAATACTATAACGGCATCCCTGTACTTTCAGCGGGTTACAGCATTACCGGCGAGCGGATACTGCCGCACAACGAATCATGCGGTTCGTCCGCAAACTGTACCAGTATTTATGCACTCCGCTTTGGTGAGCGTGCTGACCTTTCCATAGCCACAAGTATTGGTATTGATGTACAGGATATCGGGCTTGTTGGCAGTTTTTACACGCACAAAGTTGAGCTTGATGCCTCGCCTGTTCTTCTGAACGACAAAGCACTCGCGAGACTTGAAGGGGTTATTATTTCCTAACGCATTTAAGGGGGTAAACTGAAATCACATCTCATTGCAGGCTGCTGCATATCCTAACGCCCGGCTGACACACGGCCGGGCTTTTTTATACCTGACTAACACATGTATCAAGTTGCTCCTTATACATCTCCTCTGTTCCCCGTAACAAATATATAGGCATTTTACACCGGATACGAACCCGCTTAGAACTTATCATTCATACACTGGCAAAGCCAGAAGCAAATATTTGCAAATGCTCAAGTTGAAATGGATTATACATCTAATGCCAGGCTGGGGCATTTCAAAAAGAATTTTTCCTTTTCACCTCTACCCTTGGCTATGTTGCAAACGTTTACGATAACTCTTTATAATTATTTCAATTAGAAAAACTTTTCACATCTGAGCTTAATTTAACTGCTTATAGAAGAACTCATAATTCAAAATTCATAACTCATAATTAGCTTGCTTTTTTTGTCACAAAGTACCGGACCACAACAACCGTAATAATTATCCCCATCACGATTGCAATTAATGTTCCGTAAATATGCATATAGTGGTCAATTAGTTCAACATGGCTGCCGAAAAAAATGCCAAGCAGCAAAAGCAGCAAATGCCACATGAGCGAGCTGATCGAGGAAAGAATAACCGTCCGCTTTACCGGCAAATTGCTTACACCGGCAAAGTATGCAATAACAGAGCGGACACCTGAAATAAACCGGTTGAAAAGGATTATGGCATACCCGTATTTCCGGAACCAGTTCTCTGCAAGTTCAAGCGCGTCTTTGTTGATAAATTTCAGCTTCCCCGCGTGCAGTAATTTTTTGTCCGTTTGAATGCCAAGATAGTACAAAACTAAAAATCCAATTTCACTACCAATAGCCGTTAGCAGTAACACAGGAAAAAAACTCACTACCCCGCGCGCGATGAGTGCCCCGCCGATAACGACAACCACATCACTCGGTGAGGGTGGGAAAAAATTTTCGATAAATGGGAACATCAACAAGGCAAAGTATATCAGGTATGCATCTGATGACTGTAAATACTGGAACAACGTTTCAAGCATGGAATATCTCTGTACTGATGATAACTTTCTGAAAAATGATAGATTGATTGAGCAATACCGGTATTGCCCGTGGAGAATTATGCAAAACACCAAAAATAATGCCGGTTAAAAGATAACCATTCACCGCATGAGCACAAAATTATTTTACGGTTACGCTTTTAGGCCAAATTACTAATGGTTCTAAAATACGGGGTCTAAAATACAGTCGGGAAAATTTTGCTGAAAACAAAAAAATAGAGTAATTTTATCCGTACACAAAATTTTAATGGGAGCGCTGTTATGAGTTTCATGAACGTTTCTTTTCCCGGAAGCAGAGGATTTTACAATCTCCTGTTTTCTTTTTTTAAATCTTTCCTCCATCCAAATCGAGAACTCCCTTTTTACAACAGAAATTACGTCCTTTTTTTCATAACCTTCCTCTCTGCTGCTTCATTTCCACAAGTTACATTTGAACCTCTGGTTACATTGGATAGTAGTTTTACCCGCTTATTAAAAATTGACACGTTAGGAACTATGTATTTGGCAACGGAAAAAAATCTTTTTGTTTCATGGGACAATGGCGTAAACTGGAAAAAGACATTTTCGGTTCCATGGGGAATGAACTGGCCACTTATCAGTAGTTTATCGGTAGATAAAATAAAACATGTATATCTGGGTTTATCCTCAGGCGGTGTTTACCGCTCCTTGGATACCGGAAAAACATGGAAAAATATTCTCGCCAAAGACGAGTGGATGCATGATATATTTATCGATTCGGATGGTACTGTGTTTGCCTGTTCATATAATCCTTCTATAATTGCCCTGCCGGAAAATGATTCCATTTGGCAAAACAGGAGCAGCGGGCTTACCAACGATGTCATTTGGAAGCTGTTTACCAATCAGAAAGGCGATATGTTTGCCGGCACCGGGTGCGGGCTCTATCTATCAACAAACAAAGGCGGCAATTGGAGCCGCCTGTACGACAACGAATGCGATGACTTTATTGCTTTTGCCTCTATACAAGGCGGAACCATCTACATGGGTGGCGCAGACCGGGGAACAGGTCTCTATAAAAGCACGGATGACGGGCTAAACTGGAAAAGAATTGCAAACATAGAAGTACGAAATGACGGAATCACTATCACATCTGAGGGCAAGATATTTTTGTCGGCATCCGGCAGCAGTTCAGGAGCAGGCTTATTCTACGCAACAACAAAAAATGATACCGTTTGGCAAAAAGTAATTGGAACATACGGGGCGGTATTTGCTATTCATCCCAATGGATATCTCTACACGGGAGCCGGCTTGGGTCGAATTTATAAAAGCACGGAGCGTGTTGATGTTGACCGGCAAATTCTTTATCCACCACCGCCACCGCCAGTTATCATCGTATACGATTTTTCACTTTTACAGAATTTTCCTAATCCTGCTAATTCTATGACGAAAATCCGCTATTCGATTTCCACAGAATCTTTTGTTTTACTTGAAATTTTTAACGTGTTAGGCCAGAAGGTTGTTACTCTGGTAAACGAATCAAGGCAACCGGGAAATTATGTCACATCTTTGAACACGGAGATACTGCCAAGCGGCATTTATATATACAAATTATCGGCTGGTAATTATTCGGCTGCAAAAAAAATGATTATCCTGAGATAAATGGCGAAATAGTTGCATCTGCATGGTTCGCGTTTTAGAGATGTGACCCGGCAATCAGGCTGCGGATGAACTACAGAGTGGTTACTATCCGTTATAATATGGCGACTGGTCAAAACATGCTATTGGCTGAGTTCTCTGTTTTTTTTAACAATTGCTCATCTGATATAAAATTAACATATCTGTTTGTCATATTTTTCGCGGGGAAATTTTTATAAATTCAACAAATGAAACCTTTACACAAACTTACAAAAAAACTCTATATCATAACATACCTATCAATCAGAGTTTACTGCTATTTTACTAATGCTGCCGTTAGTGACATTTGCAGTGAAAATTTTCTGTTAACATCTGCCTTTAGATAAACTATATCAATACTGTATAACCGTTCTCCCTTTTTTGGCAACCAGTATTTTGTCGATGCGCAGGCCGTCCATATCGACGATCTCGAAAACGTAACCGCTTTCGCTTACCTTGTCGCCAACTTTGGGTATCCGGTGCAGCAGCGATATGAGGAAACCGCCCATCATGTCCGAGGTTTCCTTCGGCAGGGTAATATCAAGGAGGTTTTCCAGATCACTTACTTTATAGGCAGCGTCAACAAGGTACGAGCCGTCCTCGCGCTTGTATATTTTATCTTCCTGTGTCTCGTAATTTTCGGGCAGTTCGCCAACAATGTGCACAACAAGGTCGTGCAGGGTAATAATGCCTTCAAGCGATCCGTTTTCATCAACAACAAAAGCCAGGTAACTTCTGGTTTCCTGAAACTTGTCCAACAGCTTCAGGGCAATCATATCGTTGTGCACCAGCAGCGGGTCAAACAAAATATCTTCGAGCTTGAACGGTTCGCCGGAATGAAACTTTGTCAGGAATTCTTTACCTGAAATAATTCCAACGATATTGTCAATTGAGCCGCTGCATACCGGGTAGCGCGAAAAATCGTGGCTGAGAATGGTATTATAGGTCTGCACAAGGGGGTCATCAAATTGCAGCCAGATGACGTCATGCAGTTTGGTCATAAGCGAGCGGACGGTAATATCGTTAAACCGTAAAATACTGTGCAATATTTCCGATTCACGGTTTTCGAGCACGCCATGCTGAGAGCCAAGGTCTATCAGCAGGCGCAATTCTTCTTAGGTAATCGGCGATTCTTCTTTGGTTTTAACAAATAAAAGCTATATTACCAGTTTGGTGGAAAAACTAAGTAAGGCAATAACGCCAGGGCACTTGCCACGGGCAAATAGGCAAATAACGGAGCCAGATTGTGGGCAATACGGGCACCGCCATAAACACCGGCCAATATGCTCATAACAGTAATACCAACCTGAATGGTCGATAAAAACTTGTCCGGTTCTTCCAACAGGTGCAGCACGAGTCCTGCATTTTTGTTACCGCGGTTTTTCCATTCTTCAAGCCGGACTTTTTTAGCGGAAACAAAGGCAATCTCTATCATTGCAAATAATCCGTGCAATGATATGAGCGTTAGGATTATTAGTATGTCAATCATTTTATTTGGGCATTAGCCATATCATATCTTCACCGTACAACTTGGCCAGTTGGCTGAGCAGGGCGGTGCTTAATTTTATTTTTAAGTCCCTTAAGATATAAATATCGCTTGAACCATTATAATAGTATTCTACAATTACAGGCATATTGCCATGATGCTTTTTCAGGATAGCCTCCAACTGCTCAAGCTGCGCGGGGGTATGGCGTATAGGCTCAATGACAATTTTAAGAAATTTCGAGAACCTGTCCCTGACCGTTTCCATGGGGAAAACCTCATCTATCTGCAGTTTTATGCTGTCACCGCTGCTTTCAATTTCACCGGTAAGCATAACGGCTTTTTCCTGTTCGATATACCGCCCGAATTTTTCATAGGTAGTGCCGAACATCAGGCACTCGCACGAGCCGGAAAGATCGTCAAGCGAGAAGAACGCCATGGTCTTTCCCTTGCTGTCTATTTTCGTGCGTAAATCGGTGATAACGCCGCAGGCTTTCACTTTGCTCGGCAGGGGTGCTTCGGGGTCAACTTCACCCAAATGGATTGAAGCCAATGAGCGGTACTCAAGCTCGTACTTGCGCAGCGGGTGATTGGTGATATAGAACCCGATAAACTCGCGCTCTTTCGAGAGGCGCTCCTGTTCGCTCCAGTCTTCAACATCCGGGAATTCCGGTTCTGCAATCTGCATGGTTTCCTGCATATCGCCAAACAGGCTGTTCCTGCTCATTTCGTTGGCGGTATGGACGCTGTTGCCAAATGCAATTGCACTTTCAACCGCTTCAAATACCTGCCTCCGGTTTTTATGAATGCCGTCAAAAGCACCGGCAAGGGTAAGGCCTTCAAGCACTTTTTTGTTAATTACTCTTGAGTCGCACTTGGCACACAGGTCAAAAATGGTTACAAAATTTTTGCCAAACTCCTGTCGTTTCCGGATGATTTCTCCGACCGCGTTAACCCCGACGTTGCGGATTGCCGAAAGGCCGAAACGGATTTTACCATCCTGTACATCAAAGAACACCGATGGATTGTTAATATCCGGGGGCAGAACTTCTATATGTAGTTTGCGGCAGTCATCAAGCAGAACTGCCACTTTTTCCTTGCTGGTAAACTCGTTCGTCATGTTCGCCGCCAAAAACTCGGGCGTGTAGTGTGCTTTCAGGTAAGCAGTCTGATACGCCACGTACGAGTACGCCACCGAGTGGCTTTTGTTAAAGCCGTAGTTGGCAAACTTATCTATTGCTTCAAAAATTTCAAGAGCGGTTTTCTGGGTGATGCCGTTTTTCATGGCACCTTCCACGAATTTTTCCGACTGCTTCTGCATGGCAACTTTGTCTTTTTTACCCATAGCACGGCGCAAAATGTCGGCTTCCGCCAGGCTCATGCCGCCAACACGGTTAGCAATTTGTATTACCTGTTCTTGGTAAACAATAACGCCGTTGGTTTCCTTAAGGATAGGCTCCAAGGTCGGGTGTAAATAGGTAATCTGTTTCCTGCCGTATTTGCAATCGATAAAAGTATCGATAAACTCCATCGGACCCGGGCGGTACAGGGCGTTCATGGCTGAAAGGTCGGCAATGCTGACGGGTTTCAGCTTTTTCAGATACTCGCGCATCGGGCCACTTTCAAACTGGAATATGCCGGTCGTCTGTCCCTTCCCGAAAAGCTGATACGTCTTTTCATCATCGGTTGGAATAGTGTCCACGTCTATATCAATACCATGATTTTTTTTAATCATGCCAACGGCATCCCGGATAATGGTAAGGGTCCGCAGGCCCAAAAAGTCCATTTTCAGCAGGCCGTTATCTTCCAGTTCCTTCATGTTATATTGTGTAATAACGTCTTCCTGCCCGTTGGTACTTGCCAAAGGCACGTATTTACTTACCTCACCGGGAGCGATAACCACACCCGCCGCATGTTTACCAAGGTTGCGGTTCATCCCTTCAAGCACTTTCGCGTACTTTATCAGGTCAAGCAGTTCCGGCTCTTTGGTATCTTTAACCCATTTTAATTCCGGTACGGTATCGATTGCTTCCTGTATGGAAGCAACTTTACCGTACACGCTGGGGATAAATTTGTTGATACGGGCAATGGTCGGGATGGGTATCTTGAGAACCCTGCCAACATCCTTTAGTACTGCTTTTGAAGAAAGGCGGTTAAAGGTTGCAATCTGCGCCACGCACTCGGCGCCGTATTTTTGCTTAACATATTCAATAACATCAGCACGCTTATCATCGGCAAAGTCAACGTCAATATCGGGCATGGATTTACGCGCGGGGTTAAGGAACCGTTCAAACAGTAAATTAAACGGTATAGGGTCGATATTGGTAATGCCAAGCACGTAAGCAACAATGCTGCCTGCCGCGGAACCACGGCCCGGGCCGACTGGGATGCCCATGTCTTTTGCAGCGTTAATAAAATCCTGCACGACAAGAAAATATCCGGAAAATCCCATGCTTTTAATGGTATTTAACTCGTATTCAAACCGCTCCTGTATTTCAGGCGTAACTTCCTTGTACCGCTTGGGTAATCTGGCGCGGGCTATTTCATCAAAATAGCCGTCAAGGTCTTTAGCGTTTGAGGCAGCGGGAATAGGGAATACCGGGAAGTGATACTGCTTTTCGTCAAGGTTGATGTTCGTTTTATCGGCTATTTCAAGCGTGTTTTCTATGGCACCCTTGTAATTTTTAAATAGCTTTACCATCTCATCGGTTGACTTGAAATATATCTGGTCCGTGCCGTAGCGGAGTTTTTTATAGTCAACTTCCCCTGTTTTGTCAGACATCAACAGCAAGATGTTATGCGCGATTGAATCCTCCTTGCGGAGATAATGGCAGTCGTTGGTGGCAATCATTTTGATGTCAAGCTCGCGGGAAAGCTTGGGCATTCCCGTTAATACTGCCGCGTCATGCTCGATCCCGTGGTCTTGTATTTCAAGATAAAAATCATCGCCGAAGACATCTTTAAATTCCTTTGCAACGCTGCGTGCTTTATCGTAATTTTTCTCGACTAGAAACGCGGAAACCACACCGCCAAGGCAGGCGGAGGTGCAGATAAGTCCCGAACTGTACTTTTGCAGCATTTCCATGTCAATTCGCGGGCGGTAATAAAAGCCCTCGAGAAAGCCGATAGACGAAAGTTTAACAAGGTTTTTGTAACCTTCTAAATCTTTAGCGAGCAAAATAAGGTGGCGGTACGGTTTTTTACGCACCCTGCCGGAGGCATCGAACTTGCCTTTGTCAAAACGGGAGCCGTCTAAAACAATGTAAGCTTCCATGCCCACGATGGGTTTTATGCCGTTATCCTTGCATGCTTTGTAAAACTCGGGCACGCCATAAAGCACCCCGTGATCGGTAAGGGCAACAGCGGACATATTAAATTCTTTAGCAGTTCGTACTAAGCCCTTAACCGTACAGGCTGCATCTTGCAAACTAAAATGAGTATGATTATGTAAATGAACAAATTCTGACATTAAATCTTTTATTAACGATTGAAGTATATTGAGGGGACCCCTAACAGTAACCCCACGAAGCAAAACTGTATATATTCAGCTTTCAGGATTATTAAAAAGTGGTCTTGCAATTATACAAAAAAGGTGAATCATTCCAAGGGCAGAACGGTGTGCAGGTTGTTATTTTGCAAAAATTGGCTTACAAGGCAAAAAGGTGAGCGAGTTTATAAGCGATAAAAATCTTCTACAGCGCAACCCGCCCTGAAGAGCGGGTCTGGCATGGAGAATCCCCATTTTTGAAACCCCGTTAAGGGTTTATTTTTTGTAGAAATCAAGAGAAGCAACGGCACCAACTGCTTTAGGAGTTGAATTTGCGCACCTGAATTTTTGATGGCCGTTTTAAAAATGCCTTTACAGATTAGATCATTTCGCAAAAATCAATATTGGGGTTTTAATTACCCCTGGAACACGAGAAAAATTTTCAGGGGGAAGTTACCAAAACCCCACGCTCCTTTTTTTCTCCTTTCCCATTCCGTAATTTACCCTAATTTTGCAATACACAGTTTTCTGTTTCATCAAATTCCGGTGTTTGTATGTTTGACCTTTATGTGCAGTATGTTACTGCCAATCCCATTCTTTCCGCTGTTATACAATTTGCTATTCTTGGCACATTTGGCGAGATTGTCTCGCGGTGGGTGCATCAAAAAAAGGTGGTCATGCCGTTTTCAGCCGTAATGGTTCTCTGGAAGATGCTTACGTGGAGCATACTGGCGGTATGTATAAAGTATGCATTTACCGGCTACAAAGGATTTGTTGATGTTTTAATGGAACACGGTTACCTCCCGTCAGACGATGGGATATTACGTGCATTTTATATCTCCACTGCAATGAATGTGCAGTTCGGGCTGCTCCTTGTTATCCTGCACCGCATCTTAGATAATATCCCGGAACGGAAAAGCAACTGGGCAAATATTGACAAGAGCATGTATTCCCTTTTGTGGTTCTGGATTCCGGCGCATACTATAACGTTTACTTTACCACGCGAGCTGCAAATAGGCCTTGCCGCCCTCTGGTCGGTGGCTCTTGGTATTATTCTTGGCTTTAACAGCAGGAAAACAATTCCAGTAAAAAAATGAGAAACAGGGGAAAATCCTAAAATTTTTCTTAAAAAGTGGTAAATCGTGCAAAAAAATAACGAAACCGGAGCAATTTAGCCCAAAATGCTGTATGATATATTTTTAATTCATATACTGATTAATTATTTTGCAACAAGTTTTCTTCTATACATATCAATCTTTTTTATTAACTTTTAAATGAGGTATTGGTGAAACGGTTTATTGCAATCCTGTTTCTCATGGTCACGCGCTTCGCGTTTGGTAGTGAGGCTGACTTGAAGATTCCCGAACTGCAGCCCGAACAGCATAATCTGCTGCTCCTCGGTCTGGTGGTTTGTGTTCTTGGGTTAGCTTTTGGAGTGTACGAGTATTTACGGGTAAAAAAACTTCCCGCGCACAAATCCATGCTGGATGTAGCGCAGATTATTTTTGAAACCTGTAAAACCTATTTATTGCAGCAGGGTAAATTCCTCGCGATATTATTTGTCTTTATAGCTTCCTGTGTTGCCTTTTATTTTGGATTCCTTCAAGGCGTATCAGTTGGCGGTGTTGCCCTTATTTTAAGTTGGAGTGTTATCGGTATTCTTGGTTCATACGGCGTTGCCTGGTTCGGCATCCGCATGAACACGCTGGCAAACAGCCGCATGGCTTTTGCTTCGCTTGAACGCAAACCTATTAAACTGCTCAGCATTCCGCTCGATGCAGGTATGAGTATCGGCGTTATGCTTATTTGCGTTGAACTGGTGATGATGCTTATCATCTTCTTGTTTGTCCCGCGTGAATTTGCAGGTGCAAGCTTTATCGGTTTTGCAATCGGTGAGTCTCTCGGCGCAAGTGCTCTCAGAATCGCCGGCGGTATCTTTACCAAGATTGCAGATATCGGTTCCGATTTAATGAAAATTGTTTTTAACATTAAAGAAGATGATCCGAGAAACCCGGGTGTTATTGCGGATTGTACCGGTGATAATGCGGGCGATAGTGTAGGCCCGACAGCAGACGGTTTTGAAACCTACGGTGTTACCGGGGTTGCTCTTATCAGCTTTATCGTGCTTGCCGTTAAAACCGCGGGCGATTCAGCAATGAGCGAGAGCAATCAGTTAAGTTTGCTTACCTGGATATTTGCAATGCGTATTCTTATGATTATTACCTCTGTTGGTGCATTTGGCATTAACAAAGTTATCAGCAATATCGTTTACGGAAACAAAGATGATATCGACTTCGAGAGACCGCTTACTAATCTGGTTTGGATTACCTCGATTCTTTCTATTATTGTAACATTTGCAGCAAGCAAAGTGATGATTGGCGACCTTCCGGATAATCTCTGGTTCACCCTTTCCATTATTATCAGCTTCGGTACGCTTGGTGCGGCTCTTATCCCCGAGTTCACGAAAATATTTACCAGCCCAAAATCAAAACATGTTAAAGAAATTGTTAACGCTTCCCGCGAAGGCGGAGCATCGTTAACGGTTCTCTCCGGTTTAGTTGCCGGTAACATGAGTGCTTTTTGGCTTGGAATGGTTTTCTTCGGCCTGATGTTCGGTGCCTATGCCGCTTCAACTTATATTCCCACGGATATGATGACGTACTCGCCGATATTTGCCTTTGGCCTAGTTGCTTTTGGAATGCTCGGTATGGGGCCCGTAACCATTGCGGTTGACAGTTACGGACCGGTAACAGACAACGCGCAGTCAATCTATGAACTGTCGCTTATTGAAGCTAATCCAAACGCTGCTGCTGAAATCGAAAAAGAATTTGGCTTTAAACCCGATTTTGAAAAAGCAAAACATTATCTTGAAGCAAATGATGGTGCCGGCAATACGTTTAAGGCAACTGCAAAACCGGTTCTTATCGGAACGGCTGTTGTAGGCGCAACCACCATGATTTTCTCGTTGATACTGGTTATTCAACAATCGCTCGGTATCGAGCCGCAAACGCTGCTCAGCATCCTTAATCCGTACTCCATACTTGGATTTATCCTTGGCGGTGCGGTTGTTTACTGGTTTACCGGTGCTTCCATGCAGGCTGTTACCACGGGTGCTTACAATGCAGTTGAGTATATCAAGAAAAACATACAGCTTGATGAAACTGCAAGCCAGAGCGCTTCGACGGAGACTTCGAAAGAAGTTGTTAAGATATGCACGCAGTATGCACAAAAAGGTATGTTTAATATCTTTATCGCTATCTTCTCTTTTGCTCTTGCATTTGCATTTCTATCTGCACCTTCTACACTTGTTGCCGGTATGGAAGCGGAAGAGAAATTTATTGCTGCACAGCCGATTGCATTATTCATCAGTTTCCTGATTTCTTTGGCGGTGTTTGGTTTATTCCAGGCAGTTTTTATGGCTAATGCAGGCGGTGCATGGGATAATGCTAAAAAAGTTGTAGAAGTAGATTTGAAAGAAAAAGGGACGCCTTTACACAATGCAACTGTTATCGGCGATACCGTTGGTGACCCTTTCAAAGATACCTCATCGGTAGCATTAAACCCGATTATCAAATTCACCACGTTATTCGGTTTACTCGCGATGGAAATCGCTATCAGCGAAAGTTTCCGCGCTGCTGCACCCTATGTTGGCGGTGTTTTCTTAATTGTTGCAATGGTATTCGTTTGGCGCTCGTTCTACACGATGCGAATCAGCAAATAACAAAACGCTGTAAAATTAAAAAGAGGCTGACAAAACATCAGCCTCTTTTTTTTGCTTGTTTACCGCTTTATAAACACGGAATTTTTCATAATACAATAGAGAAGATTACATTTCCTCCACTGATGCAATTATTTTAACAGGCTCATTTTTTTAACGGTTACAAAGTTTCCGGCTTCAATCCTGCAAAGGTATATACCGCTTGCCATGCCAGCACCATTAAAACGGGCACTGTGTGTGCCTGCTTCCTGCACACTGTTAACCAGTGTTGCAACCTCATTGCCAATTACATCAAACACGCGCAGACGTACATTGCTGCTTACCGGTAGTGTGTACCGGATAACCGTTTCGGGATTAAACGGATTGGGGAAGTTCTGTTCCAATGAAAATGTGTTAGCTCTCTCAACAGGTTTGTCATTCCCGGTTAATGCCGTGTATTGAATAGATATTACCGTACCGATGTTGCTGTAATAATTACCGCCCTCGTTATATGAGAGATTTAGCGTGCCTTTCCCGGGCAGCCAAGTACCACCACTGAACAGGTAGCTGCTTCCTTTAACTGCATTGCCATAAAGGTCATATTCATACTCACGTTTTGCAATGTTTGCCCAGGTATTGTTCAGGAATTCCTGCTCAAGTTCTGTAAGCACATAACCACTTGTGTTATAGACCCTCGAGAGCATGTATTTATCTCCCCAGTCCGAACCCAGCCAGGTTTCATTAATGTAGGTTACAACATACCCGAAGTCGTTAAACGAAAACTCATAGCGCCACTCAAATTCCCAAGCGCCGTTTGTCCAAGCCTGTGCAAGCCCGGTTGCTTTTTTGGCTGCAAGGTCATGCGTGTAGGTATATTTATTAACATTCGTCCATATACCGTTGGAGTAAACTTCACGTAATACGGTTTGCGTGTTGCCCTGTGCATCGTAGGTTAATGTATTCCTGCTTGAAGGAGTCCAAGCCGTGTTGAGGTACCACTCATACAATTCGGAAATTAAATTTCCATTATTGTCA
>JACPGF010000073.1:23216-24409 GCA_016182615.1 Ignavibacteriales bacterium
ATAGCTAAAGGTTGTTTGGGCTGTATTTACCCAGTCGCCATTTGCCCAGTTCTTGCTGATGAAGGTTAACGTGTTGCCGTTGGCATCATAGGTGTATTCGTAGTGCCAAAGGTTAACCAAACCGCCCTCTGCCTTTTGTGCAAATTGTTCCGTTTTAACAAGGCCATTAGGATAATAACTGTATTCATAACCATATAACGCAATCCACTCGTTGTTTACCCACTCGTGTATAATGGTTTCTGTCCGGTTTCCGGCATTATCATACGTGTTGGTTTGCCTTTGGGAGTTTATCCAGGAGGCCCCCTGTTTTGCTTCCCAAAGAGTAATATACAATAAGCCTCTATCGTCGTAGATGTAGGTCACCCGGGTTGTGTCATCGATAAGGATTAATCCCGGTTTAAATGTTTCTGTTTCGAGATTTTTCGCTGCGGTGTTTTGTTTTTGAAATTGTTTTGGTAAAACAACCGGCATCCGCGCGGCATCATTTTTTTGTCCGGGTCTCTCAAAAAGTTTTTCCATAGCATCCGAAACACTCATCTTCCGGGCTGCCGCATGCACCGTAACGGGTACATGCTGAGGAAATACCATTGAGGAAACCCCTGCACACAATAGTACTAGTAAAGCATATTTTTTCATGCTTGTCCTCTGTTTGTTGAATAAATTATAGTAACATTTCAAAGATACAAGGCAGGAAAAAAATAGCAAACCGGCAATTCACGAAAAACTAAAAATTGGTGATAAGCGGAATGTGTTTGTGATAAATGGCAGTTGGCAAAAAATTTGGGCGGCTTTCGCCTTTCTATGGAAAAGATCCGGGTTTGGTAACTACACCCCAATTTGTTTTAACCATAACTGTACTACACTGACAAGCTGCAGGCAACGATGAGTCCGAAAAAAAAAGGGATTAGAAAAGCCATTTGGTAAGCTGAGAACCTTTTACGTGAACCATTGCCCCAAGATAGGTACACCTTTATCGTGCGCAGCAAAGTTATCCCCGGTGTTGCTGCAATTAAACCGCTCATACAAGGGTAGAAGCAAAAATGCTCACCAATAAAGCATATAGTTGTCAACATCACGGTGCGGTCCTTTTGCCGCCAATATGGCTGGGAGCCCTTGAGGGTGGTTTGTGACTTATAAAAACCAAACTTTTTTTGCGCGTGTTTGTCCGATATTGCGGAAATGCCTATGTTTGT
>JACPGF010000073.1:24507-38137 GCA_016182615.1 Ignavibacteriales bacterium
TGAAAATGAAGCCCCGCACGAGATAATAGAAGACTACATAAAGAATTTACAGCGTCTGGTAAAGATCCGTGCCGAGTATCAGGATGTATCGCTTGCAATACCGCTGCTGAGAGAACTTATCCGTGTAAACGATAAATCCGAGGCCACCTCAACGGCAATCGGCTGGCTGATATTTGCCGTATTTAAAGTTATTGCAACCGATGAATATCTCCGTAAACAATACGCGCAAAGCATCCCGGAGTTTATCGCAAGTTATCTTAGTTTAGAGGCTCCCGCACCTTCGCCATTGCACTCTGCCATGCTGTATATGGCAAACAAGTTGTGCGCTGATTCATGCCCCTGGTTTTTATCGTTTTTAAAGCAAACCGGGTTCGAGTCGCTTCAAGACGTGGACTTTACCGAGTATTTCAAGGATGGGAAGAAGTTTAACCCGCTGGCCGAGCAGTTGTTTATTAAAGCTGCCAAAATTGTCGAAAAAGAAAAATCTAAAGAATATGCCGAGTGGCTTCTCTCGGGCATTCCTATAATCCGGAAAAAAATGCCAAATGAACTCTGGCTGCTCTACCATCAGGGTAAACTACTGGTAAGCCTTGAACGCTACACCGAAGCAAAAACCTGTCTTAAAGAAGTACTGGTAAAACAAAAAACTCAATACTGGGCATGGGCAGCATACGCTTCCGTAATAAAATTCAGCAGTCCCGAAACTCATCTTGCCTGTTTGTGCAAATCACTCTCGTTTCCGGTTGAAGAACACTTGCTTGTTGGTATCCGCGAGGAGTTGGTTATAAGTTTGGTTGAAATGCAAAAATTTGTTGAAGCTAAAACTGAAATGGAAATCATTGCCCGTGTACGGAAGCATATAGGGCAGCCAACAAGTGATTTGATTGAAGAATTTGCTGCCGCGCCTTGGTATGCGGCCACAGAATCACGCGAAAATAACTTAACCATGTATATTAAATTGCTTCCACTTGCAGATGCAGTTCTTATAGAGGATACCATTTGTTACACGGGTATTGTAACCGCCTATTTCGAAGAAGATAAAGGGGTCTTTATACAATTCGGTTCGGAAATGGTTACCTTGTTTAAACCACAGCGGAATACCAAAGAAGCCTTTCTGCCTGCGATTGGTACAACGGTAAAAGTATATGTTGAAGAAAGTATTTCTTCCGGGCAAAAACGCTTTAGCGCGACACATATCGAAATTACCGCTGATATGCCGGATGAACAATTCTGTAAACAGTTTACCGGCGACCTTAAGGTGCCTTCAAAAACAGACACGGGTTCATTTGGCTTTGTCGATGATATTTTTATTTCTGCCGAACTGGTTAAAAAAGCATGCAGCAAGAAGAGAGTTTCAGGCCTTTGCGTGCACGAATACAACAAGAAGCGGAATCAATTCGGCTGGAAGGCGTTAACGCTTGCACCGGCAGTTGAAGAAAAGGCTCCCGAAATACCAGTAAATGCAACACCTGCTGAATAAATCAACAGTTCAAATGCTTCATTATTTGTATGAGATAAGGCATTTATTTATGTTTATAATCTTAATTAGGATTTAATTAATGAGAGCTATTATACCTGTTGCAGGATTTGGCAGCAGATTACGACCGCACACGCACACGATACCAAAAGTTTTGTTGAATGTTGCAGGCAAACCGATTCTCGGTCATATTTTAGATAAACTTACTGCAGAGGGAATAACCAAGGCTACATTTATATATGGGCATCTTGGTGAACTGGTAATTGACTATGTGACGAACAATTATCCGTTATTGCAAACTGACTTTATCGAGCAGTCTGAAATGAAAGGATTGGGACATGCAATTTATCTTGCCAAAGAAACTTTTGATGATGAAGAATTATTTATAACACTTGGTGATACAATTTTTGATGTGAATCTCGCGTCAATCTTTGATAAAAAGAAATCTTCTCTTGGCATTAAGGAAGTTAAAGACCCGAGCAGGTTCGGTGTCGCGTTGCTGAAAGATAACATTATTGAAAAGCTTATCGAAAAACCCCAAACAATGGTCTCTAAACTTGCACTTGTGGGTTTGTATTATATTACCAACGGAAAGCTGCTTGCCGATTGTCTTTCATATATCGTCGAGAATGATATCCGTACAAAGGGCGAACTGCAATTAACCGATGCTCTGCAATTAATGATAGACCGCGGTTACCAGTTCAACGTGTTCCCGGTAGATGGCTGGTACGATTGCGGCAAGCCTGAAACCTTGCTTGAGACAAACCGCTTTCTCCTCGAGCAGAGCGGATACAAATTTAAACGTGATGGTGTTATTGTTAACCATCCGGTGTTCATCCATAGCAGCGCCCGAATAAACAATGCAATTATCGGCCCGAATACAACTATTGGCGAAGATGCCGTTATTGAAAATGCTATTATTATGAACTCAATTATCGGCGCGGGAGCCGAAATAAAAAATGATCTGATGCAGGACTCTATTATCGGAAATAAATCTTCAATAATAGGAGCATTCAAACGGTTAAATATTGGCGATTCAACCGAAATCGAAATTTTCTAAAAAACTATATAGTATATAATAAAGGAAACTATTATGTCTTACTACTTCACTTCAGAATCGGTTTCTGAAGGGCATCCGGATAAAGTCTGCGATGCTATTTCCGATTCTATCTTAGATGCAATATTTGCTCAAGACCCTCACGCGCGTGTAGCCTGCGAAACATTTGTAACAACCGGACTGGTTCTTGTTGGCGGCGAAATTACCGTTAAAGAAGGCGTTCAAATTGACTATCATAAAGTCATCAGGAATACCATTAAAGAAATCGGTTACACGAAGGCTGAGTATAAATTTGATGCGGAATCATGCGGCATCCTGAACACCATTCACCGCCAGTCTGCTGATATTGCAATGGGTGTTGATACAGGCGGTGCCGGCGATCAGGGTATCATGTTCGGTTATGCATGCGATCAGACACCTGAATTAATGCCAATGCCTATCGTTTACGCGCACAAGCTGGTACAAAAACTTGCCGACATCCGCAAGAAGAACCTGAAACTTATGCCGTACCTGCGCCCTGATGCTAAATCGCAGGTTACTATTGAGTATTCAGACGATCACAAACCTCTGCGTGTTGATACTGTTGTTATTTCAACACAGCACGATGCTCATGTAAAGCAGTCGAAAATAAAAGCAGACATCATCGAAAACGTGATTAAAAAAGTTATCCCTGCACGCCTGCTTGATAAAAAAACAAAATACCATGTTAACCCAACCGGCCGTTTTGAAATTGGCGGGCCTCATGGTGACAGCGGCTTAACCGGCCGTAAAATTATTGTTGATACCTACGGTGGATGGGCTCCTCATGGCGGCGGCGCATTCTCCGGCAAAGATCCTTCAAAAGTTGACAGAAGCGCTACCTACGCTGCACGCCATATCGCGAAAAATGTTGTTAAATCAGGGCTCGCGAAAGAATGCCTCGTACAGGTAGCTTATGCTATTGGTGTTGCACAGCCGGTTTCTGTTTTTGTTGATACCAAGGGCACCGGAAAAATTGCCGATAAAGAAATTTCGGAGATTATCCGTAAAGAAGTTGACCTTACCCCCAAGGGCATCATCGAACGTTTACAATTACGCCGCCCGATATACCGCAAAACCGCGGCATACGGCCATTTCGGCAGGAATGATAAAGATTTCACCTGGGAACAATTCGATCTTGTACCCGTGTTCAAGAAATATGTAAAGTAAGAATTTTATTAAGGAAAAGAGAATGTCAGTAACAGAAGCAAATGTAAATAAATTACCCTATAAAGTTAAAGATATTTCTTTGGCTGCCTGGGGACGTAAAGAATTGAAATTAGCCGAAGCAGAAATGCCCGGGCTAATGGCTCTCCGTGAAGAATTCGGCGCAACAAAGCCATTTAAGGGTGCGCGCATTGCCGGATGCCTCCACATGACTATACAAACAGCAGTACTCATCGAAACATTAGTTGAGCTTGGTGCTGAAGTTCAGTGGTCGTCGTGCAACATCTTCTCCACGCAGGATCATGCCGCGGCAGCAATTGCAGCGGTCGGTGTACCCGTTTATGCCTGGAAAGGCATGAATGCAGAGGAATTCGACTGGTGTATCGAGCAAACTTTATTCTTCAAAGATGGCCAGCCGTTGAACATGATTCTTGACGATGGCGGCGATTTAACCAATATGGTTCTTGATAAATATCCCGAGTTGGTTGCCAATATCCGCGGTATTTCGGAAGAAACCACAACCGGCGTTCACCGTTTATACGAGCGCGTTGCAAAAGGCACCTTGCCCTTACCGGCATTTAACGTTAATGATTCAGTTACCAAATCTAAATTCGATAATAAATACGGCTGCCGCGAATCATTGGTTGATGCCTTGCGCCGCGCCACCGATTTGATGATGGCCGGAAAAATTGCAGTGGTTGCCGGGTATGGCGATGTAGGCAAGGGCTCGGCACAATCGTTGCGCAGCACTGGTGTCCGCGTTATTGTTACCGAGGTTGACCCCATCTGTGCACTGCAAGCCTCTATGGAAGGGTTTGAAGTCCGCAAATTAAAAGAGGCTATCCCTCTGTGTGATATTGTTGTTACCGCTACCGGTAATTGCGATATTGTAACCGGCGAACATTTTATGCTCATGAAACATAACGCGGTTGTTTGCAATATCGGCCACTTTGATAACGAAATTGATATGGCTTGGTTAAATACAAACTACGGAGAAACAAAAGACTGTATAAAACCGCAGGTTGATAAATATACCATTAATGGCAAAGATATTATCATCTTAGCCGAGGGTAGATTGGTTAACCTTGGCTGCGCCATGGGTCATCCTTCGTTTGTTATGTCAAACTCGTTTACCAACCAAGTGTTGGCGCAGTTAGAGCTGTGGAATAATCCTGGTAAATACGCGAACGAAGTTCATGTATTACCTAAAATTTTGGATGAAAAAGTTGCCCGCCTGCACCTTGGTAAATTAGGCGTGGAGCTTGACGAGCTAACTCAAAAACAAGCTGAATATATCGGCGTTACCGTTGAAGGCCCGTACAAACCAGAATATTACCGCTATTAAAACATAGCAGCAATTCTTAAAAAGCCGTCCAATAGGACGGCTTTTTTGATATATGGCAGCGGCTAACCTGAACTCCCGGCGGAGAATAGTTGTCTGAACCTTGATTCTCAAGATAAACAGGATTTTCAGGATTAGTTTTTACGTTCTCAAATTATTACACGATAAATTTAACTTCAATTTTGCTTAACCATTGCGCTTTTTTCCCGCCCGGTACGGGGAACCTGTTTGTAGCTCACCCGCAAACAAGACCATTGGCGCTCCATAGGGATGCACCCCGCCGGGGCGCTGAGCTTTTGGGAATGGGTCTTTTCTACAAACAGATTCACCGGATTTTTCATTGGGTTCATATGAAAACACAGTGGCAAATCTGCAATGAGACGAATAAGGCATCTGAATCACTCTAAGCAGCATGCCCTGTTAATTAACTAAATTTTATAATAGAAATGGACTGCTTTCACTATGCAATTAGTGGCTTGGCATCCATTCCTTTGGAAAAAAGCCTGAGAATAGTGGAATGGAGCCGCCCCAGAGTAAACTTCGGGGTTAGGAGATATTGAACTATACCCGCTCAGAGAGCGGTTGTTATACATGCCCTAACCCGGCATTTCCCGCAGGGGTAAATGCAATATGCCGGGGTGCCATACTCAACAGGATTTCCGGCTTTCCCCGAAGGGGTGGATGCCAAGCCACTGAAGATTTCAGAAATAAAATACTCATCGACTTCCATTTTTTATTCTGGAAAAGAATGTTATCAAATACATTGCAACGGCATAAAAAAGTACCGAGTAAAAGCCGCTACCGAAAAATCCGGCGTACCGAACCGGGTACATCGGATTTTTTAGTGGAGCTTTTTTGAAGACCAATATTTTTGAAGCTTAGCTATTGCTTTCAAATTTATAGTGTCAGTTCAGAGTTCCGGAGGAACTCAGGGGTTACATGAAATCATGCCGCTCTTGCTATTTTAACACTGCAGGGCATCAGAAACACGATGTATACATATTTTAGAGGCCCGTCTAGGGCTGGAATAGCTATGCCGAGGGAATAGGGAAAAGAAGCAAAAATTGCATTACAGCTCCAGCGGAGCGGAATTTTTAGAACTATCTATTTTGGTTATTATTTATGAGAATCCCACCGGAATTTCAGGTAAACCCCGAACCTGCCAATCAATTAAACACTCACAACACCAAATTCCACACTTTTATAAGATGTAAATTATAACGATATTTAGAAGTTATATTTACCCGGGTTACGTACTTTCAGAAAACAAGGCCGGATACATCCTTAGGTGCAGGAACGTTAGGCCTGCGGTACAGAGAATTTAACACGGGCATAATAACAAAAATGATAGTTTTAATTAACGAAAAATTTATTAACGAGTAAGTAAATGAGCGAAACAACAGAAACGCAGGGACAGGATAAGCCACAGGGACCAAGAAAACCCAACCGTGAGCAGATGATTCAACGCCGCCGTTTTAGAATGAAGCAGCAAAGACTGCAGGCAGACAAATCTCAACAAGAGGTTCAGGCTACACAAAACAAACAAGATAATGCACCAGTTGAGCCGAAACCGGTTGAACAAAGAATCAATGAACCGAGGAGCTCAGAACCAAGAAATCCTGAGAATAGAAATCCGGAAACAAGAAACAGCGCACCGAGAAATCCGGAACAGAGAAGACCACAAACGCGCCGGCCTGCACCGCCGCCGCAAAGGCAGGCCCAAAACAACGATAGAATCTCCATCGTTGTTCCTCTGTATAACGAAGAAGAATCTCTCCGCCCTTTGGCCGAAGCCATAAAAAAGGCGATGGGAAATTACAACAATAATTACGAGGTGATTTTTGTTGATGACGGAAGCACCGACCGTTCTGCCGTTATTCTGAAGGAATTGTGCAGGGAAGAAAGACGGTTTAAATTTATTTCATTCCAAAAAAATTACGGTAAATCGGCTGCCTTGCACGTTGGCTTTCAGGCAGTTGCAGGAGACCTTGTTGTTACCATGGACGCAGACCTGCAGGACGATCCCAATGAAATTCCAAACCTTATCCGCAGATTAAAAGATGGCTACGATCTTGTTTCCGGCTGGAAAAAAGTCCGCTATGATCCGTTTATCAAGAAGTATTCTTCACGGTTCTTTAACAAAATTACCGGCATGATGAGCGGCATAAAAATACACGATTTTAATTGCGGACTGAAAGCATATAAACGCCCGGTTGTAAAAAGCCTTAACGTTTACGGCGAAATGCACCGCTATCTACCCGTGCTTGCAAAATGGCAGGGCTTTAGCGTTACCGAGGTTGTTGTTAAACATCATCCGAGAAAGTTTGGTAAAACCAAATTCGGTATTTCCAGATTTTTCAAGGGCTTTGTTGACCTGCTGACGGTTATGTTTGTAACCCGGTATATTAAGCGCCCGATGCACTTGTTCGGATTCTTCGGCGCGTTGGCTTTCTTGCTTGGATTTATTGTCAATGGTTATCTTTCCATTGAATGGTTTATGGGTAAGCAGCTAAGTAACCGGCCCATGTTATTCCTTGGAATTCTTTTAATTATTGTTGGCGTGCAGTTTTTCTCAACCGGCTTACTGGGTGAGATGATTGTGCATACGCAGCAGGATAACAAAGAATACAGGATTAAAGACAAGCAGCTAAAAGTATAGTATGTATTTTGCATCTGCCGGGATGAGTTGCATCTCAGGCAGCAAAAGCAAAAGATACTTCAGCCGGTTCACGGCAGTCTATTTTTTGGCAGCGGTTACAAACCGCTGCCATGTTTTTTAAGCGGCACACATTGCCGGATTTGATAAATATTTGTTTCATAAACGAAAAGCGGATTCGCACTATGCATTATGATCCCGTAAAAAACATCTTCGCCTCATTTATCAGGGCGGTGCCTGTTTTCAGGATTGGATTTTATAAACTGTTAGATACGATGTTCCTCCGTTCATGGTACGTGCGCAGGGAATTGCGCCGGATACGGAAAGAGCAGGGAAATAAAAAAATTGCTATTTACGACGCGGGCTCTGGGTATGGGCAGTACAGTTATTTTATGGCAAAAAACATGCAGCCTTGCAGCATCTATTCGGTGGATGTGAAAGAGGACTGGATAAACGACTGTAAGGCATTTTTCAAATCACGATCATTGGATACGGTAAGCTTTGGTGTAGAAGATTTAACTGCAATAAACCACAAAGAAAAATTCGACCTTATTGTATGCATCGACGTAATGGAACATATTCACGAGGACCGTACCGTGTTCGATAATTTCTTCAGGGCGCTAAAACCGAGCGGCTCGGTTATCATTAACAGCCCTTCCATCTACGGCGGAAGTGATGTGCATGATGACCACGAGGAAAGTTTCATCGGCGAACACGCGCGTGACGGCTACTCGCACGAGGACTTGCAGGAAAAGATGGGTAAAAGCGGATTCGCGAAATTTTCACACCGTTACACGTACGGTTTCTGGGGCGACAAAGCATGGAGGCTCGGCATTAAATATCCCATGCTTATGTTAAATGTTTCAAAAGTATTACTGGTACTGCTGCCCTTCTATTATCTCATCACATTTCCGTTTACCTTCATCATGATGTACATGGATTTTACATCCGACAACAAAGTCGGGTCGGGTATCAATTTTATAGCAACGAAAAAAGATTAAAATAACGCGGAACTACAATGGCAAAATCAAGACAACAACGCAAAACTGCTTCACCGGATTCTTTTTTAAGTAATTTTTCATTTAATGATTTATTACCGGAAAAATATCATATCCCGGTAATTCTTGGGATATTGGTTATCCTGTTCCTCATTTTCCTTAAACCGATGTTCTTTGACGGGAAAACCTTTGAGTCGGGTGATATTATGGCATCCGAAAGCGCACAGCCTTACCTCCAAAAAGACCGGGATGGTTTTACTCTCTGGAACCCGCATATTTTCTGCGGTATGCCTGCATATTCATTGGCAGTTGGGTTTACCTGGTTTAATGTTATTTACGTTGCAGTTACCGAAGTGCGGAATGTTTTCACGGCATTCTTTTCCGTTGACTATGCAAAATGGGCGTTTTACCTTATTATCTTTGCCTTCACGTCATTCTTCCTGATGAAGCATTTGGTAAGGAACACGCTGATAAGCCTGTTCACTGCCATAGCTTCAACATTCAGCACGGGAATTATTGTGTTCTTGTATATAGGACACGTTACCAAACTGACATCGCTCTGCATGTTTCCGCTGATATTGCTAATGCTGCTGCGGATGCAGAAAAAAATTAAACTGCTGGATTTCATCCTGCTGACAATTTCCCTGCAGCTTATGGTGCAAGGATTTCACGTGCAGATAATATTTTATTTACTGATGTTTATTGCCATTTATTACACGTATTATCTTATCCGCAGTTTTATTGTTAAAGAAACCGGGCTCCGCAACAATTTGCTTAAATCTTTGGGGTTGCTGGTAGCGGGCGTTTCAATAGCACTTGCAATACAGTCCGATAGTTTTACGCAGGTTTACGAATACACACCGTATTCAACACGAGGCACAAAAAGTGCGACCGAGCTTGCCACTGGCACCAACGAAAAGGCACAGTCTGATTATTATGATTATCATACCGACTGGTCGTTTTCGCCCGGTGAAGTGATGACATTTATCATTCCCACCTATTATGGTTTTGGCAATGTTGTCTATAATGGTCCGTTAACACAAAATCAGGATTATAACTATAACACGTATTTCGGGCAGATGCGTTTTGTTGACGTTGCCATGTACATGGGTGTTCTGGTTTTCTTTTTGGCATTATATGCAATGGCAACACGCTTTAAAGAACCGCTGGTGCAGCTCCTAACATTTATTGTGGTATTTGCGCTATTTCTCTCGTTCGGCAAAAACCTTCCGTTCTTGTTTGATTTGTTCTTTTATAACGTGCCGTATTTCGATAAATTCCGTGTACCTTCTATGATACTGGTGCTTGTGCAAATAACGATGCCAATTTTAGCAGGTCTCGGGCTCGATAAAATCGTCCGCCTGCGCGAGGAGCACGATGCCCGCGCGGTAAAAATATTAAAAGTTACTTCCGGTATATTCGGGGTGTTATTTATTGGATCGCTTTTATTAAATCAATCAATAGCAAGTTGGTTTACCGGCAGAATTGACGAAAGTGCTCAGGCTGAGAACCTTCGCCCTCTGCATGAATTTATGTCGAACATGTTTACCGGTGATATGCTGTTCGCTTTTGCAGCTTTAGCGTGCATGTTTTTGCTTGGCTTTGCCGTGTACCATAAAAAGGTAAGCGGCGATGTATTTGTTGCAGCGGTTATCGTTTTAACACTTATTGATTTGTGGCGGATTGACAGCCGTGGTGTACGCTATACCGACGCACCACAAAAAGGCTCGCTGTTCCCAGAGCCGGAATACGTGCGGGTAATTAAAGGTTTTAATGATAAGGAGCCATTTAGAATCCTTAACCTGAAGCAGGACAATTCACTTGGCTCAGTTGGTCAAAACTCTAACTTTAATGCTTATTTCCTCTTGGAAGATTTTTACGGTTACTCTGCAATTAAACCACGCGCGTATAAAGATATGATGGAAGTTATCGGGTATGCAAACCCGACCTTATGGCGCATGGCAAATGTTAAATATCTTATTCTGGATAAACCCTACGAGATACCCGGTGCACAAATTGTATCGGAAGCAGGCAAATCGTTCGTGTACAATAACACGGGTAACCTTGGCCGCTATTATTTTGTTAACAAGGCGGTGCAGAAACCGGGCTTGCAGGTTTTGCAGGATATAAAAAACAATGCATTTGACCCCGCGGACATTGCATACACGGAAGAAGCTGCACCAAAGGTTGAAGCAAAAGATTCATCTGTAACCATAAAAGTTGTAACATATAAAGACGAACTCTCTTCTTTGGAAGTAAATGCAGCCGGTAACAATTTCCTCGTGTTTGCAGCAACTTATCACCCGAAAGGCTGGAAGGCAACCGTAGATGGTGTTGAAACCAAATTATACAGGGCAAACCATGCATTCATGGGTATCGTTGTTCCAAAAGGCAAGCATAAAGTTGAGTTTACTTATGCACCGCAAAGCTTTTTCATTGCAAGAACAGCATCTCTGGTGCTCAGTTCGTTAACAATGCTTGGTTTATTCGTGGGTATTTTTCTTGAGCGGAAGAAGAAAGATTGAGTACTGAAAGTACGCCCGCATCAACACGGATAAATTTCCGTTCTGATGCATTTAAAAAATACTTTAAAAACACTTCGTGGATGTTTTCTGAAAAAATACTCCGCTTAATTTTAGGCTTTGTTGTTGGCGTCTATATGATACGCTACCTTGGCCCGGCGGAGTTTGGATTGCTGAGCTATGCAATCAGTCTTGTGGGGTTATTTACCGCGCTTGCAACACTGGGGCTTGAGTCTATAGTTGTGAGAGAACTGGTAAAAAACCCGGAAAAGCGCGATGAACTGCTCGGTTCTGTTTTTGCCATGCGGCTGGCAAGCGGTGTTATTGCGTTGGTTTCACTTGCAGTGCTGCTGCTTTTTACCGGGGATGATACGAGGACGATAATCATTGCGCTCATCATCGGCGGCGGATTGATTTTTCAATCACTGTCTGTAATCGAAAATTATTTTCAGTCAAAGGTACTTGCCAAATATTCCTCGTTGGTACAAATAAGTAATCTGGTTATAACCGGCGGACTGAAAATATATTTAATGGTTGTTCATGCAAATCTTGTATGGTTTGCCGTTGCAACATTTTTAGAGAGCAGCCTACTTGCAGTGGGTTTCTTGATCGTTTTCAAGATGCAGTACCTATCACCGTCAACATGGCGCTTTAACAAAGATGCTGCACTGAAACTGCTAAAGGATGCATGGCCGCTGATCCTTTCGGGAATTGTCATTATGATTTATATGAAAATCGCGCAGGTTTTTATAAAAAACATGCTTGATGAAACGCAAAATGGTTATTATGCAACGGCAGTGCGGTTAACAGAAGCCTGGTACTTTATTCCCATGGCAATTACCGCTTCGTTATTTCCGGCAATAGTAAGTGCAAAAAATGTCAGCGAAGAACTGTACCGTTCACGGCTGCAAAAATTATACGATGTCCTTGCTTGGATATCGATAGGACTTGCCATCCCGGTAACATTTTTAGCAGCACCGGTGATGGAGTTTTTATTCGGCCCGAAGTATCTCCCTGCCGCACCGGTGCTTACGGTTTATATCTGGGCGGGTGTCCCGACTTTCCTGGGTGTAGCGAACAGCCAGTACCTGATTGCCGAAAACCTGACCCGCATGTCTTTTTACCGTACATTGCTTGGTATGATTGTAAATGTTCTTTTAAATATTTATGTTATACCACGGTGGGGAATCGTGGGTTCGGCATGGGTTACATTAATTTCACAAACCATTGCAACTTTTACTATTGCAACAAGCAAGCGCACTTTCCATCAGTTGGGTATGATGCTGCGTGCAATATTTTTTATTGATCTTTTTATTATTGGGTATAATTTATGGCAGAAACGACGTTAAACAGAATAGCAGTGTTAATTAAACTGGCAATTACCGAGCCTCAGGTTGTGCAAGCGTTAATTTCACAGCGCGTGTCGGGATTCCTTTTTGAAGAAGGATGGTTCGAATCTTTTAAAACGAAGTCCTCGGTAAATAAAGACGGGCAGCCAATCCCCTGGTTTTCATACCCTTGTATCAGCTTTTTGGAGCCGCGCTTAACTCAGGATATGCATATTCTTGAGTTTGGTGCAGGCAATTCAACAATCTATTTTTCAACCCGTGTAAAAACGGTCGATAGTATTGAGCATCACGAAGGCTGGTTTCAGCACCTGAAGCAAAGGTTGCCTCACAATGCTTCTTTATGGTATGCTCCTGAAAAACCGGTTGAAAAATATGCTATGGCAGGAAATACCTGCGGCAGAACTTTTGATATTATCATTATCGATGCTATCGAGCGGGTTGAAAGCCTTAAAACTTCATTCCCTCTGCTTAATGAAACCGGCGTGATGATACTTGACGATTCGGAACGTGCCGAGTATGATGAAGCGCATCTGTTTATGAAGCAAAAAGGTTACCGGCAAATAGACTTTTGGGGCATGGCTCCCGAGGTTACCCTTAAAAAATGTACAACCATTTTCTATAAGCCGGGCAACTGCTTGAACATCTGAGGAATTATGAATTTTGAGATATGAGTTATGAGTGCTTAATGCAGAGTGTTAAATATTTCTGTACACGTAATTGGTAACAAATAATTTCATACGATGGATTTACAAAGCCCTGACAGTTAAACTGATCAGGGCTTTCTGGTAAAATAGAAATACTTTATTTCAGGTAAACCATGTGAATTGTTTTGCTGAAATTATTTGCTGATAACCGTGCAAAGTAAACGCCTGCAGCAAGCCCGTTTGGTGTAAAGTTTATTTCGTGAGTACCGGCATTTACCATTCCATCTAATAATATGGCAATACTTTGACCACGGCTGTTAAAAACCTCAACACGCGCGTGTGATGTTTCCTGCAGTTCAAAGGCAATGCGGGTTGAAGGATTAAACGGATTGGGATAATT
>JACPGF010000074.1 GCA_016182615.1 Ignavibacteriales bacterium
ATCTCGCCAAACTCAGACGGACAAAAATCGGTGATTTTTCAGTTGATGATGCATTTACTTCTGATATACTGTTCGCCGGAGCTGATTATAAAAAAGAAGAACAGGGAGTACCGGTACTTGAGTAAATCAGTTATCTTGTTTCCCTTCATTTTTAACCGCGCATATCGGTTATATAGAGCGTTTTTATATCCTCTGAAAAACTTGTATATTACTTAGATTTTACTGAAAAAAGTGATTAATGGTTCTTTATAGTTCAATTGAAGAAGTTGAGAAAAATAGTAATACGGTTTTAACTGTTGGAACCTTTGATGGTTTACATAACGGGCATAAAAAAATCATTGCAACTGTGCTTGAAAAAGCAGCGGCAAGAAATGCCCGGAGTATGGTTGTTACTTTTAATCCTCATCCAAGGGTGGCTCTTGGTAAAGATGAAAACCTGAAGTTACTGCATACATTAGATGAAAAAATCTATATGTTCAGCAAAACAGGGATAGATGCACTGCTTGTGCTGCCATTTAACCGGGAGTTTGCCTCGTTAAGCGCTGAAGAATTTTTGCGAAATTACGTGGTTGACCGGATTGGTGTATCCGAAATGATTGCCGGGCATGACCACCGTTTTGGGAAAGACCGGATTGGTGATGAGAACAAACTGCAGGAGCTAAGTAAAACACTTGGTTTTAAATGTTCAAGATTAGATGCAGTGCTTTCTGAGGATAATTTTATCAGCAGTTCACGAATTAGAAATGTTATCAGCTCCGGCGATATGGAAGCTGCCAAAGATTTGCTTGGATATCAGTACTTCTTTAGTTCTAAAATCGTCGAAGGTAATAAACGGGGAAGAACAATCGGTTATCCAACTGCGAATGCAGAAATTACCGATCCACTGAAATTGATTCCGCCTAGGGGTGTTTACGCGGTTTTTGCAGAACTTGAGGGTGTGTTCTACAAGAGTATTATTAACATTGGATACCGGCCAACTTTTGATGCCGGTGAAAAACTCACTCTCGAAACACATCTTTTTGATTTTTCAAGAGATATTTATGGTTCCGAAATACGAGTGCATTTTGTATGCAAGATAAGAGACGAAAAGAAATTTAACAGTGTTGCTGAATTGATAAAACAAATAGATAGTGATGTGCAGCAGGCACAGCACATTTTAGAAAAAATTAACATTAACTAATATATTCCGGTTACGACTGGGATAATATCGAATCAATATACAATAGGAGAAAGAAATGACTCGCGAAGAAAGACTGGAAATCGTTAAAAAATTTGGTGCAAACGAAAAAGATAGCGGAAAAACCGAAGTACAGGTTGCTATCCTTACCAGAAGAATAAACGATTTAACAGAACACTTTAATAACCACAAAAAAGACCACCATTCACGCCGTGGTTTAATGATGATGGTTGGTAAACGCAGAAGGCTGTTAGATTATCTTGCTGACAGAGATATTGCACGGTACCGTGCAGTAATTAAAGAATTGAATATAAGAAAATAGAGATTGAAAAGGACTAGAAATGGTAGTAATTAAAGAAGCTGAAATCGGGGGCAAAGCCCTTAAGATTGAAGCAGGTAGGTTTGCCAAACAAGCTAATGGCTCAGTTATGGTTACCTATGGCGAAACCATGGTATTGGTTACCGCTGTTATGGCTGAAAAAGGCAAGGAAGATATCGATTTCTTCCGCCGCGGGAAAGTTTCCCGGGGGATTCATGAAGCGCGAAGGAAGGCCATCGGATAAGGAAGTATTAAGCTCCCGTTTGATTGACCGCCCTATCCGTCCTTTGTTCCCTGATAATTTTAAGAACGAAACGCAAATTGTTGCAACAGTTTTATCTTTTGATGGTGAGAACGATTCAGATGTCCTCGCCGCCATTGGAGCTTCTGCAGCATTGTGTATTTCCGATATACCTTTTCAGGGTCCAATTGCTGAAGTTCGTATCGGCAGAATTGACGGTGCTTTAATCGTTAATCCTACCCACGATGAAGTTAAAAAAGGTGATCTTGAATTGGTAGTTGCCGGTACCGCTGATTCAATCATGATGGTTGAAGGCGACGGTCAGGAAGTAAGTGAAGAAGACTTATTAACCGCGTTAAAATTTGCACACGAAGAAATTAAAAAAATTGTGGCATTGCAGGAAGAATTAATTGCTGCAATCGGTAAGACCAAAAAAGTAATTGAACCGGTTGTTATTGATGAAGCATTAAAAGCGGCAGTTTATGCAATTGCTCTTGAACCGTTCAAGGCTATTGTTTCTTCTGTACTTGCAAAAGAAGAACGTTCAGCAAAGAATAAAGAATTGACCGTTCAGGTGCAGGACGCATTAAAAGAACAATTCCCGGAACAGGAAATTGTTATTAATTCTATTATGCATGATCTTGAAAAAGATTTAATGCGTAACAGAATTTTAGATGAAGGTTTACGCCTTGATGGCAGAAACACCACCCAAATACGCCCTATCACTATTGATTTGTCAGTGCTGCCCCGTGTGCACGGTTCAGCTTTGTTTACCCGTGGTGAAACACAGAGCCTTGGCTCTTTGACACTTGGGACCAAAGATGATGAACAAATAGTTGATGGTTTACGTGAAGAACATACAAAACGTTTTATGCTGCATTACAATTTCCCCCC
>JACPGF010000075.1 GCA_016182615.1 Ignavibacteriales bacterium
CCCGCACGTAATTCTCTTTTTATATTGCCTTTTTATTTACATCCTAATTCAAAAATTTTTATTATTTTCAAATTTGATAAGTATTTTTCGAATTTAGGAGGACCAATGGGCAGGTTTTTTAGAATTGTTCTGGTTACATTTTTTAGTTTTGTCTATTGTACGTTACCGCTAATCGCGCAGGTTACGCCGGGTGCGCCTGCAGCCGTACCTGTTGAATTTCGATTTAACCATACTCTCGCGGCTACCGATTCAGGAGTTGGTTTAAATGGATCCTTTAATAATTGGACAAACGGGGTTTTTAAAATGAAACAGTTTCAACCTAACTGGTGGAAAGTGAAACTGGAACTACAACAGTTAACCTATGAATATAAATTTGTTACATACAGGGACACGGTTGGTCAGTCTGGTATTACAGGATATTTTACCGATCCGCTTAATCCGATTGTCGGCGGACCTTTTGCCAACTCATACATGAAAGTAAGGGATCCGATGATTTATTACTTTCTTCCCAAAAATGGTACTTCGACCCAAATTGAACGCCCTGCAATTACCGCCAATAAGCATTAATGTAAACCGTATCAGTTTCAGTATTGATGGTGTTGACATCCCGAACGCTGCACAGTATTATGATACACTTAGTAGAGTATTTTCTTATACTCCATCACAAAGCCTTGCCTATAAATTACATAATGCAAAATTGAAGGTATTCAATAACACTGGTGATTCGGCATTTGCTTCAACTGATTTTACCGTGAGCAGTTTTTTTTCTGTAGCACCATACACCTTCTTGTTCGATTCCAAAAGCCCAAATTTCAGGTTTCAGAGCAATGTCAATCGCGTTGATCTGAAAGGAGATTTTAATTCGGGTGGTAATAGCCCAATGGCAGACCCGGACAGCGATGGTGTTTTTACCTTTACTACAAATCTGGATGTAAACAATCCAAACGAGTACACCGTTATTGTTAACAGTGGTTCGTACATAAACGATCCTGATAATCCCCTGCTTTCACTCAATCACAGAACAATAGCCATCAAGCGGATGTTGCGTATCCCTGAGTTTAGAGACATAATGCCATCTTCGGAAAAAGTGTTTTCTTTCCCGAAGGATTCAGTGACTATATCTGCCAAACTTTTTAGAAGTGATTCGGGCGTGGTAATTAAAACGGATTCGATTAAAGCCACCTATGATGGTTTACCGGTTACAGCACGCTGGGTTAACGGGGCTAGCGGCGTAATAACAGTTTCTGTTTCCGTTGCTAATCCCTCTGAAGGAAGACATACAATCAAAATATTCGCGCAGGATTTTAATCAAAACAAAGCCAAGCCTGTTAGTTGGACATTCAGCGTAATCGGAACCACTCCCGGGTTCTATGCAGTTGACAACGAGGGGGATGATAGAGGTGCGGGTTCATATATATATCCTAACGGTGTAACTGAAGGATCCGCAGATATTGAAGTAGTAAAAGTAAGAACAACCTCCGGGCTTGATACTTTACTGTTTTCTATTAAACTGAAAACAATTGCTGCTGAAAGCAGGATTGGTTTTTCACTGGTCAATAGAATTGATGGTAGTTTTACCGATGCTCTTCAAAACGTTGAGTTGAAGATACCTGAATGGAACAACCGCGGAGTTTCGCTCATTCTTGCAAAACCAGGCACCTCCTTTTTTAATGGAGTTGAAGAAAACCGGTTATTTATTTCGAGAGAGCCACTCACAACCTCTATTGCAATTACTCCTGATGCTGCTGCTTTAAACAATGGCGAATTTTCTTTCGCGCTTCCCCTCGCCAATCTTGAAGATATTTTAGGCACTTACGAAAGTACCTGGTACCTTACTGCTTATAGTTATCTTAAACAGGATGCAGAGGCTTTGGAAATTACAACTGCACTTGGCGGATCAGCTGATACAGAGGATCCGGATGTCTATGATGTATTTGGAATTTCCTGGGATAAAATTCAAGAACGTTTGCTTGCAAATTACAACAACCCCACTCAGATTGGCGGAAAGCGAATCGCAGTCATCGGCAGCGAGTTCAGAGGCGCAGTAGCAGTTTCGCCGAACAGCATTAATCCTCAGCTAGCGCTGGTTCCCGCAATAAGCGTGTATGCAGGCGGCGGGGTCTTATATCAAGATACCGTACGGGTTACCGGTTTTGCCGATGTTGCTCCCGGAAGCAGCATAACCCTGAAGGTTAATAACAATGCAACTATAGTAACAACGAATACAGCAAAGATTTTCAGTTTACTGGCAACACTTGAAGAAGGTGTAAATAGAATTACCGCCGAACTGAATTTTAACGGCAGAATTGTCCGCAGTAAATCAATTTTCTATACATACGAAAAATCCCACAGTCCCGTTGCTATAATTACAACCCTTATCAACGGAACACAGACATCGCTTGACGCGTCCTCCTCAACAGATCCTGATGGCGGGGTACTAACATATTTATGGACGCAGGATGCGGGTAACCCGCAACCGGTAACTATCGGTAATACAAGTAATGCATCAATAAATTTCAGCAAGCCGGTAAAAAAAGGTCATTATTATTTTACCGTGCAGGTAACCGATAATACTAACCTCAAATCATGGGCTCGAGCTGTGGTTTTGGTAACAGATACAGGCATGTATACCCCTGATCTATCCACTTTTCACGCGCGTTGGATTGACACCGCTGTTATATATTGCGTTTTTGTACGAACCTTTGATGCAGCCGGAACTTTTAACTCCGTAAAAAACCGCTTGGATGAAATACGCGATCTTGGAATCGACTGTATCTGGTTTCTCCCGATACATCCAACAACAGGCAATCTTGGACCAGATAATCCCGGGTATGCAACAACCAACTATATGGATGTATTAGCTACCTATGGAACAAAAGATGAATTCAGACAGTTAGTAAATTCTGCACATGAAAAAGGAATAAAAGTTATTCTGGATCATGTTATTCAGCATACAAGCGACTTGCACCCGTTTATGCTGGATGCAAACAAGTTCAAGCAGCATTCACCGTACTATCCTTATTATTATTGGGATGCAAATAATAATTTTCAATTTCTCTTTACCTGGGTAGATCTTCCATCACTGAATTATGACAACAAAATCACACGCGACTATCTGATTAAAGCAGCAAAATACTGGACACAAGAATTTAATACAGATGGATTCCGTTGTGATGTTGCCTGGGCAATAAACGATTTGCGCCCGCAAGGCCCTGCTTATTGGAAGACTTGGAGGAGTGCTCTAAAAAGCATGAAACCCGATGCATTATTGCTTGCTGAGGCCGATGCTGCCGCAACAAGATATTTTGATGGTAAATTTGATGCCGCGTATGATTACGGCTGGTTCAACTCGGTACGGAGCCTTATTGCAGGAACTTCGCAAATAAACGCACTTGACTCCGTGATTGCCTATTATTCATCAGCAGCCCATCCGAAACATGGTCTTCCGTTCAAGTATTTAGAAAATCAGGATGAGCAACGTTTCATCGAAGCGTTTGGTGTGGCAAGCACTAAACTTGCGGCTGCTCTTCTATTCGCTTCACCGGGTGTTCCAATGCTCTACGCGGGTCAGGAAGTCGGGGAACTCTCCTTCCGCGGGGTAATAAACTGGAATGACCCGAATGTCCTGCGTCCGTTTTATAAAAAACTAATCGCAATCCGCAGCGGTGAAAAGGCGCTTTCAGGCGGCTCATACACGCGTGTTCAAACCTCGCGGCCGCAGGAAGTGTACTCGTTCCTTCGTTTGGCAGACAGCAGTAATGTTATCTGTAATTACAATTTTAGTCCGGATAGTTTTACCGTTACACTTAATGTGCCTATACGAAGGTTGTCATTTGATTCAACAGCAACATTTTACTTAAATGATGTATTGAACAATAAGAGCTATATGGTTACCGGTATTCAATTAAAAAATTATCAAATTGGAATTCAGGGAAAGTCGGCTCAAATTCTGGTTCTCTCGAAAACACCAATAACTTCAACTTATGACGCAGTGCAAAAACAAATTCCAACTGCTTATGAATTAATGCAGAATTACCCGAATCCATTTAATCCTTCAACAACAATCCGGTACGATTTGCCATTTGAAAGTAAAGTAAAACTGGAAGTGTTTAATATTTTGGGGCAGAGGGTAACTACACTTGTTGATACGAGAGAAACAGCCGGGGTTCATGCAGCCGTTTTTAATGCAGAGCGTTATGCTTCCGGTCTCTATCTTGTAAGGCTTGATACAGAGCCATTGAACGGCAGCAAAAGGTTTTCCTCGGTAAAGAAAATGCTCCTCGTTAAATAATTTGTTTTAGAATTGCAGGAAATAAAAAAGCCGCGTATCTACGCGGCTTTTTTTTCAAATTGCATAAGTCAATCATGGATTGAGAACGTGTCCAAGAATATTCCTAAAATGTTCCTTCCCGGTCACTTTGTACAAAGCATCTACAAAATTCCCACCGTCATTCATGGTTGTGAACGGCTCGATGATGTTATAACGCCCTATCATTTCTTCGAGCGAAATGATTGAACTTTTTTTGTAGGTTTCGTAGTCGAGCGTGTTTTCAATAATCGCCTCTTCATCTGCTTCAATTAAACCTAGCCAGGAACCGGCATGAATCGGCGTATCCTGCTGTACAAACGAAGAAACAACATAAGTATCAAAAGGAATGGCCACGGTAACTGAACCCCACTCACCATCAACGCGTAGAGTATTATCACCTTTCCTGA
>JACPGF010000097.1 GCA_016182615.1 Ignavibacteriales bacterium
ATGGCAATAAAGATTATCAGAAGGCGATTGAATATTACACGAAATTTATCACCTATTCAGAACGTTCAACATTAACACAAAGAAAACTTGCGAACTATTTATTTCAGGGTAAGGAATACAACACGGCATTAGATATTTTGCTGCCGCTCGCGGATGCAAGCCCAAAAGATGCATACTATCTCCGGATGATTTCTTACTGCTATACTGAATTAAATGATACAGTGAAAGCTGCTGAAAAGTTTAAACAGTACTTTGCTGTAGTTGAAAAAGATAAAGCTTCTTTTGGCGATTACTCGCGATACGGAAGAATATTGCTGAGGAACGGCGATGAAAATGGTGCAATAGAAAACCTGATGGCAGCGTATTCTCAGGATTCAACAAAATTTGATTTATTGAGTGATGTTAGTAAGATATATAAAAAACAAAAGCGCTGGAAAGATGTTATCGCGGTACTTGAGCCAAAAATTAAATTCGGCGGAAACAGCGTAGAAACTCTGGATTATATCGATTTAGGTATGGCATGTTATTTCGATTCATCTTATCAGCACGCGAAAGAAGTTTTTGAAAAGTTCATTACGATTAAGCCGAATCTTTATATCGGTTATTTATGGTTGAGCAGGATTATTGTTGTCATGGATCCGACCTCGAAAGACTGGCCTGCAAAAGCAATTTATGAGAAACTTATCACGGATTTTGAAAAAGATGCCCCGAAGTTTGCCAATGATTACATTGCTGCGCATTCATATTTAGCTTCGTACTACTAGAGGCTTTGGACAAATGTGCAGCATATTGGAGAAAAGTAAAAGAGCTGGATCCTGCAAATCCGCAGGTACTTGAATTAATGAAAACTAAAATATTCAAAGATTTGCTTAAATAGGTTATTCTTGCATAAAAAGTGGAGTTATCGTCAAAATAACTCCACTTTTTTTATGGAATTAGTAAAAATAGGGTAAAAGTGCTGCCTTTGGTAAAACTATATGGTAATTACACTCGTCTAACCTATAAGAAAATAAGAAGTTAGTCCCAAATTTCTCCATAGAAAAATCACGTAATATTCTTATCTTTACCGTTTAATTATCTTTATTTCAGGAAAGTCGGTCTTGTCTGAATCAACAAAATCCCATGATGAAAAAAAGCAGAAGAAATTGCTGCAGTCCGGTGAGATACCGAATCACATTGCCATTATAATGGATGGCAACGGTCGTTGGGCAAAACAAAAGGGTTTTCCAAGAATAGCAGGGCACAAAACGGGGGTCGAGTCGGTTAAGGACATTGTTGAAGCAGCCGCGCAGATTGGAGTTAAGCACTTAACGCTTTATACTTTTTCTACCGAAAATTGGAAGCGGCCTAAAACCGAGGTTTTTACCCTTATGCGCCTGATTGTTAAAACGTTAAGTAAAGAAATAAACCGGCTCAATAAAGAAAACATCAGGATATTTACTATTGGCGATTTTTCCATGCTCCCAACCTCCGTTCAGCAGGAATTTGTTGAAGCAATGGAAAAGACAAAAAATAACACGAAAATGCAGCTTACCATTGCATTAAGTTATGGCAGCCGTTGGGAAATACTCGAAGCAGTAAAAAAAATGATGGCTGAATTTGATAAAGGACTAATTACTCTTGATGATATCACCAACGAGAAATTTAGTGACTATTTAACAACAAAAGGTATTCCGGATCCGGAACTGGTTATTAGAACCAGTGGCGAGTTCAGGGTTAGCAATTTTCTGCTGTGGCAGATTGCCTATTCTGAGTTTTATGTTACCGATACATTCTGGCCTGATTTCAGGAGAGACAATTTATATGAGGCAATTAAAAATTTTCAAACACGTGAAAGAAGATTTGGTAAAGTTAGTGAACAAGTTTCCCACAAGTAACAATTGTATGTCTATTAAACGCGCATTTTTTTCTCTTACCCTTTTATTTTTCGTTTCATTCTCCTTAAGTGTATTGGGACAAGAACAGGCTCAACGGAGTAGTTTTAAAATTTTAGGTATCTCTGTTCAAGGCAATAAAACTGCCGACCCCAGAACTATTATTATCAACAGCGGCCTGAAAGTCGGTGATGAGATTCAAATCCCTGGCGAACAAACGCTTATTGCCATTAAGCAATTATGGGGTTTGAATATCTTTTCTGATGTGCAGATCGAAATAGAGAAAAAACTTGTTGATGGTGTCTTTTTGCTAATCAAAGTTGATGAATACCCCCGTCTTGAGCAGGTTGTTTTCAGAGGTAACGATGAAGTGAGTACTTCTGACCTGGAAAAAAAGTTTACCCTTTCGAGAGGGCAAATTCTAAAAGCTCAGGATATTAGCCGGTTAAAACAGGTTTTTTATAAAATGTACGACGACGAAGGTTATCTGAATGCTGAAATTCAGGTGAAATATTTCACCTATTTCGAATCTGATTCCACCGAAGATGAGATTGAAGTAACCTGGAGAAATGAAAAAAATCTCGCGGAAGAGTATAAAACCAAATACGAGAGTACGGATATATTTTTTACCAATATAAGGGAAAAAATTAAAAACCGTGTACTGCTCATATTTGATTTTAAAGAAAATGATAAAGTGAAAGTCCGGTCGATTACATTCAAAGGCAATACACATTTTACCTCCGATGACTTGAGAAGCGAGTTTAAAGAAACAGAAGAAGCCAGATGGTGGAAATTCTGGAGCAGTGCAAAACTCGATAAGAAAAAATACGACGAAGATAAAAAACTGCTTGAATCGTTCTATAAAAAAGGCGGATACCGCGACGCTGAGTTAGTTTCGGATACGCTTATTTATTCGAAGGACAGGAAAGAAGTTCACATCGAAATTGAAGTACACGAAGGACCTCAATACCGGGTGCGAAACGTTGTTTGGGAAGGCAATAAAATTTATAAGGATGATGTTCTGAATGAGCGTCTCGGATTTCAAAAAGGCGATATTTTTAATTACGAAAAATTTCAACAGAATTTACGCCAGAACGAAAAACAGAATGATGTCGCTTCGTTGTATTTGGATAACGGTTACTTAACCTTTAACCTTAAACCGAATGAAACAAAAGTTGAAGGTGATTCAATCGATATCACTATACAGATTACCGAAAGAAATCAGTTTAAAGTCGGTGCTGTTGATATTATCGGCAATGACAAAACCAAAGACAAGGTTATCCGTAGAGAGCTCTATACCATTCCCGGTGACTATTTTAACCGCGCATTGATGTTACGAAGCCTGCAGCAGTTAGCAAACCTGCAATATTTTAACGTTGAGAAATTGTATCAGGAATGCGTTGACTATCAATTAGGTAATGATAGCATTGTAAACGTTACTTTCAAGGTCGAAGAAAAATCGAGCGATTATCTAAACGCATCAGTTGGTTACTCGGGTAGTTACGGTTTCAGCGGTGCAATGGGTATTACCCTTACAAACTTTTCTATTGCTGAACCATTCCAGATGGGTGGAGGCCAGATACTTAGCTTTAACTGGCAGTTTGGTGTTGGTAACTATTACCGCACATTCTCGCTCGGGTTTACCGAGCCATGGTTTATGGACACCCCAACCTCACTCGGTGCCGAAGTGTTCGATACCCGTCAACAGTATATCTATGATATGCAGCAAACAGGTATTACATTACGTGTTGGCCGCCGTTTGCGCTGGCCGGATGATTATTTTAGTGTTTCCGGATTTTTACGCTTCCAGAAGAATGACGTTAAAAACGGTGGATACTATTATGTTGAAGGAAAAACACAACAATATACTCTTGGCGCAACCATCGCACGGAAAAATATTGATAACCCGATATTCCCATCTTTGGGCTCATCGAATGTTCTTGATGGTGAAATCTCAGGTGGTCCATTCCTTCCGGGTAATGTTGACTATTTCAAGCTTAATTTCAAATCTGAATGGTATAAAAAACTGTTTAATACCAGCAAACTTGTTCTTTACAATGCTGCCGAAGTCGGTTACATTAATGAGTTAGTTGCGGGTACGCAAATCCCCCCGTTTGAACAATTCTATATGGGTGGAAACGGACTGGTAATATCAACCATGCCATTAAGAGGTTATGATGACAGAACTGTGGGACCACAACTTTTAAGCGGTGATGTTATTGGCGGTAAGGCTGCATTTAAATATACAACCGAGCTCCGGTTCGCCGTTTCCCTTGAGCCGATTCCATTATATCTGCTGACCTTTGCTGAAGCCGGTAATGTGTACAAAAACCTTAACACGACCAAAGCATTTGATTTAAGAAGGTCAGTTTCAAATAAAGGTAAACAAACGTGAAACAATTAGCACAGATTCTCTTTGTATTTCTCTTCGTAGCCTGCACGCAGGTTTTCGCGCAAACACAAAACGCACCTCTGAAAATCGGTTATGTCGATTCAGAAGTGATCTTTCAACAGTTACCCGAAGCGATAAAAGCTAAAGGCGAACTTGAATCATTTTCCAAAATGCTTAATGAAAAATTAGATTCGATGTCTCAGGCTTTACAGCAGGATTATGCTGATTATAGAAAACAAGAAGCCACCATGCCTGAAGCAAAAAAGAATGAAAAACAGCAAAAGTTAGTTGCTCAGCAGCAGACAATTGAAGAATTCCGCCGTGGAGCCCAAGGCGAAATTATGGCTAAACAGGAGAAAGTTATGAAGCCTGTTAAAGAAAAAATCATTAAAACAATCGAAGTTGTTGCAAAAGAAGAAAACATGCAGTTTGTTTTAGATAAACCTGAAGAAGCAATTGTACTTTATGCAGATGCTTCGTTTGATATTACTTTTAAGGTTTTAGACAAACTGAAAAGAGGAAAATAATTTTTACTAAAGGCACTCGGTAAAAAAGAGTGCCTTATTTTTTATCTCATTTCTTTTTACATTTACTGTATATTTTTACAATACAAGGTTTTTTATGAGAAGGATTAGTCTCTTTTTATTCATCGGGGCACTTTTAACATCGCAAAGCCTGTTTTCACAATCCAAAATTGGATATGTTGATTCAGACGCAATTATGGAGCAGCTGCAGGATGCACAGGATGCCCGCCAGCAGCTTGATGCGCTTATACAAGAGTGGCAGGGTGAACTGACAAAAATGGAACGTGACTGGAAGACTAAATACGATGATTATGATAAAAAGAAACTCGTATTAACCGAGCAGCAACGGGTTGATACCGAATCGGATCTGATGAAAATGGAACAGAAAATCACCGAATTCAGGGAGAAAAAATTCGGCACCAACGGTGAATTATTCCAAAAGCAGGATGAGTTGATGAAACCGGTTCAGAATAAAGTGTTTACTGCTGTGCAGCGGGTTGCTAAAAGTGAAGATTATGATTTTGTGTTTGACCGGAGCAGCGGGGTGATGATGTTATTTGCCAAGGAACAATATGATATTACTACACTTGTTTTAAAAGAGTTGAAAATCGATGCCGGAAAATCAAAAACACAAACTACACCTGAAAACAGGTAAAATAGCAGAAATAACCGGTGCCGTTCTTTTTGGTGATCCGGAAATAGTTATTGAAAACTTAGCCAAGATTGATGAGGCAAAAGCAGGCGATTTAACTTTTCTCTATTTAGCCGGGTATGAAAAGTTTTTTTTGGCGAGCAAAGCATCTGCAATTTTTGTGAAACCCGGATTCGAAAAGACACGGACTGATATTACCTATCTTGAGGTAGAAGACCCAAACAAAGCTTTCTTTACAATTCTTATTTCCTATTTTACTCCGGAATTTCCGCTTGATGGAATACACCCGTCTGCAATTGTTGATTCCACTGCGGTGCTAGGGAAAAATGTTTCGGTCGGCTCAAATGTTTCTATTGGTGCCCGCTGTATTGTTGGTGATGGAACAAAGATTTTTGCTAATACGGTGCTTATGAATGACGTGCAGACAGGGAATAACTGTTTGATATTTCCCAATGTTACTATTCGTGAGGAGTGCAGAATAGGGAATAGGGTAATATTGCAACCCGGCGCCGTTATCGGTTCTGATGGGTTTGGGTATGTGCCCGGCCCGGATAAACACTTAATTAAAATACCCCAAATAGGTATAGTTGTCTTGGAAGATGATGTAGAAATCGGTGCCAACACGTGTATAGACAGGGCTGCACTTGGGACTACAACAATAAATAGAGGCACAAAACTCGATAACCTAGTCCAAATTGCCCATAATGTTACTATTGGTCAAGATACGGTCATTTCAGCACAAACAGGTGTATCGGGAAGTTCAAAAATTGGAAATAACTGTACGCTGGCAGGGCAGGTTGGCATGAGCGGACATATCGAAATATCTGACAATATTATCGTAGCCGGTCAAGCTGGAGTGTCAAAAAGTCTAAAAAAACCAGGGATGTACTCAGGCTATCCGGTAAAAGAACACAAAACGGCGATGAAACTGGAAGCACACCTGAGGTCTTTACCCGTGTATGCCGACCGGATTAAAGAACTGGAAACGAAACTTTCTGTTCTTGAAGCGAAAATTGCAAGTATTGTTAGTCAACCGGAATAAAAGACCGGGGAATAGACTCAACAATTTCTGATTGTTTGTAAAAAACTTTTTCTAAAAACAAGCCTGAAGGTGGAGCCGAAATCTCGACTTTCCGGCTTGTTCTGCTTTTTGTCAAAATCGCAGAAAACTCAGCCGGTGATATATTATTCCTCCCAACTTCAACTAAAGCAGCAATTGTTTTCCGGACCATTTTCCAAAGGAAATGCTGCGCGCATATACGAAACATTATCATGCTGCCTTCAACAAAAATACCGGCATGATATACTTTTACGATACTGCTTTCGTCACCCGTATCTTTGTCCGAAAGATTGACAAAATCATGTGTGCCGGCAAGGAATGATGCCGCCTCCTGCATTTTTGCTACATTCAGTGAATCTTTTACCCACCAGACAAACGGTTTCCCGAAGGCAGTCCGTCTTTGGGCAATTTGGTACACATAGCTTCTCGCAACAGCAGATTTGCGAGCATGAAAAGCTTCAGATTCTTTTTGGATCAATTTGACACATATATCCGCGGGTAATAAATCGTTTATTTTCATCCGCAGTATATCCGGGGGCATGTACAGCGGCGCACGAAGGTGTGCGATTTGTTCCAGCGCGTGAACCCCCTTGTCCGTTCTACCTGAACCATACAGCTCAAAGTTATCCAAACCTGAAGCTTGTTTGATAGCGTCAAATAGGGTTCCCTGAATGGTTTTAATATTGCGTTGAACCTGCCAGCCGTGAAAGCGTGTCCCCTCGTATTCAATAAACAATTTAAAAGTGTTGATTTTGGCCATTAGAGTACAAGCGTTTCTTCCGCGTATGCATCGTCAGTTTCGTATAACCGCACACTTATTGTGCTGATGTTTGAGGTTAATTTATCTTTTATTTTACCGAGTAAATAGATACAGAGGTTTTCAGCGGTTGAATGAAAATCGAGCACAACTGTTTTAGAACCTAATTTAGTTAAGTACTCCAATACTTCCGTATCATCTTTATGCACAACAAATGCATGGTCCAGGGACTCAATAACCGGGTTCACGATTTGTTTGACATCATAAAAATCGATCAGCATACCATTATCATCAAGTTTACCTTCAAAGGCAACAATTGCTTTATAGGAGTGCCCGTGCAGGTTTACACATTTTCCTTTGTGAAACGGGAGCCTGTGACCCATTTCCCAAGTAAATTCTTTTGCAATTTTCATTTGCTATACACCTTTTTGTTCTACCGGCCAGATAAATTTATGTAACTGCAGTTGAAAACGGACAGGTAACCGTTCTTGGACTATCCTGTCCACAATTTCAACCGGTTTTATTGTACCAAACACGGGAGAGAATAATACTTTACACTTATTAGTTAAATTAAATTCATGAATTTTTTCAATCGCCCAGGTTATATCTTCTTGGGAACCAAGGACAAATTTCACTTCATCCGTTAGTTTCAAAAAGTTGATATTCTCATACCTGTTCTTTTTTTCCATCTTACTGTAAGGGGTTTTAATATCCATTATTATATGTACTCGCGGGTCTACTTTCTCAACGGGTAAACTCCCACCGGTTTCTAAAAGTACCTTATACCCCCGATTAGCTAATTCTGTCATGAGATTTAAAGACATCGGTTGTACTAACGGTTCACCGCCGGTAATTTCTACCAGATTATTGCCATACTGCTGAACTTTCTTAATGATTTCTTCAACAGGCATTTCAGCACCCTCGTAAAAAGCATATTCCGTATCGCAGTAGGAGCAGCGTAGATTGCAGTACGTCAGGCGGACAAATGTGCAGGGTAAACCCGCGAAAGTACTTTCTCCTTGAATAGACGCATATATCTCATTGACTTTAAGCATGACAGGACTAGCGGAAAGCTTTTACAACATTTGAAATGCCAACCCGAATCATCATGATAGCTATTGCGGCAAGAAACAGGGATGCTATTTTAGCAAACGCTTTGGTGCCGCCATCGCCGATTAACTTAATGACAATCTGCGCATAATACATTACAAACCACACGATGGTAAAGTTGACAACCATCGATATAACAGTATTAATGAATCCGTACTGATCCAAAAGGATGAGGATAGTAGTGAGAGCTGCCGGGCCAATAATAAGTGGTATCCCCAAGGGGACGATGCCAATTTTATTGGTACTTTTCTTGCGCTCCTCCGAAGTGAAAAGTATATCGCTAATTGAAAGGATGAGCAAAATAATACCTCCGGCAATTCTGAAATCATCTATTGTAATACCGATAAACCGGAGAATAATTTTACCGCCCACCAGAAAAACGAGCGCAATAACAAAAGCTGCAAGAATTGCCTCGAAAAGCAGTTTCTTTTTCTCTTTTTCGGACAAATCCTCAGTCAGCCCGAGATAAATCGGTACCGTGCCAATGATATCAATGGCTACAAAGAGGGGAATAAAAGATAAAAGAAGTTTTTTCAAGTATTTGTTTACCAAAAAAAAAAAAAAAAGGCTGTTTATTAAGCAAGCAACTTAAAAAACAACCTATGTAGTCGGGGTGATAGGATTCGAACCTACGGCCTCTTCGTCCCGAACGAAGCGCGCTACCGGGCTGCGCTACACCCCGAAAAATTATAATTACAAATATACTGTAATTATTTAACTAAAGAAAATTAAATTGAAGGGGTAAAATTATTGCAATTATTGTTTTTTTATAATATCTTAGCGGAAACTAATAAAGTAATTATTTAAGTTATCGTTCTTTCTCTTTATATTTAATAAATTATTTTCATACAAAAAATGTTAGGTGTTTTTATGAAAGCGCTGCGTCTTGTATTATTTTCTTTAGCAATTTCTTTTATTGCGCACGCACAGGTTTATAAAAACAGTTGGGCTGTTGGTTTTGGCTTATCTGTTCCACGTTATGTCGGCTCTGATATTTCAGGTACAGAGGGTAACCTTGGAGTCCATGCTTCAATCCAGACTAACCTGTCTGAGCATTCAAATTTCCGCCTCAGTACCTCGTATTTAATGCTGCGTACTATTGATAAAAAATTTGCAAATGATGTAGTTGCCATTGGATATGACTACCTTTATCATATGTCACCATGCGAAACCACGAATCCCTATTTTGGAATGGGTGTTTCCGGGTTGTACTATACCATGAAGGGTGCAAGGAATGTCAAAAATGGCACATTTTTAGACTATCAAGCCAATATGCTGTTTGGCGTGCAATGGAGTTTGTACGACGAATGGTTAGGTAATGACTTGAAAGTAAATACCGAACTAAACCTGCATGTGCTCGCAAATGATAAATTCGATGGAGTTATGGGTAATATTGGCGGTCTTTTTGGTGAAAGTTCAGACCATTACTTTACTTTTAGTGTTGGTTTGCTCTATTACTTCGATCAAGGCACAAAATCGAAGTATTGTGACCTCTATGACGGTATTCTCAATATTCGCTTGGCTGATGACGGTAAGAATATGATTGTTGATTATGGAAAGATTGAAGACATTATTAAAAAGTATTCCGGTGCATCATCTGACATCGATTATAACAAAATTGAAGACATTATTAAACGGAATTCAGCAAGTCAAGCCTTCATTCAGGCTCCCGGTAAAACAGCTAACGGCGAATCGTATGCCGGCCGCGGCAATTGGGTGTTATTAGGAATTAATTTTGATGCGGGCAAGAGTTCTTTTAGGCCGGAAGCTTATCCAATTTTGATTAATGCGGCTCAAATTTTACTTTCGAATAGTGAGATACGGGTAGAGATTGAAGGCCACACGGATAATGTCGGCAGTGCTGAACTAAATAAAAGACTATCACAAGACAGAGCCGATGCAGTTAAAAGATTTCTTGTTGCCAAGGGTGTCGATGCATCTCGTTTGACAGCTGTTGGTTACGGCCCAAGCCGCCCGATTGCCGATAACAAAAACAGCGAGGGTAAATCATTTAACAGGCGCATCGAGTTTAAAATTATTCAGTAACAGAAGTATTTTTCTAAAAACCCCGGTTATATCCATGCCGGGGTTTTTCATTTTAAAGACTTTGGGTATTTTATACTTTACGTTTTACAAAATTTTAAAGCAACACAAATGTTTACGTTAAAAATAGTACCGGTTATTTTTGTTATTATATTTCATTTACAGAGTATAGCTTGGGCACAACCCGAATTGTATACCACAGTATTAAAAGACTTCAAACTGGAATCGGGCCTTGTAATGTCCGAATGCAAAGTAACTTACCGGCTGTTCGGGCGTTTAAATGAACATAAAACTAATGCAGTACTTTATAATACCTGGTTCGCGGGAAATTCTGCACATTTAGGCGGTTTAATTGGTGCCGGAAAGATTGTTGATAGTGCCAAGTATTTTGTTGTGGCTATTGATGCTCTCGGCGATGGTTTTTCTTCCTCTCCTTCGAATACGAAACTGGATTCCGGGCAAACTTTTCCTGAAATCACTATCCACGATATGGTCACATCGCAGTACAGAGTACTGACCGAAGTGCTTACATTGAATCACTTGCATGCGATTATTGGCGGTTCGATGGGAAGTATGCAGACCTTCGAATGGCTGGTTAGTTATCCTGAGTATTTTAATAAAGCAATTCCATACGTTTGTACCCCAAAGCTGACATCTTTTGACCTGCTTTGGATGAACTGGGCTAAGAGCTTTATTGTCAAGGGAAGGGAATGTAACCGCAGCGAGAAGGAGATATGGAGGGATTTAAACACTTTAACCGCGGCTTTCGGAAGAACTCCGGAACACATCGTCAGTGCTGTAGCCACGGATACCTTTTACAATTACTATAACTCTTTTTTCCGGGATCCTTCACCGACTTTTACACTCGACAATTATTTTACTCAGTTAAAGGCAATGATTAACCATAATATTTATAAAAGATTCAATGATTCAGCCGAAGTTGCTGCATCAAAAATTAAAGCGCAAGTGTTTATGATACTTTCAGAAGAAGACCATCTGATACGGCCGGAAACTGCAATAGCACTGAGTATAATACTGCACTGTAAAATCGAAATTATCAATAACAAAATGGGGCACATGAGCATTGGAAAAGAATTGCCGCGAGTAAGCAAACTGATAGACAGCTTTTTAAGCGAATAATCCGTAATTATGGCAATTATTTTTCATTTAGACCTTGATGCTTTTTTTATTTCAGTTGAGAGGATACTGAATCCTCAGTTAGAAGGCAAACCGGTAATTGTTGGCGGAGATCCGCATGGAAGAGGAGTGGTTGCAGCCTGCTCATACGAAGCGCGGGAATTCGGGCTGCATTCAGGGATGCCCATCAGACAGGCTTTTAAGTTATGCCCCAATGGGTTGTATATTCATGGTCATCATGAAGAATACAGTAGATTCTCGAAACTGGTTTTTCAGTTTCTTCAAAAAAACAGTCCGGCAATTGAACAGGCATCGGTTGATGAATTTTACATGGACTTTACAGGCTGCGGTAACGGCTATCATCATTTTATTGAAATAGCAACTGTATTGCAACGTGAAATTTTCGAAAACCTTATGCTGCCTTGTTCATTAGGAATTGCATCTAACAAAACGATGGCAAAAATAGCAACCGATTATAATAAACCCTTAGGCATAACATACATTTTGCCCGGGCAGGAACGGGAGTTTTTATCTCCTCTGGATATTGCAAGGATTCCAGGTATCGGAAAAGTATCCGAAGGAAAGCTGAAAAGCAGGGGAATAAGAAAAATAGGCGACATTCTCAAGGTTCCAATCGACTTCTTCTCATCCTCTATGGGTAAGGCTGGTGTGGATATTTGGAACAAAGCGAACGGTCAGGGTTCTGTTTATATCTGTAAGCCGCATGATCAGAAATCCATTTCCAAAGAAACGACATTCCATGAAGATATACTTGATATAGTTGAGTTGAAAAAAGTTCTTTTCCATTTGACTGGGAAAATCTGCCACACGCTGCGTGAGCAGGGGATGATGGCTTCTACCATTACTTTAAAACTCCGTTACACTGATTTTATAACTATTACCCGCTCTAAAACGGTTGATTTTACCGAAGATGACAACCGTGTCCATGATGTGGTTTCAGATTTACTGGAAAAAAGCTATACCAGAAGGGTGTCAGTAAGGCTTATTGGAGTAGGGCTCTCAAATTTTTCACATTCTGCCGGACAGATGGGGTTATTTGATGTTGATGCACAGAAGAAGAAAGATGCACTAAAAGCAATAAACAAAATCCGCGCGAAGTATGGCTTTTCTAAAATTAAAATGGGGGATGTTTAGGTCAGTTAGGCCTCATCAAGCGATTGCATCACAAATTTGCAATAAACCACTTGACAGCAGAAAGTTATAACCTCACCCCAACCCTCTACTTCATAAGGAGAGGGAGCCGTAACCGCATGTTATTGATGATGTTACAATATTTTATTGTAACATCTCAATAGGTGGTGGTAAAGGCTCATTACGCTGTAGGAGGATATATCACAAATCAATTCTTGTAATACGATTATATGCTGTT
>JACPGF010000047.1 GCA_016182615.1 Ignavibacteriales bacterium
ATCCGAGCTTTACAAAGAAGGCTCCTGAAAAATAGTTTTCGAATGATATAATACTATTCCAATTTTTATCAATTTGCGAAGAGGCCGGAGGTATTTCACCGGTTTCAATCCCGGGAATTTGTTTATCCTGCAAACCGTAAAACGAGGTAAAACTGAGAGTTTTTGTGCTGTCAAAAATATGACCATAACTCAGCCCAAAGTCACTTAAAGTATAAGCATTATTCTTTCTGCGTACTTTTTCCCCGTTAAAATGGAATGGATAGTCGCCATTTGAAGTTTCGCAGTTTAGAAAAAAGGACAGAGATGAGTTTTCCTTCCGGTAACCGGTACTGCCGCTCCAACGGTGCGTGTTCATGGATCCCACGGAAACGGTTGCTGAGGAGTGCAGACCGTCATCAACCTCCCCGCCCCACTTATTCTTGGTGATGATATTGACTACTCCACCCATTGCTTCACTGCCGTATAATGCGCTCGCCCCGTTGGTTTGAACCACGATGGCTCCGATAAGTTCTTTGGGGAAAAGTGAAAGATCAAACATTGCATTCTGGAAAGAATTAAGTTTTACACCATCAAGAAGCACCACGGTCTGCTCTGCCCCAAGTCCATTAATGGAGATTGACTGCAGTTGGGGGGCTGGCCCGTACGATTTAATAAAAACACTGTTTGCTGTATTTAATACATTGGAAAGTCTTTGTCCGTTACCGGCAGATATTTTTTTTTCATCAAGGACTTCGATTTGGGAGGAGGAGTATAGCGCGGGTGCACCGAATTTGCCGGACAGGATCAGCTAAAAGCTGAGTACTGCTAGTTACTAAACAAAACAAAACCGCGGCTAACCGCGTAACTGCCTTCTGACAATCCAATTTTTTTCCTTTTACGCGAAGTACATGACAAACTTCCTGTTTTAATAACCGCGATACAATTTTGCATCGTGGAATCAAACAGGTATCAAAAAATCAACTCCGGGAAAGAAAGAATACGAAAGGTATGACAACAAAGGAAAGTATCCGGTGTAATCAAATCTTTTCCGCGAAGACTGATAATTTTGATTTACGTCATGTCTCCTGACTTGAGCTTGCTATGCGCCTTCCCGTGTAAACAGTGGCATTTTGCATATTATTTTTTCGCTCTTACAGTTGCGCGACAGTTCCGGATTTGCACCGGATTCCCTATTCTCCGGTTTTATATAACCGGCACCGCATTTTTTTTAATTACATGGCTAAATTAACATTCAGAACCGTATTCTGCAAATTAATTTTTATCCCCTCCAAGAACCGTGTTTAACGCTTCAGCTACCGTGTTTACACCGACAAGTTTCATAGTTGACTTAAATGCTATTTTTTTCAAGTTTTTCGAGGGTACGACTGCAACCTGAAAACCAATTTTTTCTGCTTCCTGCAACCGCTTTTCGATGTGCGTTACACTGCGGATTTCGCCGCCAAGTCCAACTTCACCTATGATGACGGTATTTGAATTAATAGTCCTCTCGGTAAAATTGGATGCAACGGCACAACAAACCGGTAAATCTATGGCAGGTTCATCAATACGTACACCCCCGGTTATATTAACAAAAACGTTGGCGTTCGAAAGTTTAAGGCCATTGCGTTTTTCAAGCACTGCTAGGAGAATGGACAGTCTCCTGTAGTCCAGACCGTTTGATACCCGCTGCGGAGCTCCAAAATGTGATGGGGTGACAAGCCCCTGCACTTCAATTAAAACCGGCCGGGTTCCTTCAATACTTGCTGTAACCACTGAGCCTGAAATTTCTGATGCGCGTTGGCTGAGAAACAATTCACTCGGATTCGAAACGTCCCTCAAGCCAACATCGAGCATTTCAAATACACCGATTTCGTTCGTACTGCCAAACCTGTTTTTATGTGCCCTGTTTAGTTGCATCCATTAGTTTCGAGGTGCATTCCCGTAATTGCGTTACTGAGCCGGGCGCATTGTCAAGGCTGTCATCATACGTAGTTTGGATTGAGTCAATTATTACCAGCCCGGGACTGCTTTTTTGAATTGTTGCAAGGATTGTGTTCAATTCTGTCTCTGCAAGAACCATTAATGATTCAGACTGTACACCAAGACGGTCGGCACGTAATTTAATTTGCTGAGCAGACTCTTCACCGGATACATATAAAACCGGGACATCCATAGATGCTGCAGCCTGTAAAACCAAAGTCGATTTCCCAATTCCCGGGTCACCGCCTAAAAGTATTATTGAACCGGGCATAAACCCACCGCCTAAAACGCGGTCAAACTCACCAATACCGGTTAATACCCTCTTTGTATGATTATAGGTAATATCTTTTAGTTTATATGCAGTGGAACGAGGCTCGAAACTGTTTACCTTTGCATTTTTCGATTCGGATTTCTCCTCGGTAAAGGAGTTCCATGACTCACAATGCGGGCATTTCCCTATCCATCGTAATGATTCGTACCCGCAGCTATTGCAGATAAAAATTACTTTTGCCGGTTTTACTTTTTGTGTTGCCGTATGCTTTGCACCTCATTCAGAATTACGGTAAGAGCCTCGCCGGCTCCTACACGAAAACTCTCGTTAAAATAATTACTTTGTTCTGTTCTCTCAGGATTGATTTCAATTAGATAAGCACCTGCCTGATAAGCCAGCATGGGAAGACCGGCCGCCGGATATACTACCGCGGAGGTTCCGACGGAAAATAAAATATCACAGCTGCTCATAGCGTTTTCGGCAGCTTCATATTCAAACTGTGGCAGCATTTCTCCAAACCAAACAACATCAGGCCGGATGAGTCCGCCGCAAGAACACTTTGGCACGCTGCCCGTGTTCTCAAAAGAAATAAAATCGTAACGTGTTTTGCACTTCATGCAGTAGTTTTTCTCGATATTACCATGTAATTCATGAACAAGCGGATTGCCTGCCCGGCGGTGCAGGTTATCAACATTTTGGGTTACAACAGTTACTGCATTGAAATAGTCTGCCATTTGAGTTATAGCAAAGTGGGCTGCGTTCGGGG
>JACPGF010000078.1 GCA_016182615.1 Ignavibacteriales bacterium
CTTTTTCAACTCAGGACGATCATTTATGGTCGTCACATAAGTAATATCTGCCTAAAATGCCGTACACCCGTTTTTTAAGCAAATTTACACCAGCAAATATACACATGGTGTGTTAGCGGTTCTTTTCGCACTTAAAAACGCATAGTATGTAAAATTGGGCTGAAGCCGGAAAGCTTTATCCATGAAACCCTAAGCTGGAAGAGGCTGTGTTAAAACCCCTGTCAAGCATTTTTATTCTTCGATTTTAGCACAAAATCGAAATATATTTTTAAGAAAATTTGAGTTTTAACACAGTCTCTTTAACCGTGGGAAAAATATGACTACGCGCAACAGGCCTTAGCTCAATCTAAAAGTTTATCATAATCTTTTTGAGCTTGCGACCTGTCGAACGGACTTTAGTACTCTACTATCCACTTTGAAGCGCAAACAGAATGATGAAACAAAATATTGCGCCAAACATAAAACTAAAAGGACTTGCCAACCAGCTTTAAAGGGGTTTCATTTGTATTTTTGGTTTGCAATTTTCAATTAAATAAATTGTACCAAAATTAAACCGGCAGCGAAATAAAAAACTCACTACCCTTCCCTAATTCACTTTGCAGCCATATTTTTCCACCTTGGGCATTAATAAACTCTTTTGAAATTGCCAATCCTAAACCCCAGCCGCGTTTGTAACCTTTTCCCACTTGTGTATATCTTTGGAATAGTTTTTCCTGATCTTCGGTAGAAATGCCGGGGCCATTATCTTTAACTGAGAAAACAATACCGGACATTTCACTCCTGCATGTTATACGGATGACGCCGTGAAGCGGGGTATATCTGATCGCATTGTTTAAAATATTTATCAGCACGAACACGATTTTTTCTATATCAACATTTACCGTTGGTAAATCTTCGTCTATTTCCGTTTGCAGGTCAATTTGTTTTTCAGAAACAAGCACCATAAGCGCTGTTACGGAAATGTCTAAAATTTCATCCGGCCTGATCTGTGAAAATTTCAGTTTTATATTGCCTGTTTCTATTTGTGAGAATTCAAGAATTTCGTTGATAACCCGCGAAAGCCTTTGGCTTTGCTGTTTCAGCGCGGAAACGGCTTCAACCTGTTCCGGGTTCAAGCCGCCTGTTCTGCTGTCTTCAAGGAGTTTTAAACTGAGATTTATTGATGCAAGAGGAGTTTTTAACTCGTGGGATACTGTTGCAAGCAAATTCGTTTTAGCCTTGTCCCGCTGCTGAAATGTGGTAACATCCTTTAACAGAATAAGTGTGCCAATAAAAATATCTTTCTGCAGCCACTCGGAAAAGGTAAGAATGGACTCGGATTCAACTTTATAATACTGCTCCTTTTCAGCGGCAAATATTTGCAGCGGCTTAGTATCCTCTTCCCCCGCGTTACCCTCAATGATTCTCTTGGACCTTGCATATATTTCTCTCAGCAGTTCATTATTTTTACACAAACCCGAAATGCTTTGGCCTAGCAATTCATGTGTGGTTAAACCAATAAGCCCTGCCATTGTTTTATTAATTAAAACGATAATGCGGTTCTCATCGATAAGGATAACGCCATCTTCAAGGTTTTGGACTAATGCATCCATCCGCTTTTGTTCAAACAATAGTTTGTCAACTTGCTTTGCTTCAAATGCTTTCAGTTTTTCGGCCATAGTATTGAATGCCTGCGCGACTTCCTGTAATTCTGCCATCGAAGGAACAGACAGCGGCCGTTGATAATTGCCATCACTAATCGAAGTGATACGTGCAACAAGTTCTTTCAGGGGTTGAACGATACTTGTTGGGAAAGCGGAAATGAAAGAAACCGCTATCAGGATAAACAAAGTAACTATCCCTGACATATACACGGTAATAGCCTCAGCAGTAGCTTGCATTTGGGTGCTTTTATTGCGGATTGCTAATAAATTTAACCGTGCCACTTCATCAATTTCCCGCTCAACTTTTAAAACACTGCTGTCGAGAGCGGCGGAATTCCTAACATTGCCCGATCCAATATTACCAAGAAATTCGTCATAACCCGATTGTAATTTCCGGACTGCATCCGCTTCACCAATTTCGGTAATGTTTTCTGATTCAAGCCGGAGGTTTTTTTCAAACGTTTCACGCGCATGCTCAAGCACTGCTTTATCCCTGCCATCCTTTACTGCCTGCATGTACAAGTGCTTGAAGGATTTGTGCATTTGGTTTACATATTCAATTGACCTGTAATTATCAATAATTGTTCCCTTTGTTTGGGAGGCTAACTGATTAATAAAATAGATGCTGAACCCACTGACGAGCAGGATGATTGCAAAAAGAGCAACAGCACCGAACGTTATTTTACTTTTTATCGATTTCATAAGGCGTTACCATTAATATGTCAATATTTAAATGCGCAATTGCTTTCATCAATTGCCTGAATTCTTTTTTCTCCGTGAAATTCCCCCAAAAGGAAAAATCCGGCATCCCGATAATCATCAAGGCTGCCTCACATTTTTGTGCAAATGCAACAAGCGCGCCAGCTGCATCATTTTCCTTTAATTCAACAACTTCGGCTCCCAGTTCTGTTGCCAGCTTAAAGTTGTTAATCAAATGCCGTTGTGCCAGAGGGTTAATCTTTTCCACGGTTTCTCTTGCTGTTTGAACATAAACCACATACCATTTCGAACGGTAAAGCGAAGACAGCCGGGAAGATTTCCTGATTAATCTCTTCCCCCTCTCAGCCTCTGAGCTGATAACCGTAATAATTGTCTGCAGTTTTTCACGCTGCTCGACCGGTATTTCCAACTGCATTTTCCGCTCGACAAGCCTCGAAACCTCTTTGATGGCTAAATCCCGCAATGGAAGGAGTTTTTCTTTCTGGAAAAAATTAGCTAGCGCTGTGGACACTTTACCCGGATCATAGATTTTCCCCTCCTTCATTCTTACTAATAGTTCTTCTATGGTTAAGTCAACATTTACCACTTCATCAGCCATCTGAAACAAGGCATCCGGAACCCGCTCTGAAATTTTTATACCGGTAATTTTTTCCACCTGCTCATTAATGCTTTCGATATGTTGTATATTTACGGCCGAAATTACATTTATGCCCGCATCAAGTATTTCCCTCACATCCTGCCAACGCTTTTCGTTTTTCGAGCCGGGAATATTTGTATGAGCCAATTCATCAACAATAACAACAACCGGTTTTTGCATGATTACCGCATCAACATCCATTTCCTCAAGCTGTTTACCCTTGTAAAAAACTTTCCTCCGGTTAATGAATGGAAGGTTTTGCATCATCGCTTCCGTTTCAGCCCGGCCATGAGTTTCTATATAACCGATAAACACATCTATGTTTTGCCGGTGCAACTCCTTGGCATCCATCAGCATACGGTACGTTTTACCCACACCGGCAGCCATACCGAGATAAATTTTCAGCTTACCCCGTCTGGCAGACCGGATAAGATTCAGAAATTTTTCTGCTGAGGCCGAAATCTGATGTTCCATTTTGCTTACCTTACTCTAAGAAATGCTCAAATTGCAATATAACAAATTAGTGATTCTTCAATTTATCAAGAGCCAAATTTAGCTCTAACACATTTACCGTTTCAGCACCAAATAATCCTGCCGGTGGTCTTTCCGTATTTGATTGAATTAGCGTTTCGAGAACCCCCGCTGCAATTTCACGGGCTGCTGCAACCCTTTGCACTTGCAGCAACGCCGCTGCAACCGAGATATGCGGGTCTAATCCGCTCCCGGATGCCGTTACAATATCCGAAGGAATTTCTTTACCAACGGCAGATGGATTTGCCAAAAGAAAATCGACTTTCCTCTGCGCAATCACTTGCAGGTAATCCGCGTTAGTTGTTGATTTATTCGTACCGCCCGAACTAGCTGCATTATAATCCACTGCAGATGGTCTGCCCCAGAAATATCCGGTGGATGTAAACTTTTGCCCGATATTTTTATATCCAACAATCTTGTTGTTTTCACGGATTGGAAATCCATTTGCCGCATCACGTGCAAAATATCCCAAACCCAGTATCAATAACGGGTATAAACAACCAACTAATACAACCATAATAAAATGGAGTTTTAAATCTATTAAAAACAATTTCATAACACATTCCTTAAAATAAAAACGATAAGCACATATCAATAAGTTTAATACCTATGAACGGGGCAATTAACCCGCCCAAGCCATAGATTAAAAGATTCCTGACAAGCAAGGCATCTGCCCCGATTGGTTTATATTTTACTCCACGCAAAGCAATTGGAATAAGCGCAGGAATTATAAGGGCATTAAAAATAACCGCTGAAAGTATTGCAGACTGCGGCGTTTTTAAGCCCATAACATTCAATACAGCCATTCCGGGAATAGAAGCCGCGAACATCGCGGGTACAATGGCAAAATACTTTGCAACATCATTAACAATTGAAAATGTTGTTACATTTCCCCGGGTTATCAGCAGTTGTTTTCCGATTTCAATAACCTCCAGCAGTTTTGTTGGGTCGCTGTCCAAATCGACCATATTAGCCGCTTCCTTTGCTGCCTGAGTCCCTGAGTTCATCGCCACGCCGACATCCGCCTGGGCAAGTGCCGGTGCATCGTTTGTACCATCACCCATCATCGCGACAAGTTTGCCTTCACTTTGTTCTTTCAGGATATAATTCATTTTATCTTCCGGTTTTGCTTCAGCGATATAATCATCAACCCCGGCATGTTTGGCAATATACTTTGCTGTCAGCGGGTTATCTCCGGTAACCATAACTGTTTTAACTCCCATTTTACGCATGCGGGCAAAACGCTCGGTAATTCCGGGTTTAATAATGTCCTCCAACTGAATAATACCAATAGTTTTGTTATCCTTACCAACAACAATTGGTGTCCCGCCATTAGCTGCAATTTCATCAACTTCTACACTGATTCGTGTATATTCTGCTTCCGTGTCAACCGACGCCCATTTTTTCATTGCATCGTTAGCTCCCTTGCGGATTTTTACACCATCAGTCAAATCGATGCCGCTCATGCGCTGCTCAGCCGAAAAAGGAATAACTCTATCATACGATTTAGTATCCACATTCATTGCAGGGGCCAATTGACGGGTTAATTCGATGATTGATTTTCCTTCAGGAGTTGGGTCACCAAGTGAACTTAAAGCACAATAAGCGAACAATTGTTGCGAATCGAATCCATTAACCGGGTAAATATTTGTTGCGCGCCTGTTACCGATAGTTATCGTTCCGGTTTTATCTAAAAGCACAACATCAATATCACCGGCATTTTCAACGGCTTTCCCTGATTTTGCAATTACATTAGCCCTGAGTGCCCTGTCCATCCCGGCTATACCAATAGCAGATAATAGCCCGCCGATAGTTGTGGGGATAAGGCAAACGAATAGCGAAATGAGTGCAGGAATGGTAACCACCGCCCCAACATACATACTAAACGGCTGAAGTGTAATAACTACTAAAAGAAATATTATGGTAAAACTTGCCAGCAAAATTGTCAAAGCAATTTCGTTGGGTGTTTTCTGCCTGTTCGCGCCTTCAACTAGGGCAATCATCTTATCAAGGAATGAATCTCCCTGATTTGATGTTACTCTAACAACAATGCGGTCAGAGAGGACTTTTGTTCCACCGATAACACCTGAATGGTCTGTTCCTGCTTCCCTGATAACCGGGGCGGATTCTCCGGTAATTGCCGACTCATCAATTGAAGCTATCCCTTCAACTATTTCTCCATCATTCGGAATAACCTCACCGGCAACAACAACAAACATTTCACCTTTTTTTAATGCCGAGGAGATGACGCTTGTAATTCTGCCCTGTTCATCAATTTTATGCGCTTCGGTGTTTTCACGGGTGTTTCTTAAAGTAGCAGCCTGTGCTTTACCCCTTGCTTCCGCGATAGCCTCAGCAAAATTTGCGAATAATACCGTGAGCAGCAAGAGAATCATTATACTAAGATTGTAAAAGCTTCCTTCACCGGTTTGATATCCGGCAAAAGACATAAAAGTTTCAGCCACCATGATTACCGTGCCTATCAGAACAGTAAACATTACCGGGTTTTTAACGAGATGCCGCGGATTTAATTTCTTAAAAGAAGCGATTGAAGCTTCAAGAACCAGTTCTTTGGTAAATAACTTATTTGATAATTTCTTTTTCATATTGTCCTCAAACTACATTGAAAAATACTCTGCAACAGGCCCCAGAGCCAATGCAGGAAGAAATGATAACCCAACAACAATAAAAATTACTCCTAGTAAAACCACTCCGAAGATTGCTGAATCAATTTTTAGACTGCCCTCCGATTCAGGTACGGATTTTTTTGCTGCAAGGGATCCGGCAATTGCTACCGGCCCGATAATCGGGATAAACCGGGCTACCAACATCACTAATCCCGTGGAGATATTCCAGAATGCGGTATTATCACCAAGCCCTTCAAATCCTGAACCATTATTAGCAAATGCAGAAGTGAATTCGTAGAGCATTTCAGAAAAGCCATGATACCCCGGATTGTTTAACCAGCCAATATCCGGAGTTGTTTTAGCGATATATGCTGCTATGGCAGTCATCGGTAAAACGATGAGCGGCTGGAACAGGATAACCAAAGAGGCGATTTTTACTTCCCGGGCTTCAATTTTCTTCCCGAGCAATTCCGGTGTACGGCCCACCATTAAGCCACTGATGAAAACCCCGATGACGACATATAAAAAGAAATTAAGGAAACCGACACCGACACCGCCAAAAACCGCGTTTACCATCATATCAAACATATAAACCGCACCGGCTAAAGGCGTATGGCTATCGTGCATTGAATTAACAGAACCATTCGATGTTGAGGTTGTGAGCACACCCCATAAAGCAGAAAGTTCCGAACCGAATCTTGTTTCTTTACCTTCCATATTCCCCTGCGGCTGCGATAATCCCATCTTGGCAAGTTGTGGATTACCTGAAAGTTCCAAAGCAACTGCTGAAAAGATAAAAAGTGACAGCATAACAACCATTACCGTGAAGAAAACCCAGCCGAGTTTTTTCCTGTTAAGATAAAAGCCGACCATAAATACCAATGCGACCGGTATAATTATAATTGCCGAAGTTTCAACTAAATTCGTTACAAAATTCGCGTTCTCGAAGGGATGGGCTGAGTTAGTCCCGAAAAAGCCACCGCCGTTTGTGCCCACTTGTTTTATGGCAACAACCGACGCAACCGGGCCGGTTGCTATGGTTACTTTTTCACCTTCAAGATTGGTGATTTTTTCAGGGGCTTGCAATGTTTGCGGTACACCGTTAAACAATAATATGACGGCAACAATAATGGATAAAGGCAACAATAAGCGGGTGATTGATTTAACAAAATAGACATAAAAATTACCCAAGGATTGTGAATTTTTTACAACGAGCCCTTTCATAAGTACTAACATCGCCGCGATTCCTGTTGCCGCGCTGACAAACTGGAGAAAACCGATTACAAGCAGTTGTGAAAAGTAAGACAATCCGGTTTCGCCGGAGTAATGCTGCAGGTTTGTATTCGTTACAAAACTGATGGCAGTATTAAAAGCTAAAGTGGCTTCCATATTTGCAATTGCCGCGGGGTTCAAAAAAGAGATACTTCCTTGTAGTGCAAGGATAATATAAGCCCAAAAATAAAAAATTAAATTTATCCTGAGCATTGCCTTCATATTCTCTTTCCAACTCATTTGGGAAGCAGGATCAACTGAAATCACCTTGAAAATAAAATTTTCAAATGGAGTCAAAAAATCCATGAAGTTTTTTTCTCCTTTAAACACTTTACTCAGATATTTTCCTAATGGATAAGCAAGAAGTATAACGAAGGCGCTTAAAAGAATTACCGAAATAATTGAACTTGGCATAAAGACTCCTAAAATTTTTCCGGTTTAATAAGTGCATAAAACAGATAAACCAAAATGGCAATCGAGATAATAAGTAATAGAATCATCATACGCTCTATAGTGAATCGAAGAAATTAATGGAGCGGAATATGGCGATGTAGAAAATTACAGCGGCCACAAATAGAACAACGAATAACATATACAACCTTAATTAGTGACATCCGTATTGTTTCAATTGGAGTGCCAAGATTTTTTTTACACGGCTCTAAATGTTAAGATACTGTTTTATATGGGGTTAGGAGGATGGTATAAAATGCATGCCCTAAAAATACGGCTGTTGAGCCATACCAAAATGTAACGGGGTTATAACATTTTGTTATGGTCTTTTTGTTTTACAGTCCGTATTGTTCAAGTTTACGGTAAAGCGTAACAGTACTTATTCCGAGTATTTCAGCGGCCTTGGTTTTATTGCCATTGCATTGTTCAAGAATCATCAGGATATGTAACCGTTCAACTATTTCCAATTTCATATCGGAAT
>JACPGF010000079.1 GCA_016182615.1 Ignavibacteriales bacterium
CAATGCTCTGCGCAAAACATACCATGCATCCTGCCGCAAATGCAGTGTAGTAACCTGCCATTCGTTCAAAAATATGGCACAGCGGTAAAAAGGAGAGAAAAGTATCGGTATGGTTAAAAGGGTATGTTGCCAGTGCTGATTTTACATTAGACACGATATTCAAATGAGTAAGCATTACTCCCTTCGGTTCACCGGTTGTACCCGAAGTATAAATGATAGTGCACAAGTCCTTTTGATTGCACATTTGGGAATTGTCCCAAAAATATTGTTCGCTGTTATTTGAAGTTTTACCCCTTTCTTGTACATTCTTAAATGAGTGGGCAGCAGTGTCATTTTCAGGGGCATCGTTATCGTTCATAACGATAATATGTTTTAAAAATTTACAATTCCCTCTTATTTTGTTCACTTTGTTGTATTGTAGTTTATTCGATACAACGATAGCTACTGACTCAGAATTGTTCAGGATAAACTCAATGGAATCGGATGTGAGGGAAGGGTACAAGGGAACATCCACGGCTCCCAACCCAAGAATAGCCATATCAGCGAATATCCATTCGGGCCGGTTTTCAGAAATTATCGCAATTTTATCACCCCGTTTGATTCCGAGTGAAACCAATCCGAGGGCAAAAGAAATTGTTTCTTTTTTGAACTGGTCGTAACTGATTTCTGCCCACTTGCCGCCTACTTTGTTTTTTAGCAGGGGATGCGAAGCAGTTTTACCATATTCAAGTGTTAAAAATGAAAACAATTCCGGGATTGTTTTGAAATCTTTCAGCAAAGGCATGGGCACTCCTTATTATATTCCGGTAAATAAAAGATGAATCCTTAATATAAACAGTTCATTATGTTCTCCAAAATATTTTTTTGCGTGTAAACCATTTTATCGCCAGTGCAAGCAGAGAAGTTATGAAAATACCCTTCAAAACACCGAGCCATGGATTGCCGAGACAAATTTCATCTAAACCTTGAGAAATAAAAGTTAATAAAACGACAGGTGTTAATAGATTTGTTCCTGCCGCGTATGCTAACATCGGGTTTTGGCCATTTTCTGCTAAAATGGTTATTCCCTTTTTTATATTAAAAACTTCAGAGCCTATCATGAAAGCAATTAACAAAAATACCGCGAGGCCGGACGTGACAAAATAATAACTGATGGTTGAAGGATCCTTCTTGATACCGCCTTCGAATGGTTCGAAGAGCATTCCAATGGTAAACCAGAGAATACCATATTGTAATAACTGTTTTAAAAAGACACCATATTCGGATTTAATGTCTTTCATCAAAAACCAGAGAATAGCAAGCAATGCAGAACTGAAAATGAATAATTCCATCACCATTCGTGTATAGAGTCCGAAAAGCGAAAAAATTATAATAATAAGTATTGAAATGGCGGCAAAAGCAAAAGAAATCCGGTCTTTCTCGGTAAACAGGATTTCAGTTTTAGGACGTTTTTGGAATTCGTACAAAACTGTTCCGGTTAGTATCCCTGGAATAATAATAAACAGATATTTCAAAAAAGTCAGTTGAAAAAGCATCCATGAAGGGTAACGGACACCAATTGAGTGTATCCATGAAGTCTCAACACTAAATGCGAGCCTTATGCCAATAAGTATAAGTAAAATGAATAACAGGGTCTCTGATTTGCCCTTGGTTAGCAAATAAATAAACGAGCCTGCAATTGCAACATTTGATAAAACAAGAATAATAATATCATATCTCAGCAGTGAAAATCCGGTACCATTTGGATATGTAATAAAAATTAGAAATAGAGCAAGCCCTAAAAAACCCGCTGATTGAAGTGCATATTTTACTTTTCTGTTAATCGTTTCAGGATACCGCCAGAATACCAGAAACATTAATCCAAATAAAAGCAAAGCTTGAAAAAGTGAGCTGATACCAAGTTGAGGGTCAATAGTATGTGGCCGTGTGTGCATGATAATGATGGCAAACAACATTAACAAAATACCGCGCTTGATAATATCTAAACTAATTGCAAGGTTTGATGCACCCTGCTTCATCCTGCGTTGTAATGCGAAGGGGAATGCCGCACCCATAGAGAATAGAAAAAACGGAAAAACAAGATCAACCCAGGAAATACCCGGATGCGTGGGAAGGAATTTATGAAGCGGTGGAGGTATCTGCGCGTGATACATCCAGCCGGGTAAAACCCCGAAGGGAATCCGGCTGGATAAAATCATAGTGAAAATTGCAAATCCGCGCAATGCATCCAGAGCCAATGACCGTTTGCTGTTTGCCGAATCCATTGATTCCGGCATAGCCTATTGGACAGCGATTTGCATAATATATAACTCCTCATGGTCTGTCGTGAAGACAATATGCCCTTTGTTATCACATGAAGGGTATAGTGCTATGCCGGGGAATTTCGCGGTAATATTTGTTTCATCATTAGCGTTGTATTTTTTTATAAGAATATCTGAAGTAAGCATTTTGTAACCATCGTCTTTTGGCAGCATAAATGCAAAATAATCCTCATTCACCCAGCAAGGAAATTCTCCCGGACCCAAATCGATTAACGAATTGTTCGATTCTTCATAAACATAAATTCCATACCCGGCAACTTCAAAACAGTGCCGGTTGCCTGAGGGTGATGTACTCATGTTCAGTATTTCTGCCGGGAATGTTAAATTTTGCAAACCACGGTTAGTGTTTATGGCATTAAAAACAAGAACTTTATTACCTTCGGAGGTAATGACAGGCAAATTGTTTTTCTGCGAACCGAGACTTTGCCAGTCTTTATTATCTTCATGATACATTACCATACTGCCATCGCTATTCCAATATGGCAGGGTAGAGTTTACCATTTCCTGGCTTTTTTCGAGAATTTTTCCGTTAATATCTGAAACGACTATAATGCTACTGCGTATGTTTCCGTTGTACTTGTTTTCCCGGTATGCTATTTTACCCGCATCCGGCGACCATGAAAATTTCCAGCCGGCACCTGCTGCATCGGTGATTTCCTTTTTGATTTCACCTTTCAGGTCTAACATGATAATACCTTTAAGATCACTTTTGCTTGCTGCAATAGCTGATCCATCCGGTGCAATAGAAGCAAATGAATACAATTGATCTGATTTTGAAATTTTTGTTGGCTCCTGCACTACTTTTATGCTTTGAGCAAATACTTGTTGCTGTATGCACAAAATGATAACACTGATTACAATACTTTTTTTCATACTATTTTATAAGATTAAGTTTAATAGATGTATTGGTCTGAGAAGATACAATATGAACGAAATAGATCCCGGAACTCAGTCCTGTTAAGTCAACTGGAATATTGTACAAACCGGTATTCAGCATTTCACTTTTTATCGTTTTTACTAGCGCTCCCAGAGGGCTGTAGAGGGAAATCGTGAAGAAATCATTCCTCGGTATATGTACCTGCAATATTGTTGAGTTATTAAAAGGGTTCGGGTACACTGCAGCTGAGAATTGCGTCGGGATTAATACTTTATTTGGTTCAACTGCAACAGTTCCATTGAAGAAACCATTTGTGGTACTAATAATTTTACTGATGAATGCAGTATCTGACATTGTCTCTATGCCAAATCCAATGTATATCAATCTACCAACAAAATTACCGAGTGGAAAAACTCCCTTAAATGCTATCCCTGCTTTTTGTGTCGCATTATATTTTAATATAGGTTTACTGCCGTTCAATGTGTCGATAACATCTGCATAATCTTCCGGATAAACCTGCCCAAAACTGAATTGTGGAATGTCGGCAAAAATGCTTCCAGCAAATCCTGATGCAACAGTTGTGTTGGGTGTCGGGTTATCGGCAACATATTTGGATTTGAGATAGTTGTAAAAGAACTCTTTATCTGTGGTTGTCCCTTTGTTGTCAAGATCCCAAGCAATTTCAGAGCCTGAAACAAGCAGATTTCCGCCTTGTTTTAAGTATTCCTTAATATATGTCTGTTCAACAGTTGAGAAAGTTTCATCCATTGTCGCTTCATCACCAAGATACCATAAAACATACGTGTAGCCTTGTAAATACGAAGCGTCAGTGACGAAATTATTACTTACCGATTCGAAATTTGCATCGAGTTTATTAAGGGCAACAGCATAAGTTCCCGAAAATGCATGTGAAGCGGTTGGGTTACTGCCTGAACCTCCGAAACGGTTGAAACCGTCAACAATCAACCATTTCCCCGTGCTGCTGCCTTTTGCAGCACAATAGGTTTTAGAAAAATTCGGGCTGCTGCCAAGTGCATTTCTCGCTTTAACTTTAACATAATAATTGGTTCCAGCCACAACATTAGCTATTGTTCCAACAGTATCTGTACCGGGCACTGAAACAGAAGGCGAGGCAGGCCAAGATGCCGTATTGGTGGTCATATAAACATCGTAGAAATCAATTGCAGCTATGTTTTTTGCCCAACGGGTATAAAGGTTTGTTCCGGATATGCTTACTGATTTCAATTTTACATCCTCGGGGGATGAATAAACCGTGAAAGAAATATTCTTTTTGTTTATCTTACTTCCCACAACGGTAACTTGAGCCGTTGTGCTATCCAAACCGGAATATACTGAAACAGTATAAGTGCCGGGAGTTAAAGTATCGAACCGGTAAAACCCATTATTCAGTGAATCGGTAAATGTTGTTTTATTCTCTGATTTAATGATAACTTTTGCTTTATTAAGTGGGGAACCGTTTACTAAATTAGAAACAATCCCAACTAAACTGCCATGAGCTGGTAATGGCTTTTTATAGTATTGCAAAAAGGAATGATACAATGCTTCTGCCTCGGTTCTTAGGTAGGCTCTGCTTCGCAGCCGGTTAATCTCGGGTTGATAATCCCAGAATGAACCTTCACTGAGTGTACCAGGCATGTTTAACGTTGAGAGGACACCAAGGTTATATCCAAGGAAGCATAAATCACCGCGGTAATAATTACCTGTTGTATTTAAACTGTTATACAGATTATTAGCCATAAAAATGCCCATAGTATCGGTTTCCCCCGGCCAGGCAAGATTGCCATTAGGGCAAAGTACGCTGCTTATTTGTTTATACAAAACAAGCGAGTAATTTGAAGCACCGTTAAATGCATTGTGATGAACGGAATGAAACCATGTTGCATTTGCATTATTAGCAATGGTTTTTCTTGCTGTTAAAGTAATACACTGCCCAATTGAATCATAATCGGTACGAGTGGTGATTACCGTTGCACCTTCGCTGAGTAGATATTTTTTCAATTCGGGGACAGTTGTATGATTAATCCAGCTTTCGAATCTCTTTGTTTCAGCATCACTGCAATTTGCAGCTTGACCAGGTATAAAACCATGTCCGGGATCGAGGCAAATTTTTATTCCAGCTAAATTTTGAGGATAAACCTGTACTAAAATTGAAAAAATGAAAAGTAAAAATATACGCTTCATAAGAAAATCATAAATAATTAATGGTTGGTGCTTAAATTTAGTGATTTCATATAAATAATTATGGTTTTTTATTGCTTCATTAAACCTTTTATAGATGTATCGTGTCAAAAAGGTGAAGAATAAATTGAATGAATGAATACTGACGACAACGATTTCGACTTAATAAAACGCTTCCATGCGGGTGAAGACCCGGCATTTAACAGGCTTGCCGCCAAGTATCAGGAAAAGATATATTGGCACGCTAGGAAAATGACCGGTAATCATCTGGATGCCGATGATATTATGCAGGAAGTATTGATGGTTATGTATGCAAAACTCAAGGACTTCAGGTTTCAGTCATCACTGTACACATGGATATACAAAGTGACTGCAACCAGAAGTATTAACTTGTTACGGAAACGGAAAATTAAAAATTTCTTTTCTTTAAATGATGATGATAACCCCATACAAATCTCAGCGCCCACTGATTTGGCAGGGGATTACGAAAACCGAGAAAAGATTGCAATGATAGAAAAGTTTTTAATAAAACTACCGGTAAAACAACGCGAGGTTTTTATCATGAGAAACAGCGAACAGTTATCATACGAAGAAATTTCGCAGATTACCGGAACGAGTGTCGGCGCATTGAAAGCAAACTATTTTCATGCGGTTGATAAAATGCAAAAATTGATGAAAGATGTGTTATGAATAAAATGGTTCTCGAGTATCTCGATAATCAGATGACCGGTGAACAGCGGCTTATTTTTGAAAAGGAATTAGCAGCCTCACCTGAATTACAAAAGGAACTTGAACAGGCCAAAAGCTTTTTTGTTTCAATAGAACAGTATAATACCCGCCCTGCACTTGAGGATTATTTCTCTGAGGCAAGAGTACGTTTCAAGACATCCCTTAGCGAAAGGCTGCAAAAGGCTTGGTACAAACGCCCGATACCGGTGTTCTCGTTGTCAGGGTCAATGGTAGTTGTTGCACTTATCGGAATACTCATCCTTAAAAGTCCGGCAAATAGTGTCATGGAAGCCGAGTTGAAAGAAGTTGCACCCGAAATTGCTCTTGCATACGTTCAGGGTACCCCGGTTGAGTCTGAAATGATGCAGAACAGCATTGAGGATGTTGTTGAGCTTAATGATATTCTGGATGATGCTCTTACGGCTGAAATTGGTGTTAGCCAGGAAAATGCCGGTGCATTTCTCGATAACCTTCAACTTACCTCTGATGAACTGCTAAGTTCGTTAAGTGAGGAAGAAGTGAATGAATTGTCAAAAAAATTGGAAAACTAAATAGAAACAGGTCACTGTATGAAAACTAAAATAACTCTTTTACTTATTATCATCACCGTATTTTCGTTTACCGAAGGATACAGCCAGAACCGGCGTGGAAGGGGAATGCAATGGGGCAAAATGGATCAACTGGAAAGGATGAAAATGCTTGATGCGCTCCAACTGGACGAAACCACCAGTATTAAATTAATGTCCCGGTTCAAAGATTTCAGAATCAGACAAAGAGAATATAACTTTGATATGGATAGCTTAGCATTTGAATTAAAGCTACAATTAGACGGAAACCGGGAGCAAAACCAGATAAAGAACATGGTTAGAGACCGGCAAACTGATGATAATTAATAAATAGTCAATAGCATTAATTCAACTTGCGGAAGAGATTAATCATTAATCTGAAATCCCTTTCTTGGAGAAATACTTCCGCAAGTTGATTCCCCCTTCGATGAAACCTCTTATTTTACAAAACAAATTATCTTGATAAACCAGTTAAAGTATTATTGCTATTGCATTTCTCTATAGAAGCCGAAGTAAAAACTCATCACTTGCCAAATAACAAAAATTAATACAAATGTATAAAAATTGGGAAACAGCTATCAACTAATTCTACATTTATAGAACATTTTCATCAAAATTGTTAAAAATATAAACAATAGAATAACCAAACTAAGTTTAAGAGAAACGGCAGGGTGGCAATATAACGACATCAAAATATTAATGGATAGGC
>JACPGF010000100.1:0-52656 GCA_016182615.1 Ignavibacteriales bacterium
GCGACATGTTCGCGAGGAACGCGGATTTTAGTTTGTTTAACTGTGTCTCTTTCTCGTAAGCCCTGCGCAGGTTTTCTTCGTGCAGCAACTGATCGGTAATATCGGTAAGGGCAATTATATACAATCGTTCACCCGTCAGGCTCTCATCGGTATAGGTCATTTTCACCTGATAGATATGTTCCTTCAAAATATCATTGTACTGGAACGAAATCTGCTGCTTTTGCGAGTTCTCGAATCCGTTAACGCTTATGCAAATTTCAGAATACAGGTCATCACTAATAATAACTTCAAGAGGCCCGTTTATAGCATTTTCTTTTTCAACATCAAACATCGTGAAAAAGTTATCATTAGCATTTTCAATCAGGTATTCGCCTTCATGCGGCCGGATAATTAGCAGTACATCTGATATATTGTTAATAATGGAACGCTGCCGTTTTTCAGACTCTTCGATAATTGTGTTCTTTTGGATAAAGCCCGTTATATCGTGGGCGGTCATAATAAAACTTTGGGCATCGGAATAAGTATAGCTAACAGGGTTTAGATGCAGCTCTTTGTACCATACGTTGGAAGTATCACAGATAACCTGTCTCCACGAGCTTTTATTTTCAAAAGCATACGAGAGGCCGCTCTGCGCGCCGGGGTTTAGATAACCTTTAAGTATATCCGGTAAATATGCATTATATAATTCATCAATTCTTTTATCCAGAATATCTTCGAATGATCTTGTGGCGTAGGTAATGCGGCCTGTTCTATTCAAAACCAGCACAGGAATGTCGCCGTAATCTAAAGCATTATGCAGGATGTTAATCCTGTTTTCAAATTGCCGCCGCTCTACAGAAGAACTAAATACCAAAAACAGATATTCACCGGCATCGATGATAATACGCTCGATATCAACCAGATACCCTGACATTTCGCCGGAAACATTATTCTTTACCGAGGCCTCAACTTGAATTGCACGGTACTTACTTTTAACAAGGTTATTAACCATCACCGCTATTGACGGCTCCGATAACAGCCCTTCCACGGAAACACCATCTGCAATCCCAAACTCGTGCACAAATGCGTTGGTTGCATATACAATTAATCCTTCATCGGTTACAACAACTAAAGGTTTTGCCCCGGGCAATTCCTCGAGTAATTTAAACTCCTGAAGTGTCTTGAACGAATTTTGCATACCTGCATTTGTTATGTCTAAGAAAGTGCTCATTTCGTATATTCGTTTATCATCAACTTTTCCAATTGCACTACGGGCTCTTCACCCGTAAGTACTGTTTTTTTAGGTACCGGCATCTGCAACACTTTTTCCGCGATGCCCATTACTCCCACCAAGATGTTAAGCAATTCACTTTCAATATTTCTGTAAATACCATCACTCCACTGAAACTCGGGGATGGCGCTAAACGGCAGCGGATGATGCCTGCTATCTGCTACCGACCTGTCAAAAAAAGTTTTTACCGCGGGTAAAGGCTGTATCTCGTATTCATCAACCGAAAGGGCCGCTACCCGCTCCACACCTGCCAGCAGTGTGGCCTGAATCTGTTTATTGTCCAGATAAAAATAATCACATATCCTAAAATGCTGTTTGCCGGGCAATACTATATGGTGTTCGTCAATTTCGGTAAAAAAATCAACGGTATCCACCATAAAATGAAATTGCAGTTTTTCCTCCCCCGCCCTTTTCAGGCTGCGGAGCTGCCATTTTATCCGCTGTAAAAATTTTGCAGCGGGAGAGAATTCAGCCGAGTCGTGAGGGAAACCGCGGTTTGCCTCGTACGCCTGATGCAGAAATTTTTCGAAAGCGGCGCCCTTGCGCGGCTTCTGCTTCATTAAAAAGCCGCTGTCAACGTTTGAAATTCTCTCTAAGGTATACATCGGTATATCTCGCCGGATTATTCTTTATCGTTCAGTTTAATCATACTCAAATCGTTTGCATATTTAATAACTTCCGGGTTCTGAATGTTTTTCAGGGCTTCAACAGCGCTTAAAATCCGCTCCATCGCCCCGTCCATCAGTTCAAAATCGTCATTAAATTTTATCAGGTTCATTTCTTGCAGTTCCATTTTAAGGTTCTGCAATGTAATACCAAGACTGCTTAACGGATTGTTCAACTGATGCCCGATAGTGCACGCGAGCTGAATGATTGCCCTTTGATGCTCTATACTGCGCAATTCGGTTTGTAAATTAAAAATCCGTATGCCTGATCGGATACGCGCTATCAGCTCCTGATTTTCAACAGGTTTAACCAAAAAGTCATCAGCTCCAACATCAAGGCCTGTTACGCGGTCTTTTAACGAGGAGCGGGCAGTCAGCAATATAAAATAAATCGACTTGTAGTTTTCGTTTTGTTTTATCTTTGTGCACAAGGTCAAGCCATCCATCTGCGGCATCGTCCAATCGGCAATAATTAGTTTAGGCGAAAATTCCTCAACCATTTTAAGGCCTTCCAGCCCGTTGGTAGCAGTTATTGCTTCGAAATTGTTTTTAAGAAGTGAGCGCTCAAGAATAAATCTTGTATCAACATCATCTTCTACTATTAAAACCCGGTCACGTTCCATGTTTATTCACTGTCAGTTTTTGAATTTTAGACAACAAGTCATTAAAATCAGTAATTGGCTTCAGGATATAATCATCGGCACCACTTTCAACAAGCAAATCTCTGCCATTAATTTTATTCTGATAGGCCGTAACTAACAGTACCGGCACTTGTGAAGTCTTTTTATGTTCTTTTATTATCCTCGAAAGTTGAACACCGTCAACTTTCTCATTGTTCAGGTATGTGTTTTTCAAATTGATATCCAGAATAACAAGGGATATTTCTCTTGCATCCAGAATCGATAAAAACTCATCACCGTTATCGGTAACTGTTATCTCAAAAGCAGTTCTTCTAAACAAATAGGTATAAAACTGCTGTGTAAACGGATCATCTTCCATGATGAGTATGTACTCTTTCATTGTGCACCTGGGTATTTTACAACGATACTAATTCTTCTGTTAACTAAATCAAACGGATCGCTTGGATTTTTCAGTTTCTTATCAGCAAATCCTCGAATTTCAATTATATTAGCCTCTTGCAGCCCGCCTGCCTGCAAAGCCCGCCTTGCACTGTTGGCCCGGTCTGCGCTCAGCTCGTAATTGGTATAACCGGTTGCACCGTTTTGAAACGGATGCGCATCGGTGTGGCCTTCTATAACTACCTTATTATTCAGTTTACCAAACTGCTCTCCCATTGCTTTCAGAAGGTTTTGTGCCTTTATATTCAAGCGGCTGGTACCAATTTCAAAAAACACATCGTTCGAAGATTCCAGCAGCTCGATACGTAAACCCTCCGGGGAGATTTCCATTGTTACAAATTTTGCAACTTCCTTAAATTCCGGGTTTTTCTCAATCTCCTCAACTATTTCTGCACCCGCCTTTTCAAGCTTCAATTTTTCTATTTCAGCCTTAACTTTCTCATCTGTTTCGCCATCAGTTTTTATGCCCGGCACAACTTTTTCTTTGCCGCCAACCACCCCAACACCTTTACCGGTTCCGAAACTGATAGGATCTTTAAAGTAATTTGCTACCTGCTCACGCACCTCGTTCCCCTGGCTTAAAATCCAAAGCACGATAAACAGAGCCATCATCGCGGTAACAAAATCCGCGTAAGCTACTTTCCAGGCACCGCCATGATGCCCGCCGTGGCCTTTTTTGCCCTTTTTAATGATAACCGTGGCATCAGATTTTCCGCCTTCGCCAGCCATTACTCTTTTTTACCTCTCAAGTATGCCTCTAACTCCGAAAAAGAAGGCCGAGCCTCAGAAAAAATAGTCCTGCGGGCAATTTCAACTGCCACAATAGGGGGGTTTCCTTTTGCATAAGCCACAATAGCAGACTTAATAGTAACAAGATACCGCACTTCGCCTTCAAGCATGTGCTCGATATTCGCAGCCAAAGGGCCAACAAATCCATAAGACAAGAGTACACCCAAAAATGTTCCTACCAACGCAGCCGCCACGTGGTGCCCAACTTTTTCAGCACCATCATTAATACTGCCCATAGTTACAATAATACCAAGCACGGCAGCAACAATACCCAAACCGGGCAGTGCATCACCTACTTTATTAAGAAGAGCCGGGATAGGGTGAGACTCCATTTCGAATGTTTCTATCTCAGTATCCATCAACGATTCAAGTTCATACGGCGGAACTCCACCCGAAAGCATAACTTTCAGGGTATCGCAAAAAAACGACATCGCCACCGGATTCGCGACGAACTTTTTATTTTTTGAGATGATTTCACTCTCTTTCGGCTTTTCAATATGCTTTTCAATAGCAAGCAAACCATCACGCTGTGCAACAAGAAACAGTTCATAAAACGATTTCAGCAGCTCAAGGTTGTCTTTTTTACTCTCGTGTTTTGCAGCCAAGGCTTTCGGAATAGCGCCTATCATCTTTTTAATAGTTGCCATTGGTGCAGAAATAAGCAAACTACCGATAACGGCTCCGCCGATGGTAACAAACTCCGATATCTGCAACAATACCATTAAATGACCACCAGCCATGGTAAACCCGACAACTACACCAACAAGTACAACTATTGCTCCAATTATAATTAACATATATCTCTGTTATTCTTTGGTTTGTAATTCGAGTTTTTTTAACAATTGCATAAGCTTTTCATATTGCAGCTCAACGTACATCCAGTCCGTATCGGTAAAAACATCACGCCGCTCGATGTCGGCTGCAAGGGCACTTATTTCAGGAAGGCCGACGGTACTGCCGGAGCCTTTCAGTTCGTGCATAGCAGCTTTCAGTTGCCGCGAGTTTCTTGTTTTTAATGCAAGCAGCATATCGTTCTTTTTTTTAGCCAACGATGCAAAAAATACTTTCAGCAGTTGCTGCTGCATGTCCTTCTTTTCATCATCAGATAATAGCTTTACTACTTTATTCTGTTCGATGAGCTTTTCGCCGAGTACCTCGTTAACAAACTTGATGACCATATCTTTTTGCAACGGTTTAGAAAGCACCTTATCCGCACCTGCTTCAATTGCTGCCAATACATTGCGCCTGTCGGTATTTGCACTAATAACAATAACCGGGATGTCCTTTATTTCCTGCAAAACCTTTTTTACCTGTAACATTTTCAGCCCGTCAAAATTGGGCATCATCAAGTCAAGAAAAATAAGGCTCGGTTTCCACTCAACCGCCTTTTGCAGTCCTTCAAGCCCGTCAACGCAAGTCATCACCTCGATGGCATACTCTTCAAAGAAATGCTTCAAGGTTGTAAGTATTACATCCGAGTCGTCAACAATTAGTACACGCAGGTTTTTAGGATGTGCTTCAAGCGCCTGCATCTTTTTTAACTTTATTAAGTTTTAATCCTACCAAGTCAGCAGTTGTTACCGCTTTGCTCACTTCAGCCGCTTCAAGGTTTTTGGTTTTAATGTTTTCGTATAATTCATCGCGAAGGATTTTAACATTCGCCGGGGCATCTATCCCTATTTTTACCTGTGTTTCAGATATGGCAACAACATGTAAAACAATATCAGAGCCGATTCTGATTTTTTCTCCAAGTTTTCTGGTTAATACTAGCATGCCATACCCCTAATTCTCTATAAACAGGTGATAATCGATAGGGTACCGGTCGTTATCATAAATTTTCTGATAACCGGTTTTCTTCTCTTGATTAATATAAACGGGAGCCTTGAGGTTTATAGTAACATTTGCAGGGTCTTTATCTAATCGGACAATGCCAAATGCTTCATAATCATCAGCCTCGGCATAGTCACCAAAAATAAGTCGCGCGGGAAAAAGCGGAAATACGATTTCCGGCTCTTCCACCGATGTTAACCAGTAAAACAAGCCGTCTTCCTGGCTTACCAACAAATATTTTTTGAGTGTCTCGAATCCGATTATGCCTTCGGTAAATTGCATAACCATGGATTCATCGAATTCGATTTCACCAAATTGATACGTGTTAATTTTCATTGTCTGGTATCCTCCTCCATGAGAATATGATTTTAGCGAATAATTTTGTAATGACTGACTAATGAGAAAAATCACTAATTTTCATTACATAATCGGAAAAAAGACGGAAAGTGTTTACCCTAGCATCCCGTTTTTTACCGTTTTTTGTGATTTATTTTAAAATTACAATGTCAACTCTTCTATTATTTGCTCTGCCGTCAACAGTTTCGTTGCTTGCTACCGGATGATACTCCGAATATCCGACAACCGAAACCCTTCCGGGCTCTAAACTTTCTTTCGACATGAGATAATAACCTGTATTGGTTGCTCTTTCAACACTTAAATGCCAGTTAGAAGGAAAGGCACCATTAGCAATTGGAACATTATCGGTATGCCCTTCTATCCTAATATCATTTTTAAGGCTCTGCAATATACTGCCAATTTTATGAAGAATAATTTTTGAATACTCCGATAACGCCGCATCGCCGGACCTGAACAAAATATCATCCAGTATGCGTATCGTTATACCGCGCTCGTTCGAGACCAGCTTTATCGACTTACTTAATTTTTCCTCGTTTACCACATCTTCCAATTGCTGCTGCAGTCTTTGGAACGGGTCAACACCCTGGTTGGCCATCTGCGCGTATGCCGGGTTAGCGGTATTGCCACCGGGTTTGTAAATTTTTGTTGAATCGACTGCGCCAAAATAATTACCAGCAGCTTTAACTACTTTACGGTATTTCTGCAAATCCACATTCGATGATGAATATAACAGTATAAATAAACCGAGAAGAAGCGTTATCAAATCGGCATACGTTATTATATAGCGGTCGGAGTCACCCTCGCCGCCATACATGTGCTCGTCTTCGTTATCTAACCGAGCAGGGGATTTCCCCACTGTGCAGGGCCAGAACTCCTTCCAGCGAAACCTCCATCAGATGCTTCTCTTCGATGTGACATTGTTTTAGCTTATCGCCTATTGGTAACCAAAAAATATTTGCACTAAAAACGCCCCAGAGCGTTGCTATAAACGCCGAGGCAATACTATGAATTAACTGTGTCGGGTCGTTGCCCGCGTTTGCCAGAGTCATAATAAGACCCATGACCGTACCTAAAATACCCATCGTGGGGGCATAGCCTCCCATCTTGGTAAAGATAAAAATATTACCCAGGTGCCGCTCCTGCATAAATTTCATTTCGGCACGAGCCATTATCTCTATACTTTCCGCGTCTGAACCATCAAGCATGTAACGCAGCATTTTCCGGGTAAAATAATGCTCGAACCGGTCAATTTCCTTTTCAATTGAAAGCAGTCCGAACTGCCGTACTTTAATTGAAAGGTCAACAAAATCATCTACTAATACACGTGTATTGTATTTTTCGGGCAAATATGCCTTTTTAATCAATACAAAAATCATTAAAAACTTATCCATGCCAAAGCCAATAATAACCGCGGCAAAGGTTCCTCCAAAAACAATAAGCATTGCAGGCCCTAAAAATAACGCCCGTAAACTACCGCCTTCAAATATGAATGAGCCGAATATCGCAAATATCCCGAGTATTAATCCGTTAATGGATCCCGCTTTTCTCATACTTATAAATAATCCAACAATGATTTAGGCAGCAGCATGGCTGATGTTTTATAGAGTAAATCCGTTGAATACTGCGCGGATTGCATCTCTATTGCCGCTTTGGCCACATCAACGTCATTTTCTTTACTCATAAGGGTTTCCAACTGCAGTTCCTGTGTTTGCATCATTTCCGCCATCGAGTCCATACGGTTTTGCATACCGCCGGCATCGGAAAGTTTTTGCAGTATATGCGCGTCGAAATTTTGTATCAGCGCAACCTGCTCGTCGGTTGGTTTAAGCCCCGAGGCGAGCCTTTCTTTAACTGAACTGAGAACGTTCAGAATATTGGCCTTTTGCGAGGTGCTGCCTTGCAAAGCAGAAGTGCTTCCTTCAGTCATACCCGTCGGGTCTATCAAAAAGCTCACTTTTGCCGTAGGCAGATCAACCGCTATTTTTGCAGGTGCGGCTCCACCCAATGTCTTTAGCTCACCGGTAGTTGCATCAAATGCCATCTGGCTTGTGCCTGAGCTAATCGCGTTATTTTGCGAGTCCCGCACTTCGTACTGCATGGTGTATTGCTGTGCGGCTGTTTTGGTGTAGGTCATTTGTACCGTGTATTCTTTACCAAGCGCATCGGCTACAACCTGCGAGTTTTGCAGCGTGGAACCAACAGCAGCATTTTTATCAAACGATCCTTTTTGGCTCACAACGGGATAAAATAATTCTTCACCGCTGATGTTAATTTTTTGTTCTGCACTGTTTGCTATTTTAATTTTTTGGTCACCGCCCAGGCCGTTGCTTACGCCGTACCATGATGCAGTGGCAAACGGTACCGATGAAGTTGCCGTTCCCGCGAACAAGTGTTTTCCGTCCAGATCGGTATTCGCGTACTGTAATATCGATTTAAGAGCCGTATCAATTTTTTGTGCATACGAGGGCAGCATATCTGAATTTCCGGCATTATTGGCCGACGTAATTTCGGTTAAAATGTTCTGCACTTCGCTTTGCATGCCTTCCATCGCGGTAATGCCCGACTTCAGGAAATTGTTCCCGTTGTCGATATTCTTCGTGTATGTGGTAATATCACTTAACTGGTTTTGGAACCGTGTAACCCGGGCTGAACCCAACGGGTTGTCCGATGGCTTTGAAATAGATTTTTGTGTAGCCATCTTCGTCTGCAAATCGCTCAGTGTTTTTTTCGAGCGCGTCAGATTATCAATAAATGTTTGCTGCAAATAGCGGTCTGTTACTCGTATCATTTTTATACCACGTTTAGCAATGTTTGAAACATATCGTTTGCAGTTTTAATTAGTTTAGCTGCTGCATCATACGAACGCTGATATTTAAGGATATTTACCATTTCCTCATCTACCGAAACACCTGAATAACTTTCCTTCTGGCTCTGTAACTGCGAAAGCACCATCGAAGAAGAATCCGCTGTCTGCTCGGCATTCTCTATCGAGGAGGCGAGGGTATTTACAAAATCGGCATACATCTCCGGCATCGTTTGGCCGTCGGTATTTTTAGCATTCTTCAGTTCAGCAATCTGTACTGCAATCGAATTATTACCCGTGCTTCCATCTGAAGAAAGTGCAAGATTTTTTGCATTCTCAAGTATTTTACTATTTATCTTTATAACACCATTCTGATAGCCGGAAAAGAAGTCGATCCCGGTTTCAGGCGGCGTACCAAGACTGTGCCCTTTCGAATGTAAACTGTTTACTTTTTCAATCAATGTCCCGGCCATCGTGTCAAGCTTTTTAAGCATATCCGGTATGGTGCTGCTGTATAATTGTGTTACCGCGCCAAGTTCTCCGCCATTAACTGCTAAGGTAGCCGCGCCATCGGCTGTTTGTATCTTAAGCGCGTTGCCGTCAACGGCAACTTTCAACTCCTCGGCAACAAATCTGTCTGCTGCAAGCATGCCGCCAATGGTAATCACCGCCATATTATCTTTGTCAATGGTGGCGCTGATATTGGCAATCTGGCTCATCGCCTGAACAACTTCATCACGCTGATCAAGTAAATCATTCGGGGTGCCTCCCGACATCGAGGCTTCGTAAATTTGTTTATTAAGCGTGTTAATCTGCTTTATTTGCGCGTTAATAGTCTTTGTCATCGACTCTGCATCAGAGCGTAAATCCGGTTTCAGGCTTGCAATACCTTCGTAGATATTCTGGAATTTTGAAGCCATCAACTGTGTTTTCTGTACAACATTTTGCCTGAGTGAAACAGATTCCGGGTTAACCGATGCATCAGTCCATGAATTAAAGAATTGGTTCATCAATGAATTAAGCCCTTGATCACCCGGTTCGGAGAGAGATGACTCAATCTGCTGAAGATAGGTTGACTGTTTCGAATTATAATTGTATTGATTATTGTACGTCCGTATCTGCGAGTCGGTAAGCATGTTCTTTACCCGCTGTACGTCTTTTAGTATCACTCCTGAACCAAGGCTGTAATTGGCATTCCTGTCTGCAAGATCCGGTGATAAAACCGCCCTCTGCCTTGAGTAGTTTGCATTGCCAGCGTTGCTGATGTTATTCGATGTAACGCCTAACGCCTGCTGATAGGTGGTTAAAGCCCGGCTGCCTATATTAAGTAGTTTGGTAAAGCTCATGTTATACTTTTCTGTCTATCAAAGTTTGCCGGTGCCGTAAGGCCATTATACCCGCGATGGTTTCCGAGTAAAACTTGCGCAGGTGTGTTAGCAAAAACATGTTCTGCTTGTTAATTTTTGAGATATTCTCAACAACCGTCCTTGTTTCCGTTTCCAGTTCCAGTAATTGCTGCCGTTCATCTGCCGATGTTTTTCCGGCGAGTATTTCACTGAGCTTTCGTCCTGTTCTTGCATTATACTGAATGCCAAAATGCCGCAGGGTATCTGATATAATAGTAAAACGTTTCTGTTCTGCCATTCTGATGGCTGCCATAAGCTGTTCTTCGCGCTGAAGTACGTTGGCAAATTCCTCGTTATTCGAAGCAATCAGCTCACGCTTTTTATCTTCTGCAACTGCCAGCAATTGCTGTAACTGTGCCAGTTGTACCCGGTATAATTCAATTAGCTCGTGCAAGTTCATCTGTGCTCCTAAAGTGTTCGAAGTATCCTAAAACCCGCTGTACGTATTGCTGCGTTTCCTGAAACGGGGGAACTCCATTATATTTATCAACATTGCCCGGACCTGCATTATAAGCCGCCAAAGCCAGTTTAACGTTTCCGTCATATTTATCCAGCAATCCGGATATGTATTTACTGCCGCCGAAAATATTATCGGCAGGGTTCCATACATTCCTGACTCCCATATCTTGGGCAGTGGAATCAATAAGCTGCATTAATCCTTTCGCGTTTGCTTTCGATAAAGCCTTATCATTGCCTGCAGATTCTGCAAGGATAATCGATTTGATAATATCTTTATCGACTCCAAACTGTTGTGAAGCCTTTTCGATAATTGACCCGTATTGCTCAACTCTGTTTAACGAACTCTTACTGGGCTGAATGGCAGCCCCTGTGCCGGTATCATGTAAAGGTTTCAAGCCCTGAAAAATTTTTTGTGCCTTTGCTTCTGGCAGTTCTTCGCCGGTAATTGACCGGTAAATTTTTTCCGCTATACCCATACCGCGCGATTTTGTTATGAACTCTGACATGTTCGACTGGAATAAAGTATCATACACTTCTGCTCCCGAACCTTCTCCTTCGCCTGCACCTAATAGCCCGGTTTCTCCTTGCGACATACTCTTCAGCATCATCTGCGTTAACAAACTTTCAAAGTCCCTCGAAGCCTGGGCGAGCTGCTCCTTCTTATCCGCGGGATAGCCCTTTCCCTTTACTTCCGCGGGAGTATCAAGGTGTTTCAGGTTTGTTAGTTTTAGTTGTACTTCGCCGGACATAATATTCATTACATTATTACCAATTCAGCAGTTAGTGCGCCAGCCTCTTTTAAGGCTTGGAAAATAGCGATTATATCACGGGGCGAAACTTTAAGCGAGTTAAGCGCCGCTGCAACTTCTTGTACATTGCTCGCACCGTTTATCGAGACAACTGAGTTCGAATCCGAATCCTCTACCGTTGGCACCAGATTATTAAACAACACGGTCTGCCCGTTCGAAAATGCATTGGGTTGCGAAACACCCTGATTCGATTTTATATTAATTTTAAGATTCGCGTGTGATATGGTTACCGGTAATATCCTAACGTTACTGCCGGCAACAACCGTTCCGGTGCGCTCATTAAGCACTACCTTGGCAATTGCATCCGTTAACACGCCAATGGTTTCTACTTCGGCCAGAAAGGATGTTAGTGTTGACTGCTTATCAGCAGGGATTAGTATCCGTACTTCGGAGGCATCAACCGCGCTTGCTATCTGGCTGTTATATTTCAAATTGATTGCATTCATGATATTTGCTGCGGTTGTAAAATCCGGTTTGCGTACCAGAATACTTACAGCCGTTGTATCCATAGAACTGCCGTTAGCCAGTGGCTCCTGCATAACACCGCCGCCGGGTATCCGGCCGCTCAGCGCGTGATTTTTTGCAACCCGTCCGCCGCTGCCCGTATTAATGTCATATCCGCCAATGGATATTGAACCTTGGCACATTGCATACACAGTACCGTCTTTGCCCGAAAGCGGGGACATTAAAAGTATTCCGCCCATCAGGCTGGTTGCATCTCCCATCGAAGATACACTTATATCAAATTCGCTGCCCGATTTTAGATAATTATTAATGTTGGCAGTTATCATTACAGCCGCGATATTTCTTGTCCGCATGTTAACATCCGGAACCGTAATCCCGAACCGTTTTAACATACTGGTTACCGATTGCATGGTAAAAGTCGAGCGGTAACTGTCTCCGCTTCCGGCTAACCCGACAACAAGTCCATATCCGATAAGTTGTTCGGTTTGCACGCCTTTAAAATAGGCCACATCTTTTATCCGCTGCGCGCCTAAACGCGGAACAATAAAACAGGCAAGCAGCAATCCGATAATTAGTTTTCTCATGGTCTTAGCCTAAAATAACCAGTGGAATAATTTTGTAACCAGGCCTGGCTTTTGTGCACTATCTATCATGCCCTGTCCTTCAAAAATAATTTCGGCCTCGGTAATATTATAAGAATAGACAACATTCTCAGACGATATATCAGTTGTCCGGACAACACCTTTTATATGCACTATCTGTTCTTCTCCGTTAATAACAATTTTTCTGCTGCCGCGTATGCGGATATTCCCATTGCTTAAAACCGAATCGATAGTTGCGCTTATTTTTGTTGTAACTACCCCGTAAGATTTTGTGCCGCCTGAACCATTAAAACTGTTGCCCGAATTGAGCGCGAGGGAATTGTTGGGGATAGGAGTCTTGCCTACTTCGAGCGAAGACCCGAAATTAATGCCGCTGCTTCTGCCCGATTTGGTTTCTGCCTGATTACTTGCCTGTGAAGATTCCATTACATAAATAGTAATTGCATCTCCCAAGCGGTTCGCTTTAAAATCGGAGAACAGCGAAGCTGCCGCGTTGCGTTTCATATCCTGCGCAACAAGGGTGCAGGACACAATCAATACTATTACTGCAAATTTCATTTTCATACATTACTCAAGAATTTTTACTCTGCTTCCGGATTCAACAATTGCTTTAAATACTTTTTTATCTTTAGATACAACACGAATCGTGCCACCGGCATAGCCATTTTCACGGGCGGTAACAGTCAAGGAAACCTCTGCAGCACCCACGGTAATATACCCTGTAAGCTGGTCGCCATACTTTACCAGGGGCCGCTCGCGCATCATATTTTGTGTTAAAATAACGCCTTCGTTAATATGCATGGCTGCAACGGCTTTATCAAATTGGAAGTTTTTGCTGGCCACATCGCCTTTTACTTTGGTAATCTCTTTGTTCTCTAACGCAAAATCAGCCGCCTGAAGTTCAGAACTTACGTTTACCGGCCTTTTAGACACCCATACATCGGCAAATACTCGCAATTTAACCGACAAAACAGAATGGAAAACAGATTTACTTGATGAATTGAGTATTATGGGGATATAGGCAAACCCTGAGTTAACTATGCAGGGTTTCGATTTGTCAATTTGTAGTTTTGTTGTTCCTTCAGGAACTCCGGCGGGATATTGGATGGAAACAATTTCTATGTTGGTGTATTGTTTCAATTCGTTCTCAAGGTATCCCTTTACCAGTGCATCATAATCCGTTGCCCCGGTAAAGAGAAACAATAAGAATGAAAACAGAAAAAAGGCCATTATTAGCCACGTTTCAAATTATTAGCCATTTGCATCATATCCTCCACCGTTTTTACCGTCTTGGAGTTAATTTCATACGCGCGTTGCGCGGTAATCATGGCAACCATTTCTTCAACGATATCCACGTTTGAAGCCTCGGTAAATCCCTGATGCACCTCGCCAAAGCCATTGGACGCTGGGCTGCCAATCAAAGGCAGACCGGATGCCGGAGTTTCCTGGTACAGGTTATTGCCTAAGGCCAACAAGCCGCCGGGATTAACGAATTTTACTAATTCCATATTCCCTACCTCAAGCACATTGCCGTTATTCTCAACTAAAGAAACCTGGCCGTCTTTGGTTACCTGTACCTGAGCGGTATCAGCGGTAACTTTAATACCAGGCTCAACGGAGTAACCGCTGGCTGTTACAATGGTACCTTCCGAAGATATTTTGAATGAGCCGTCACGGGAGTAAACCATCGAACCATCGGGCTTTCTGATCTGAAAGAATCCTTCGCCCTGTATAGCAAGATCCATCTGGCTGCCTGACTCATGCAAATCTCCCTGCGAAAACATTTTTTGTGTTGAAGAGAGCTGCACACCGTTACCTACCTGAACTTTCATGGAGGTTTTTTCGGTTACGCCCGGGAGTTCTGCGTTAAGCGGGTTGGCCGCTACTTCCTGGTACATCAAATCTTCAAATTCAGCACGGTTTTTCTTAAAACTATTGGTGTTCAGGTTAGATATATTATTTGCAATAACCTGAATATTAACCTGCTGTGCATACATTCCTGAGGCGGCTGTTCTTAGTGCTCTGGTTGGCATGATACATTTCCTTTCTAATAAACTCTTCCGACTTCGGCTGCTTTACCGAGGCTGGTATCAAAAAATCCGATAATTTTTTGTGTTGCTTCAAAATCTTTGTTTAACATAATCATAGACTGCATCTCGATAATGGGGCTCACGTTCGATTCCTCGATATAGCCCTGGCTTATCTTGTAGTCCGCTTCACTTGCTTCGTCAAATTCAGTTCCCTCGTACCTGAAATCCTGTGTATCTGTCCTGAGCATGTTTTCCTGGGTTTTTACCGTTCCAACCATTAGTTTGTCAACGGTCATATCGCCCATCATTATTTCGCCGTCCTTGGTTACTTCAATATTCTTCTTTTTGTCAATTAAAGCCTCGTAAAGGTTAATTTCTCCCTTTGTTCCAAGTACTTTTTTACCATGCGAATTAACAAGATATCCTTCTTCGGAAATATGAAAGCGCCCGTCACGCGTCAGCTCCTTTCCCTTTTCTCCTTGCAGAACGAAAAAACCGCTGCCCCGCATGGAAAGATCAAGCGTATTGTTCGAGGCAACAACGTTGCCTTCGGAAAAATCGGTTAACTGTTTGTAGTTTTTACCCTGTTCGCGGGTAAGTATCTCAGAAAAGGGCAGCTGCCGTTTATACCCAATCGTGTTAAGATTGGCAAGGTTATTTGCCACAATTTCGATGTTTTGTGTTTTATAGTTAAGATTCCGTGCTGCCTGATAAATTGCTTTTACCATTGTAAACTCTTGCTCGTTATTTTACGTTTCCATGAATCGTTTGTGCAATCAGCGTATTAATCCGGTGCATTTTAGCGTTAGTTTTGTCCGAGAGCATCTTAGCCACGGCTTCTTTCAAAAAGCCGCTGCCTTCCCGGCCTCGTTCAAATGCAAACTCTGTTATAGCTTTAGCAACCACCTGATTGGAATAACGGCCTTCTTGACCCGGCTGATATTCTATCACGTTTATACCGTTACGTTAACTGATGCCTGAGAAAACTGAGCAAAACGCGTACCAGAATAAAATTTCCAGAAAGCAGAGATATTAGTCTCGTCAAATAGTTCCATCGCACGCTTTAAAACGTCATTTGGAAGTATCCAGGAGCTTTGTGAGCACTCGATGTGCAGTGAGGGGTGTTCATACATGCCGCGAACGTAAACCGGGTCTTGTTTTTTGGTGCCGGTTATATCGACACTCAGCCTGTAAGAATGTTCGTCTTCAGCACTGTGGTTGTGTATGTGCAGAAAATATTCCGCATCTTCCCTGATAATCAGGAAGGAAGGGTAAATTTTGAAGAAATTATATACGGATTTTTGCAGCGTATATTCTACAAGATTATCAATAAATGCTTCATAGGCTTGTTTTCCGCCACCCGCTACGGCAGCAGCAACTTCTTTTAACCTGAATATCAGGTCAATTATTTCTTTTTCAGGGGATACATTCTTTGGCGGCTTAGCTTTTACAAGAACTGCATGTACCGTTTCTGCTATCCCTAGAGGGTATTTAACCGAAGGAAGGGTCACCGTAACAAAACGGAATATTTCCTTCATTACTTCCTGGATAGAACGCTGGAAAAGTTCTTTAACCGAGCTGCCGCTATCCTCTAACTCCTGAATGGGAATCATAGACAGAGCCACGACTAACTGCATCTGCATCGGGTCGGGGTGCAGCATCTGGTCTTCTGCTTTGTCCAGTATCCATTCCAAGCGCGATTTAATTACCGGTTTCTTTTTCCCAACCAGCTCAGAAGTAATTTCTTCTGCCAGTTTACCGCTTAACCCCAGCCGTTTAACCAATCCCGCGGCAACCGTGTTGTTTGCCCTTCCCGAATGCAGAACATCTGCCTGCAGCGTAAAGGGTTTTTGTTTAAGAACCTTTGCCAAAAATTCGTCGCCTTTAAGCAATGCCATTGGCAGTGCAGCCTGGAAAACGTTACCGTCAACCAATAACTTAAACTGCCCATTCAGCCGTTCAAGCACTTTTACCAGCACAATACTGTTCTCTGCCGGTAAAACAGCGTTTTTAATGGTTGAGGCATCTAACCTGAAAACTCCTGATGCGGCTGCTGAAGCATTTACTCCCGAAATCATCAGTTGCTCCCTGCCATATTTTGCAAGCGGATTGCAAGCTCAAGCTCACCGGCACCAACATTCATTTTCTTTGCCTGATGGTTTAACTCTTCCTGCGTTTTAATAAGCGTTAACTGGCAGGTTACTTCGGTACGAAGCTTTGCAAACTCTTCTTTGGTCATTTTGCGCCGTTGGGCTGGTTCAGCTTTGATTTTTGGAGCCGGAGTATCTTTTGCTACAACCTGCCGTTTTTTAACTAAATAGTAACGAACAATCAATCCACCGGCAATTATTTCTGCAAGAGCAAAAAGCAGTACAAACATATTCTCGGGAATTCCGGAACCAGCTTCCTGTGCCTTTGTGTTTTCTACGGGTTGAGTAGTGCTTACCGGATTAACTTTTTCCGATTGTACTTTCTGTATCTGTTTTTGCACCAGTGCATTCAGGTCCACTGAATCCTGCGTGCTTTGTGCCGAAAGGAAACCGGTAAATGAAAGTAATATGCAGAGTGTTTTCAACATCTGTATCATCGTAATTTTCTCCTTATGGGAAAACGTAACATAATTGTTGAACCATCCTGGCCAGCTGACTCGATTGTACACGTTCCTTCGTGCTTGTTCATTAAATTAGTTATAATCCGAAAATTTAAATTTTCTATTTTCAGCCGGCTTTTCTCTTTCGAAGCCAGTGCTTCCAGATTTGCCGTGTTGATAATACGTACCATTACCGCTTCATCATCAACGCTTGTCTGCAGCACTATGCCGCCCGATTCGCGTAAAAATGATTTTACCAGGCCAAATACGTTTGCCAGTATCTGATAGATATAGTTGCTATGGCTTAGTACCGGTGGCAATGTATCTTCCAGATTGAGTACACACTCTATCCCAAGATTATCAAGGGATGTCCGTACTAACTGGTGATAGTCGTTAATTATATCATTAAGATTACATGGCAGAATTGTTATGTTTTTCTGGTTTAACTCGGCAAATTTTACCAGCCGCCTGATTGTTTGCTGAATTTTCGAGACCTGATTTTTAATCCTTCCCGAAATTGAAGCGTTGCCTTCATCATCAGAGATTAAATCTGCCGCGCTGACTATAACCTGTAAAGGTGTGCCAATATCTTCTAGGATACCGCCGGTCATTTCGCCAACAGCCGAAAGCCTGAAATCGTTGGATAACTTAGCCTGATAGGTTTGTATTTCGGAGTATGAATGATTAAGTTTATCACGCAGCGTATTAATTTCAATTTTAGTTAAACCGGCACGGGCAATCATTTTTAACGCGTCTTTTTCGAATTTTCCGAGAAAATCCTTGCGGATCGGGGTAAAAATGGCAAAAACACCGGCTCTTCTCGAGCCGTCGAACTGCGGGATAATAATTGCATTAAGTGACGCGCCATTTTGATTATAGGCGCTTAACATCGGAAAGACTACCGTTTCGCGGGTTTCGAACATATCATCCAGGATACCTTCTTTCCAGTATCTGTTAACCGAAACGACATATTCTGCCGCGGGTATCAGTTTATATGGATGGAGTGATGCACCTGATGTATCAAAATTAAATAACGCGGCTTCTTTAACCGGTATTACCTTGCGCAGTGCCTGTTTCAACAATTCAAGCATTTCTATCGGGTCGGTTAAAACGGCTATATCATCTTCGAACTTGGTAAACAACTCCGTCATGAATCCGTACTTTTCAGGTACAGCTGCTTCTGCTTTCCGTAACCGTGAGCCGCTCTGCCAGGAACGGTTCGAGCCGGAAGCATTATTATTTGCTGCCAGAACCTGGTATAACGGTACGATATGAGCAGTGTTTTCTTTAAGGAGTCGCATACTATTTAATATTAATATTTAATGAGCTGAATTTCTTCGTCAAGAATAGGTTTATAACCTTTTATAAACGAACCAAGTTGTTCGGGGGTTGTAAAACCATATTTTTTCATAACTTCTTCATCTAGTTCAATATCCTTGTCCCATGTAATCTTGCCCTCTTCCAGCATGTTCACGGCATAATCTGCCAAATGCACTACAGCGGTCAGTTCTGGATTGATAACAGCAGAAACCGGATCGTGATGAAACTGAATTACTTCGCATAACGCGGGAGGCAGATTCCATTTTTCGCCTAAAAAGCCGCCAACATCCTGATGGGTTAAACCAAGATGAAATGCTTCGGCTTCCAGAAAACGCAGTCCCTCGTTATTAACACTATTAATAATGTTAAGAAACATCGAATGGAGATATTTGTGAATAACAGGGATGCCTAAATCGTGCAGCAAGCCGCCGACAAATGCTTCCCCGGAGTTTCTCATTCCATTATCCGCGGCAATTTTACGCGCGGTACCACCTACCATGTACGAATGTATCCAAACGTTTTTATAATTCAGGTTAACATCGCTCTTGTTTTTAAAAGCTTCCATTAACGAAAGGGCAACAACGATATTTTTTGTATCCTTGTAGCCAATTACCAGCAGGGCAAAGTCGATGGTTGAAACTTTTCTCGGCAGTCCGTATAAGGCTGAGTTTGCAATCGAGAGTATCCTTGATGCAAGCCCCTGGTCTTTACCGATAAGCCTGGCTAAAGCCGCGGTTGAGGTCGAGGGGTCATCGAGCAAACGGGATGTCTCGAACATAATTTCAGGAATTGCGGGTAATGAATATATATTCGCGAGAATTTTCTCGGTTTTTCTTCTTTTTTCCACATCTATTGTTAAATTCAGTGACGTTGGCATGATAACTCCGCTTATATAGCTTGTAAAATTTCTAATTGTTCCATGAACTGATGCTGATAGCTGTTTATGAAAGCAGCAAAATACTCTTCGTTACCCAAACGCAGGGTGGTTAAAACCGAAGGGTCGAAAGCATAGTTCTCATCCCATAAAAACTCACCAATATTGAGCTTACTCGTCATATAATCGGTTACATGTACCAGCGAAGTTAAAATTTTATGTTCATTCGAAAGTGATGGCTCGTGATGGCACCCGACAACTTCTGCTAACACTGCCGGAAGATTCCAGCGCTCAACAAGCAATTTGCCGATTTCCTGATGGTCTAATCCCAACGCCTCTATTTCGGCTTCTTTAAATGTCAAGCCTTTTTCTTTTACGGATTCTACGATTTGTTTGTATTCTTTGGGGAAAAATTTATTTACAATGGGGATGCCTAAATCGTGCAGCAGCCCGGCGGTAAATGCTTCACCTGAAACATGATAGCCCAAATCGTCCGCGATGCGTTTTGCAGCGGTTGCCATCATAATAGAGTGCAGCCAGAATTTTTTCCGGTCAAACATTGCACTGTCTGCCCCGCCAATGGAGTCCATAAGCGAAAAGGCGACAACGATGTTTTTAATGTGATTAAAGCCAAGAATAATGATGGCAAAATCGATAGTTGAAACGCGGCGGGGAATACCATACAAAGGAGAATTTGCAACCGCAAGTATTTTGGTTACCAATCCCTGGTCTTTGCTGATTACTTCACCCAGATTCGAGGCACTGGCACGCGGGTCTTCGATAACCCGGTTAACTTCCTCGATAATAAAGGGCAGTGCTGGCAGCGTGTACGCATTGCCCAGCAGCTTAATGTTTTTTTCTCTTTTGTTTTGGATAGCTTGTTCAATCATGATAATTCGCCACAGTTAGTTTTAGTTTTTCGATTACTCTGGTATGTATTTGCGAAACCCGTGAAATGGTTACATTCAGCAGTTCGGCTATTTCTTTGTATGAAAGGCTCTCGTAATAATAAAGGCTGATAATAAGGCGCTCGCGCTCTGGTAATTGTTTTAGTGCTTGTATCATAATAGTCCTCAATTCAGATTTGTCTAATTCCATCTCGGGGGTATCGTTGTCATCGGGGATAAGCTCATATAACTGTGAGCCTTCTTCATCATTGTATTGTTCGGTAAGTGAAAATGTTTTAGCAAACTGCTTTCTTTTGGCACCAACCATGGATTTTGCATGGATTTTGCGCAATTCATCAAGGATCTTACCTTTAATACGGGGAATGGCATAGGTTTCAAATTTGGTACCATAAGCAGGGTCAAAGCGTTCAATCGCTTCACTTAAACCTTCAACGCCTATCTGAAAATAATCGTCTTCATTCACAACGGTCTGCGAAATTAAATGCGACCGCTGTATAACGTAATGCACCAGATTGGTGTACTGCATGATGATGCGCTGTTTTACGCCTACATCAGGATTACGTTTATATTCCATCCATAGAAGTTCGTTATTCATCGTTTTCGTTTCCTAATAAATTGTCTGCTTGTCTGCGTCCTTTTTCTTCAGAAGCTTTGTTAATAGCTCTAATAAAAGTAAGTGCTAAAATGCCCGCCATGGTTGTCACAACGGCAAAAATCACAAATGACCGCAAAAACGTCTGACCAATGCCTAACCCGAGCTGACTAAAAAATATCAGCGACAGGGAAAACACTAACAATCCAAATTCTAAAACTATTTTATTCATTACTCTAACATCTTTTTTCATTATAAAGCAAATTACATACCAAAAGATTCGCTACAGCATGGTACTAAAAAAGCTTTATTCCCGCATAAAATCGCAGTATTTCAACAACCCGCCTTTTGCTTTTGGTTACTATTAGCCAATTGATGGAGAACTAAACTATTTGAAAATTAATTCGATAATAACTTGATTACCGGTTTACCAATCGGCGGAAGAGGTTTTCCGGTGGGTAAACTGTTTTGCCCAGCCTTCAGACCGGGTGAGAGAGCCTATAAAAGCGAAGAATCTTCTACGGCGCAACCCGCTAAAGAGCGGGTCTGGCTTATGGAAAGCCCTCTGAAGCGGGGCTCAAGCTCAATGACATAAACGTCATTAGCAATATTTCTACTTAATAGAACTTCCATATTGCTACAAAACCCTTACCCTGCTCTATGTAAACCCTGAATCTCGTCTCCCAATCCCATTCGGACACGCGGAGATGTTTCCCTATTTCGAGTACACTCTAAAAAGCCATTTTCGCATCGGTTATAGACTAAAATCGAGACAAAAAGTATTGTTCTATAGCTTTACACACCAGATTTATTTGTTAATTATACAACTGCCACACAATACCAAGCCTTATTCCGCGGCGGGGCATAGGATAATACGCGGTAAGATAATACATCCGGTCCAGAATGTTTTCCCAGGTAAAATAAACAATTGCCCTTTTCTTTATCTCACCAGCCATAAAGTACGAAAGGTCCGCGTTAGCTGCCACGGCAGCAGTGCCAACTTTTTGATATGTTGTATTAAAGAATAAATCATACGCAAGCGGGGTAAATTGCGAGAAAAACCGCGCATTCAGCCCTGTTTTTATCACCAGACTCGAATCGAAGTGCACATTACAATAATATATACCCGCCTGACCGGATAAAAGTGGTATTTCGGCACTCTTTCCCGTTTTATTCTGTGCTATAAATCCCGAAAGCGAACCTTCGATACTGAGATACCCGATTTTTTTTATGCCCGAAAATGCAATGCCCGATGCTTCAATTTTATCTTCGCTCACGGTTAGTTTACTTATGGAGTTTTTTTCGGCAACCAGCAGATCCCTTTTCCCAACTGCATCAGCCGAACGGTAATGGTACACCGATAGATAATACTGCTCACCTGGTGACACAGCATACTCAAGCCTGCCTTCGGCAACCGTAAATGTTGTTTTATCTTTCGCCCAGAACCCCTTTTCGCGTTGAAAAGCTGCCATCCCCGCGTACACGGAAATACCCTTGAAGAGGGTTACATTTACATCGGCACCGGCTCCCGGCAGAGTATTGTTATTGCTACCGGCAATTTTTGCAAATACCGAGGGTTGAATGCTCCGTTTTGGAAAAAACGTTGCACTGCCTGAAAGATACCATGCCCTGTATGTCGGGTTACCTGTGTAAAAAGTATCGCGCCCTGTTGAGTTTTCAATACCCTCGTTTACAGAAACAATCAATTCATCTGTTATAAGTTCATGCTGTAATTTCAGCCCGGCGGTTTTTACGCTCTGATTTATAGACATGCGGCCTGGCGAACCTAAAGTGTCCTCAGCATTCATCCGGAATTTGGAAACACTTTCACGACCGTAAACGACTAACTCGTTATAGAAATTTTCGCTATACAAGTATCTAGCGGAAAACGAGAGGGCATTCTGGAATGTACTATAGTATCTGTCGGGTGTTGCTATAGGTGCTAAAATCTCATCATATAATACTTCATCGGGTTTCTTGTATAGTCCTTTAATGGAATCCATATCCACTCCTCCAAATAATCCCGGGGCAAATTTGGCGAAACGGTACGTGGCTCCCAAGGTAAGTTTTTTACTGAGCGGATACATTAATTGTACTGATGCCAGCCATGAACTGCTCCCCGAGGCGGCATACCCTTCATCTTTTTTCCGGTTGCTTACTTCCAATGCAAAATACAGCTTCTTAAAAAACATTTGCTGCTGCCTGAAATCGAAAAACCCTTCCAAGAACGGTGCCTGAAAATATTTTACCCTTGTATAGGGCACACCCGAAATGCCCGATGTACCAATTGCATGTAACGAAACCGGATTGTTTAGCGGACCGTATAAAAATCCGCGGCTCAAGGGCGGCAATTCAATCTTTTCAACACCTTCACCCTGCATGTAATTTAAGTTAAATATACCGCTTGACCTGTTGTTTGCAAGCTCGCCATCTTCAAAAGCACTTATCATCCCGTTACCCAACCCGTACAGCAGCACTTCTTCCGGCTGTCCGGAGGTTCCGAGAGATCTTTTGAATGATAAACCTGAACTGCCCAAAAAATCGGCAAAATACCGGTAATCGTTCCAAAGGAATGTACTATCTGTTATAACCCTGCTCTGTTGTGCAAACTGTTTTTGCTGTTGAAACCGGACGGTGTCTATAACTGCTTTCTTCTTGGTAGTATCGGTTGCAACATTAGAGGCTTTACCTGCCAGGCTGTCAGTTCTCTGTAGAATCCTGAGGGAATCTATGACTGGTTTTTTCTTCGTACTGTCGGTTGCCGCCGCCGCGGTTTTATCGGTAATGCCGCCGCTTTGCCCCTGCGCGAACAGGGACAGGCAAAAAACAATTATGATAATTTTATAAATGTACATGGAAACTCAATTTTAATAAACGCGAATATTTGTCCTAGCCAGAATTAAGAGAGCTTATTCACCAAACTTTTCTGATATCTACAATAAAATAGAAGAAAGTTTTTCGTAGTAAAAGCAAGTTTAAGAAAAATCCCCGATAATTTGTATTTTATTAACAGTCTATTTTACTATTTGGAGTTTACATGAAACATCTCGTAATAGCTTGCATGGTTTTATTCGCCACGGCAACAATAATTTTCGCGCAGGATCCCGCGGCTTTAACCGGAAGAAAAGCCCCCGACTTTAAACTCGAAGATATCGACGGGAACATTGTTGGGCTGAAATCTTCACTCGGCAAAGGACCGGTTCTGATAAGTTTCTGGGCAACTTGGTGCAAACCATGCATGGAAGAAATGGTTGAAATCCAAAAAATTTATGATGAGTTTAACCCCAAAGGATTAACTCTTTTCGCTGTTTCCACAGACAATGAAAAAAGCGCTGCAAAAGTGAAGCCCCTCGTTAAATCAAAAAAATACACGTTTACCGTGCTGCTCGACCCGAACTCTGATGCCGCCAGAAAATATTACGCGCAGGCAATACCTTTTACCGCGCTCATCGATAAAAACGGCACTATTGTTTACACGCACATGGGATACAAAAAAGGTGATGAAATTACCCTGAGAAAAAAACTGAACGCATTGTTGCCATAATATTTTAAAGCGCGGTTTTACAGCCGCGCTTTTCCATTTCCCCCTTAAAATTAACAACACTCATTACTATGAAAAATATTTTTTTCTTTTTGCTTTTCCTGTCAACAACGCTCATCTTAGCTCAGGATGAGATGCCTAAAGCCAATCTTCCCGAGGGACTTGGTATTTCCAATCAGCTTAAATATTCCAACGACATTAATACCGACCGGGAAATATTTGAAAACTGGTTAAACCTTGACTACACGTATGGAATATTTACCACGGGCATTCGCTTTGATATTTTCCAGCCGGTAAACTTCAGCACCAATTGGAGCGGAGCCAAAGAACGGTATTCAGATATCGGGTTCAAATATATTAAAGCCGAATTAGGCGAAGCTGATGCCGGTATGGAACTGACAGTCGGCAACTACTATGCACTTTTCGGCAGGGGCATGGTGCTTAAAAGTTACGAAGACCGGAACCTGCGCGAGGATAATAACCTGCAGGGTGTTAAAATAAAAGCACGGTATCATAACCTTACCGTTACCGCGCTTTCTGGAATGCCGGAAAATAAATCAGGAGACAGAACCGATATTTTACACGCCGCCGATTTTGAATACCGCATAATGAAAGACTTGAAGACCGGCTTCTCACTCGCATCAAACCAGAAACAGGGGCAGATAAAGTCCACCACCACCCTCTATGCGTTCCGCGTGCAGCCTTCCTTACCGTTTGGCGATGTATATGTTGAGTATGGCATTAAAAAAGATGAGGACGAAAAACAGGAAAACTTTGCCGGAAAAGAAAGTATCACAGGCAAAGCATTTTACGGCAATCTTAACATGTATGAAGAAGGTTTTAGTTTAAGCAGCGAGTATAAATATTATGACAATTTTTCGTTTACTACAGGCAATGGCAGCGTAAGCTACAATACGCCGCCCGCGACGCGCAAAGACTACACCTACCTGTTATTAAACCGGCACACCGTTAGCCTTGATGCCGCCAACGAAAACGGTTATTTAATCGAAGGCTCATATCAGTATGCAGAGGGTTCTTCATTACTCATTTCTTATGGTTTAACTAATACCTTACCCGCGTGGTCTTTGTACCAACGGAGTGTCCGGAAAGATGCCCCCGCGCCTGCAGGATTAAAAACATTCACGCAAATGCGCGAAGTGTATTCACAAATTGCACACCACTTTAACGACAATTTGACTATTACCGGTATATTTGGTTATAACGAGGAAAGTAAAGACAGCACAAAAAATATTACCCCTATCATCGACTGCAAATATTATCTCGATGAGATTAACACCTTCCGGCTGATTATAGAACATCAATATACAACCGAAAGAAAAACCGGCGAAACATTTTACACGGATGCAGTGCTTATCGAATATCTGCGCTCACCGTCTTTTTCTGTTTCACTGCTTTCAGAACTCGAAACAAAAGAGCCGACAAAAGGCAACATGGTTAGGAAAATGTGGAACATGGTGCAGTTCGGTTATCAGATTGGCGAGCACACGGACTTAAACCTCCTTTTCGGTTCACGGCAGGCTGGTACAATATGTATTGGCGGTGTTTGCAGGTATGAACCCGAGTTTAGCGGTGTAGAACTTAAAATGATGACACGGTTTTAACAAAAAGGGCTGCGGAAACAGCGGCTCTTTTCAACTTCAACATTGCGTTTCAACGATTGAAAGACTGCAACTTCTTTAAAAACAAGCGGTTACAGCCCCCTCTCCTTACGAAGGAGAGGGCGGGAGGTGAGGTGTCTTGCTGTATAATAATATACAATAAACTTGCACTGTTGCCGCGTAATTTGGGTTTAATTTTTACCCGGCAGGGATATAATAAAAGTGCTGCCCTTTCCGATAGTACTTTCAACTCTGATTTCCCCCTTGTTGATTTTTACCAGTTCACTTACTATCGACAACCCGATTCCCGTGCCTTTTTCGCCCCGGGTACCTATAGTTGAAAATTTAGAGCCCGGTGAAAACAGCTTGTGCAGATGTTCCGCCGGGATACCGGCTCCGGTATCTATGACGCGTATCTCAACATGTTCGGCTTTCTTTTTGGCGGCTATTGTTATTTTCTGCCCGTTGTCCGAAAATTTAATCGCATTCGACAGCAGGTTCCTTAATATGGAGTATGCCATTTGCGCATCGGCAAAAACCAATAGTTTTTCATCCACATCTATAGCTATCTCTATGCCCTTGTTGGTTATTGCCTGCTGCAGCAACAGCACGGCATTCTGCGCGATTTCATACAGGTTAACCAGCTCCGGTTTGTAGGTAAGGTTGCGCGATTGTACTTTTGCCCATTCGAGCAATCCCTCGAGGAGTTTAAACAATTCCTTGATCGTTGTATCTATGTTGCCAATATACTGCTTACGCATCTCATCGGGCAAATCGTTATAATCTTCTTTAAGAATTTCGGTGTAACCCAAAAGTCCGATAAAGGGGCTGCGCAAGTCATGCGCGATAATCGAGAACAGTTTATCTTTGGTTGTATTAGAGTATGCTAATTCCTGTTTAATTTTCTGTTCGCTTTTGTACTTAAAGAATATGTACGTGATAAATCCTAAAACCAGTGCTAAGCCGGACCAAAGCAGATAAATCTGCATGTTCTTTTTTTCTATTTCCAACTGCTGTATTTTTTGCCGGTTGGTAAGCTGAACAATTTCCTTTTCCTTTATTTCACTTTCATACCGGTTGGTAAGCTGAGATATCCGCTCTGTTTTCGAGCGCCCTTCTATCGAGTCTTTAAGGGACACGAAAAGTTTGTAATAGCGCAATGATGACGAGTAGTTTCCCTTTGCTTCGTTTATTTTTGCGAGTTCCTCGTAACAAACACGCACAATATCTTTCATATCGTTTTTAACGGCAATCTCAAGGCTCATTGCAATATAATTAAGCGCCTGTGGTATTTTGTTCTGTTTGATAAAAACAAGGGCAATTTGCTTGTAATTATCGCTTATCCCGTAAATGTAACGTATTTCCTTGCGTATTTTAACCGCTCTGCCAAAGTATTGCAGCGCCATATCGTACTGCCCCTGTTCGTAATACACATGACCAATTTCGCTAAGGGTAAAAGCAATACCCGGCACATCATTAGAAGATTGTTTCATTTCAAGCGATTTTGTCAGCGACTCGATTGCTTTTTCGTACTGTTTCAATCCGGCATACGCGAAACCGATATTGCTGTACGCCCGCCCCAAACCATACTTATCATCAACCGAACGGGCTATGGCAAATGCTTTTTGCGAGTATTCAAGACACCGCTTAAAATCGCTTATCTCGTAGTAAAAACGGGCAAGGTTATTTATCGTGGTCACCCGGTCAAAAGGTTCTCCGAGTTGGTCACGAATTGACAGGGCTTTCAAGAAAAAATCGTTACACTCGCTGTAGTCACCCGATTTCCAGTAAATGAGCCCAATATTATTATAAGCCCGCCCCAGTTCCGTGGCATTACTTAATTCTCTGGCCAGTGCAGCCGCTTGTTTATAATTACTGAGCGCACCCAAAAAATCGCTTTTCCGCCACAAGGTAAGCCCCATATTGTTATAAGCCATCGGGAGCAAATCACGCATATTCTTTTGTTCAATTAGACCAAAAGCTTTGTTATAACAAGCAAGGGATGAATCTATTTTATTCCTAAGGAAGTGGACGTAACCGATATTAAGCAGGGCAGTGGCTTCACCACGGTCGTATTTTAGCAATGCTGCTATTGTAAGAGCTTTTTCAGCGTTCGATTTTGCCTTCTCGAAATTTTCCCGGTGAACATAATAGATGGCATTGTTAAGTAAATCAACTTTCCGGGGGCCGGCAGATTGCGCAATTGCCGTCTCCAGACTGTCGGGAGATGCCTGATGATTGTGCGAACTAATTTTTGCATGCGCGGCAAACGCGGTAATACAGCACAAAAAAGCAATCCGGAAAGCACTACGAGCAAATTTTAATAATAGCAAAATCTTCTTTTCTTTTAATATAACGGGTAATTACTACCCTACACTCCTTAAACGCATCCTTGCATTAACAATATTTTACATCCAAGAGCGAAAACTAAAAAAAAGAAAATTAAAAACGTGTAAAAAAAGTCACAAACCGCTGTTTTCAAAGGGTATTTCAATTGCCCCCCGGTTTATTTTATGGTTCATGGCGGCTTTTAACAGCACAAACAAGTGATTTGCCAAAGATGGAATTGCTTATGGAGTTCTGGGGCAGTGATATTAAATCGAACAAATTTCGAAAAACTAAAAAACAAGCGTACAAAAACGTCGCAATCTCGGTATTTTTTTCTAATAAAAAACCCCCGTAATCTCATCAGGGCACCCGCCCAACTAACCCCACCCATTTTAACACTTTTACAATTACAACACATCCAATTTATCTAACTGCCCACTCCGGTAACACTGAGAGCACCGGTTTCCTAATCCGCGAAACAGAAGATAGTTTTTGTGCTTTGAGGCTGAGTTGTTGTATCTTTTCATTTAATTTCCATGTATCCCCGTAAGCCAAAGGGCTTGTATATCTGCAAATAATAGTTATCTTCTTCTTAATAGTGCTTTCTTTAGCTAAACGGTGCCTGACGGTTAAAAAAAAGGAATTTGTGGAATTTGCAGAGAACCTGCTGTTAGTATTCCCGAAATAAACCTGCCGTATATAAATATGACCGATTTGTGTTCGTTAAAGACAAGTACCTGTTCAATTTGTGTGTTACGTAATTAAACATATTCCTGCATTTCTCCCATTCTACTGAGAGTGGCAAATTTCTATCCGGTTCGCCGCATTGGTATGTAAGGCGTATATGCGATACGTATTCTTTTTATTGCTAAATCTAAATGTGTTTTCAGAGGAAAGCTATGTATCGTCTTATCCGTTTTTTTGTATTTGCATTTTTTTTTACTGCAATTGCCCACGCGCAGGGCAATGCACTTGTTTTTAACGGGACAAGTAATTACGTCAGTGTTCCGAATTTTTCGTGGCCGGCCGGCGGCCCGGTAACGATTGAATTTTGGAACAGGGTCAATGCCGGTGAAATTCAGGCTTCTCTTGCATTTCGAATCGGTGATAGTTCCACTAGTAATATTGTTTCTGCCAGCGTCCCTTGGTCTGATAGAGTTATCTATTGGGACTATGGTGCTAATTCAGGAAACGGGCGATTAACGGCGGGTTACAATTCTCAAGTGAACAGATGGGTACACATTGCATTGGTTTCTGAGGGAAATTCAGGAAACTTCCGCGGTATTTATATTGATGGATTTCTTGCTGCCTCTTCGGCTTCCTCCGATGGGCCAGACATTCCTTTAACCGGTTTGCACATCGGAGGTTTGCCTTCAGTTGCCTACCACAAAGGAAGAATCGATGAATTCCGTGTATGGAACGTGGCTAGAACACAACAACAGATTCAAAGCACTTATCAAACAACTTTAACAGGCACCGAAGCCGGATTGGTTGGATACTGGAAATTCGATGAAGGTTCTGGTAATACTTCGGCCGATGCCAGCGGTCACGGCAATACCGCCACCCTCATTAATTCGCCCACATGGAGTTCCTCCGCTGCACCTTTGCGTATAACTCAGACAGGCAATATTGCATTTAATAACTCAACCGGTACACAGGCCGGTGTTAGCTGGACAAGCGGCAACGGAAATTACCGTGCTGTTTTTGTGCGGTCAGGTACAACCGGCAGTGTTGCGCCGGTAAACGGCACGACATATTCGGCAAATGCAACATTTGGCTCGGGTTCACAGGTGGGTACATCGGGCTGGTATTGCGTTTACAATGGTGCGGGAAGCAGTGTTACCATCACTGGTCTGACAAGTGGCGCAGAATACCGTGTGGCGGTTTGCGAGTATTTCGGATCGGCAGGGTATGAATATTATATGAATGCAGCTGCTGCCGGTAATCCGGCAAATGCGCCTATTTATTACAGTTCTGCACCCGCTGTTTCTACTATTAGTCCTAATCTTAATGAAAACAATGTTATTACCAACCCGGCAATTAGCGCAACTTTTGATCAGATAATGAATACCGGCACCTTAAACGCGCAGACCATTCTTGTTTATGGATCGGTTTCGGGCAAACACACCGGAACAATTGCTTTCAGTAATGCCGACAAAACATTTACATTTTCACCAGGTATTCCATTCAAGTATGGTGAAATCGTAAACGTAACACTGACAAATGCTATCCAAAACATCAATGGCACTGTGCTGCCAGCGGGATATCACCTGCAGTTTACCGTTAAAGCAAAACTGGCACCTGCTTCTTTTACCCGGGTTTCGCAGGCAGGCACACATGTTTATCCCTCTGGCATTGTCGCGGCGGATTTTAATGGTGACGGTAATACCGATATTGCAACACCAAATCAGCCGTCTTTGGACGTATCAATTCTTTTAAACAATGGGAGCGGTGTGCTTACTGAAACCTCACGGCCTGTGCCGGGAAATCAGCCGGGTAAAATGATTAGCGGGGATTTTGATGGTAACGGAACGATCGATTTGGCTTTAACACTTTTAGGAGGGCAAGCAGGAACCGGACAAATTGGCATTCTTTCAAATAATGGGAGCGGTATATTCTCACTCCTCTCCACTTTACTCTTTGGTCTGGGCTCATCCGAATTGGCTGCGGGAGATTTTGATGGCGATGGCGATCTGGATATTGCCGTAACATATTATGCAATTAACGGGGTTTATATACTTATCAATAACGGAGCGGGAACCTTTTCTCTGGTCTCGACCGTTTTAGCAAACTATTCATCCGACAGGGCAATTGTTGCCGGTGATTTTAATCTGGATGGTACCATAGATCTTGCTCTCGGAGACTATGACTACTACTCGGTAACAGTGCTTAGCAATAATGGATATGCCGGATTTACCCGTATAGATCCATCATCAGCGGGTACTTACCCTACCGTACTGAGCATGGCAGACTTTAATGGAGACAGACTGCCGGATTTAGCCATAGCAAGAGACAACAATCAATCTATCTCCATCTTGTCAAACGCGGGCAACTTTAGCTTTCAGAACGGGTCGCCAATTTCTGCATCAAACCAGCCTCGCTCGCTTTCTTTTGCTGATTTTGACGGTGATGGAGCTTTGGACTTGATAGGGGGCGATAATTCAAATTCCTATAACCTTTTCAAGAACAACGGGCTGGGTACGTTTGCCTTGTTTTCATCCGGGCAGTTAGGATCTCAAAGCCCGGGATGGGTTACTTCAGCAGATTTCAATAATGACGGCGCGATGGATTTTGCTTTGGCATCGTCGTTCACGGATAGTGTTCATATAATGGTTAATACTTTTACTCAGGCGGGTAATATTACATTTACAAATACTCAGGCGGCACAAACAACTATTAATTGGTCTAACGGTAACGGCAGCAGGCGCGCTGTTTTTGCCTCACGGAGTACTTCGGGAAGCCCGGTTCCGGTAAACAATACGACCTATACTGCGAATACTGTGTATGGTTCAGGAATGCAGATTGGCTCCACAGATTGGTATTGCGTTTATAATGGCACAGGTACATCTGTTACGGTAACCGGCCTTGCTATTGAAGACAGCTCCCGTTTTGCAGTTTGCGAATATTTAGGTGCAAATGGAACGGAAACGTACTTTACCACACTAGGCACGAATAACCCTAAAAACCTTAAAACGGTAACAACACAGGCCGGGAACATAACATTCGCCAATACCGGTGCGGCACAAACAGACATTACATGGATAAACGGCAACGGCAGCTGGCGCGCTGTATTTGTTTCTCACAGTACTGTAGGAAGCCCGGTTCCGGTTAACAATATAACCTATACCGCAAATACTATGTTTGGTTCAGGGACACAGATCGGCTTAAGCGGCTGGTACTGCGTTTATAATGGAACGGGAATAACGGTATCGGTAACCGGTCTTGCGATAGGTGACAGTTCCCGTGTTGCTGTTTGTGATTACATGGGGACGGATGGCGCGGAAACATATTTTACAACAACTGGAACAAACAATCCTAAAAATGTAGGGACTATTACTACACAGGCCGGAAACATTGCATTTGCCAATACCGGTGCGGCCAAAACAGATATTACCTGACGCGGCACCACGGGAAGCCCGGTTCCGGTTAACAACACGACCTACATCGCAGATACATTGTTTGGCTCCGGCTCGCAGATTGGCCAAAGCGGGTGGTACTGCGTTTACAATGGAACAGGAACAACGGTAACGGCAACCGGACTTGCAATTGGTGATAGTTCCCGTGTTGCTGTTTGCGAATACATGGGCACAAACGGGGCGGAAACTTTTTTTACTACACCGGCAGCGGATAACCCAAAAAACATAAAAACCATTACAACACAGGCCGGAAACATTGCATTTGCCAATACCGGTGCGGCCAAAACAGATATTACCTGGATAAACGGCAACGGCAGCAGGCGCGCGGTTTTCATCTCACGCGGCACCACGGGAAGCCCGGTTCCGGTTGACAACACGACATACACCGCGGATACGGTATTTGGCTCAGGCACTCAAATCGGCTCATCCGGTTGGTATTGCGTTTATAATGGAACAGGAACAACGGTTTCAGCAGCCGGATTAGCCATCGGCGACAGTTCCCGTGTTGCGGTTTGCGAATACATGGGCGCAAATGGCGCGGAAACATATTTCACTGCAACAGGTACAAATAACCCTAAAAACATAAAAACCATTACAACACAGGCCGGAAACATTGCATTTGCCAATACCGGTGCGGCCAAAACAGATATTACCTGGATAAACGGAAACGGCAGCAGGCGCGCGGTTTTTGTTTTACACGGTACCACGGGAAGCCCTGCCCCGGTAAACAACACAACATACACTGCCGATACGGTATTTGGCTCAGGCACTCAAATCGGCTCATCCGGTTGGTATTGCGTTTATAATGGAACAGGAACAACGGTAACGGCAACCGGACTTGCCATTGGTGACAGTTCCCGGGTTGCGGTTTGCGAATACATGGGCGCTAATGGTGCCGAGACGTTTTTTACTACAACGGAAGTGAATAACCCAAAAAATGCCGGGACAATTGCAACACAGGCGGGAACCATAACATTTGCAAATACCGGTGCAGCGCAAACGGATATCAACTGGTCAAACGGTAACGGCAGCAGGCGTGCAGTTTTTGTCAATCATGGCACTTCAGGAAGTCCATTGCCGGTAAACAATATAACATATACGGCGGACACAGTATTTGGCTCAGGCACTCAGATTGGCTCCACCGGCTGGTATTGCGTCTATAATGGCACCGGGGTGTCTGTTATCGTAACGGGGCTTCCCATCGGTGACAGTTCACGCGTTGCGGTTTGTGAATATTCGGGCGCTGATGGTGCAGAAAAATTCTTTACGACGACTGGAACAAATAATCCCCAAAATGTGGGAACCATTGCATTACAAGCCAGTGGAATAACATTCGCGAATACCGGTGTGGCTCAAACTGATATCAGCTGGTTAAACGGCAATGGCAGCAGGCGTGCAGTTTTTGTTGCAAACAGTGCCACGGGAAGCCCATTACCGGTAAACAACATAACATACACAGCCAGTACTGCTTTTAGTTCGGGCACACAGATTGGTTCAAGCGGCTGGTATTGCGTTTATAATGGAACGGGGACTACCGTTGAAGTAACGGGGCTTACGGTTGGACAAACCTACAGAGCATCTGTGGCTGAGTATATTGGCGCAGATGGAGCTGAACAATATTTTACAACAACCGGACAAAACAACCCTGCAAATGCACCGGCAATAAACATCCCTACTCCTGTCGGAAATGCCATTAGTTTTATGAGACTTACGTCGTATCTTAACATACCTTCTTTTTCATGGGCTGCAGGAGGACCTATAACGATTGAGTTTTGGAATTTTGTTACCAATGTCGATTTGCAGGATTTACCTGCTGTTAAAATCGGGAACGGCACATTGGGAAATACAGTAGCCGCGTATGTACCCTGGCTTGATCGAAATTTGTATTGGGATTATGGTGACCCTAATAACTCAGGCCGCATTGCAGCTAATTACCAATCATACATGGATCAATGGACACATGTTGCATTAGTCTCCGGGGGTAACGCAGGTAGTTTCCGTGGTATATACTTAAATGGTGTTCTTGTTGCCGCGATCGGGGCTTCTGACGGTCCGGATATTGCATTGACCAATTTGAAAATCGGTGGAGCAAATAATGCTTATTCTCATACTGGCAACATGGACGATTTCAGGATTTGGAATACGGTCCGCTCACAGGCAGAAATACAGGGCAGTATGAGCACAACACTTGCAGGCACCGAGCCGGGTTTAATGGGATACTGGCGGTTTGACGAAGGTGCCGGATTAATTGCTAACGATGCCACGCAGCATAATAATTCCGGCACTTTAACTAATAATGCTAATTGGGTTGTACCCTCAACAGCGCCGATTAATGCAGGCATGAATCAGGCATTTAATGTAACTTTTACGGATGTCAATTGGAGCAGCACAGCTATTGCATGGAAGAATGGAAATGGGAGCGCACGGTCTGTTTTCATGTTTCATGGCAATGAAGGGACACCGGTGCCCGAAATAAATACCGTGTATACAGCAGACAGCAGTTTTGGCAGCGGAACGCAAATAGGCAGCAGCGGGTGGTATTGTATTTATAATGGTGCCGGTGAAAGAACAACAGTTCATGGATTATTACCGGGTGAAATATACCGCGTTGCAGTTTGCGAGTATTTAGTTTCCGGACCAAACAAGCAGTTTTACACCAGTAACGCTACTAAAAATCCTGCAAATGTTTCAACAGTAAGCAAGGTGCAGGCAAGCGCCATAATGTATTCAAATGTGCAGTCAACTCATCTTAATATTAGTTGGACCAGGGGCAACGGTACAAGAAGCGCGGTTTTTGTTCAACAGGGAATTAACGGCTCGGCTTTACCGGTTTATTTAACAACGTATAATGCTGGCAGCATTTTTGGAACAGGAACCCAAATTGGCACTTCGGGATGGTATTGCGTCTATAACGGAACGGGGACCAATGCCAGCATCTCCGGATTAACCCCCGGACAGATATACCGTTCGGCTGTTATGGAATATTTGGGTGACAACGGCCGGGAATTTTATAATACCGATAGCGCCCTGAATAATCCGGCAAACTCACCGTTGCTATTTACGGTAATAAACAAGTATCCCGCACCAAATGCACAAAGCATCGCGCCCAACACCAATATCTCGGCAACTCTTAACAAAGCGTTGAACCCTGATTCGCTCAATTCCGGGACTTTCGTTGTGTACGGATCCCTTTCCGGCAGGCACGACGGCAATATCGCCTTGGATATAAGCGGTACCTCATTTACTTTTACCCCCGCTCACAACTTTATAAAAGGCGAGTTAGTCACTGTCTCGCTCACATCATCAGTTAAAAGTGCCGAAGGCGGCTATTTAAGCAATGGGCAGCATTGGATGTTTTCTATTAAGCCGGAAACAACAACCGCCGATTTTTCAACGGCAGCAGCCGTTTCGACAACAATCCAAAGTACATCCGGATGTTCAGGCGATTTTAACACGGATGGACTCGTCGATTTCGCCACGGTGAGTTTTTTCAACAATAGTATCTCAATATTTTTAAATGGCGGGAACGGCGGCTTCACGGAAACGGTTATAGCCGACCCTTACCCGGCTCCAGCCGGGATTGTGGCAGCCGATTTGAATAATGATGGCAAGTTGGATTTGGCAGTTTCCGGGTTAAACAATTATCTTACCGTTGCCTGGATGAACAATGGCAGCGGCGTTTTTAGCAGCGGCTCGGTAAACAACACAGGAGGAAACTGTTATGGCATCGCAGCAGGCGACATCAGCGGTGATGGCATATCCGATATTATTGTCGGCAACTCGAATAATAAAACATTATCAATTCTTATCAATAACGGCAACGGTACTTTTACCACATCGGTACAGGCAACATCCGGCGACCCGCGGGGACTCGCTATTTCCGACGTGAACGCGGATGGAAATTTGGACGTTATCGCGACAAACTTCAGCGATGGAGCTGGAACTATAAACAATACCCTGGATGTTTTTATCAATTCCGGAAATGGCAGTTTAACATTATCAGGCACTCCATACACGGGCAGCGGGCCGTTTTCCGTGGCAACCGGCGATTTTAATAATGACGGTTCAATTGACCTTGCAACGGCTAATTATGGTGCGGCAAGTATTTCAATCCTGCTGAACAACGGCTCGGGAACATTTACCCAATCTTCAGCAGTTTCAACAGGCAGTTTTCCGTATCATATTGCATCCGCGGATTTTAACGGTGATGGAGCCATGGATCTTATGGCAACAAATTACGGATCATCAACGGTTTCGGTTTTTACAAACAACGGCAGCGGTGTATTCCTGCAAAATTTTTCACTAGCTGCCGGGGCGTCTCCGTTTTTTTCGCTGCCGGTTGATTACAATAATGACGGCATAATAGACATTGCCGCGTTCAGTGGAAATAGTAATGAAATTTTCTTTTACCCGAATTTATCCGCGCCATTACCTGTTGAACTGGTTTCATTTACAGCGTCTGCACGCGGCAGAAGTTTGCTGCTTGCATGGGAAACCGCAACAGAAGTTAACAACTCGGGATTTGTAATAGAACATCTGGGCGGAATAGACAGCAGCTATTTTACAACCGGCGGTATCAAATGGAAGACGATTGGTTTTGTTGCAGGCGCCGGGAACTCGAATGTAAAAAAAGAATACGCTTACACCGATGTTAATCCGGTCAACGGGAAAAATTATTACCGCTTAAAGCAAATTGATAACAACGGCTCATTTTCATACTCGGACACCATCGAGGCGGTTTATGGTAATGCACCACGCGAATTTTTATTAACACAGAATTATCCCAACCCCTTTAACCCCTCAACGGTTATCACTTTCACCGTTCCGGCCAATGGCCGTGCAACCTTGAAAATATATAATACCTTAGGACAGCTTGTGACTGTTTTATTGGATGGGGAAGTGGAAGCGGGTACGTATAATTATGTTCAGTTCAATGCCGTTAATCTTGCCACCGGGCTGTATTTTTCTCGTCTGGAATGGAACGGCAAAGTGCAATTAAAGAAAATGTTGTTTATCAAATAGCATTAAAAAAGCTCACCTAACCGCTTAGCCCGGTTAAGCGGGGAGTAGCTGTTTCACAAACCGTAAAATCTTATTCTTTACTGAAGAAGTGGCCGCACTAAACAAATTTTGAAAAAGAAAAAAACAAGCGTACAAAAACGCTGTATTTTCCGTATTTTTGCACAGTCATAAAATTATGCCCTCGTAGCTCAGTAGGATAGAGCGTCGGTTTCCTAAACCGCAGGTCGGAAGTTCGAATCTTCTCGAGGGTACTACCCACACTAAAACGATATTACATCCAAGTCGGAAGTTCTCCCAAAGGGACGCTTCGCGGATTCTTCCCGAGGATACCACCCAACCATATTCAAATGTTATCTGCGACATGGGGAGCATAGGTTTTCTCAATCAGACGCGGCACTTCGTTAGTTGAATCTTCTTTTCTCAAAAATGAATTTGCAATCCCTCACGATTCTTTGGAGCGGGTTTAAATGTGGCTCTTCTTAATTCGCCGTAAAGCACAATCAGTGAAATCCTCCCGGAAAACTATTTTTTGTGCATCCCAATTGCAAAATCATTCCGGCAGCCCGGTAATTACAAGTCAATTCATTCCACTGCATGCTAGCAGGTGTTTAAGAAAGACATTTCAGGCCTGCGTTTGCCCAACCAGTACATGCTTCTTTAATACTTTACAATTTCTCTTTGTTGTAGGTAACTTTTTCAATCGTTAATTTCAATGGCTTTACATCAGTCCGCACTTTACCCTCAATATATTCACTTTTAACCGCCTGCACATCAAACGAAACGGATAACAGTGACCGCTCTTCATCCAGTGTGTAGGAGCAGGTGCCTGCATTGACCGAGTAATTGTTCATTATATTCGCGAGACCCTCCGGGAATATGCTTAGGGTGAAAGCGTCCTGTGTTGGTGAATAATCCAGAGTACTTTCCTTTGTACCTTTTACTTTATCATAGTAAAGATCAAAAGTGAACTCCATGGGTTTCTGCTTACCCATTATAGTAAATACTTTCACTTTCATCATGTTTTCAACTAAAACTGCGGTATGAATGTCCGCCTGAAAACTATTCCCGTCAAACTCAATTGATGCACTCGCCGTATCCTGTGAAAACAGGGGAACCATAGCACACAACATTAAAATAATGATCAGTTTCATATCTTTTGCCTTCTTTTTCCTTTATAACAAACACATGTTTATGGTAACCAAAAACTGGTAGAAAACCTGCATCAAATAACCCGGAGAAATCTATCCTATCCATTCCAACCTTAATTTGCTCCTAAAATTTTTTACTTGTTTAACTTTAATTCTACGGCTCCGCCCCACGTAAAAAATACTTACACGGCACAAGCAACCGGCATTCCCACTGATGATTTTTCCCTATTGTTAAAAGTTCACTTTAACACTTCAAGCTTTTTTGTCTGAATAGCACCCCCAGCTTTTAATTGATAGAAATATATTCCGCTCGATAAACCATGAGCTGAAAAGTTAACCGTGAAATTTCCCGCGCCCTTTTCCTCGTTGACCAATTCACTGACTATGTTTCCGAGAACATCAAACACGCGCAACTGTACGTAACTTTTTTCCGCAACAGTATAAGTAATTCTTGTTGACGGGTTAAATGGGTTTGGATAGTTCTGCTCCAACTGGAATTTTCTTCCGGCAATTTCTTTTTTATCTTCAATAGCGGTAATTGGTGAAGAGCTGTAGATACCGTTATTCTGCGGCTTCGCACCATCGTTATTGTAGAGATAGAGAGTATTACCGAGAGCTGCGACCCATGTACCTGTTACCGCGGCATTAATCAGGGGCAGCCCGGTGTTTGGTATCGTTACCCATTGTGACCCGGCATCACTTGATTTATAAACTGTCAGTGTACCCGTCATAAAATCATGCAGGCCAAGCACGGCAATGTTTTGTAACGGTAAAACAAATTTTGCCATTTGAAACGTGAGCGGCGAGGGGAGCCCATTCTTCTTCGCAGCCCACGCGTTGCCTGCACTGTTAAGTGTATAAATACCATCCCCCGAAGTGAGCCCGTAAACCGTACCATTAACAGTAGAAGCACCGGTTACAAACAAGCCGCCTGCATTTACCGTAGCCCACGTTGCACCTGCATCGGTTGAAACTAATGAGCCCGCCCCGAGGAGAGTAACGACATACACGTTGTTCAATGCAGCAAACCCGGTTTGGTTTTTTCCTGTTGAACCGTGTAGTATTTCTACTGGCCACGTTAGGCCGCCATCGGTTGACTTGTACGTTGAGCGCCGGTTGGAAACCGCGTACAAATTGCCACCTTCTTCAACCAGACTGATAATAGCCCCGTTCCCGGTAACTGCCGCAATACGCGAGCGCTCAGCCCATGTTACGCCATCATCCGTTGATACATAGAATAAATATGCCGTGCCGCTTGACTGTTTTGTTACAGCCATTATCTCGTTAGCCCGGCTTAATATAAAATAGACATCGTAGGGGAACTGTGCGGCTATGCTTGTCCATGTGCTGCCGTTATCCGTGCTCCTGTTAATCTTAAAACCATTACTCGATCCGAGATGAAAAATGATATTTTTGTATGTGAAAATTTTTCCCGATAGACCCAAATCAGTATTGTTTACTTTTTGCCATTGCGCCAATACACTGCCCGTTAGTATAAACGCGGCAAATGCTATAACTATCCACTTCCTCATGGATTTCCTTTATTTGTTGTGTGATTTTTTGATTTGATAGTAACATGAAAAGATAAAAATTAAATAGTAAGTTGCCAAAATATTCTGACCATAAATACTGTAAATACTGGGGAATGTGGGCTTTAAGACAAAAATCACACAAAATGCACAAACTGGCACTCAGCGAAAACGGTTTTTATTTACCCCCGGAACAGGTAAACATGAAACACCCGTATTGAATAGTAATCTAAAAAAATAATGACGGGGCATTAAACGTATAAATTTTTACATTGGTGATCTCATTGAAAAGTGCGTGAACCATTTTTGAATAAATTACTGTACAGCATGTAAGTATTCCGAAAAAAGAATTTTCAATAGAAAACAGTTATGCAATTTTTTTGGGTTTTGTAATCGTAGGTTGCCGTTTGTGTATAAGTTTTTCCGTTTGATAGAATTATGCGGATAGAACAGGAGTTTATTATTAAAATTCAATCTGAAATAATTAGAATAAGAAACTCAAAATTTGGATTTCACCATGTACCATTGTACACGCTACTTTTTTATATTTTTTACCATGTGCTTTGTTTCGCTGTTTGCTGAGCAGCGTTTATCGGGAACTGCATGGCTGGCCGAAAAACACAAAACATATAATGTGTTTTTTACTGAAACCGGAAAAGCAAGTTTGCCTGAAAATCTCGGTTTTATCAACAACGGCATTTTTTCCGTAGTCAATTTTTTTGGTAATCCTTTCCCCAATAAGTTCGATTTCTTTATTCACCCCGACAGAAACTCTATAGACAGTACGTGGCAAGTGGAGTGGAAAATGCCTGATTTCAAATCAGAATGCTGGATGGTGGCAAGCGGTGTTGCAACCCGGCTTGACATAATTTTACCACAGACGTGGGACACAACTTCTTGCGAGCACCGGTACGCGAACGCGATGGAGACACAAAAGTTGATTACCCATGAATTGGTTCATGTGTTTCACGGGCAGTATAACATTAGTCCCGATTTCAGCGATGTTGATGGTATTGATTGGTTTGTTGAGGGCTTAGCAACCTATGCTTCCGGCCAGTGTGATTCTGCCCGGATGGCTCAAGTGAAAAAGGCTGTTACAGATAGCAAGGCACCCGGCGTTTTAGATAAATTCTGGACAGGTAAATTACGGTATGGCCTCTCGGGCAGTATGGTAATGTACCTTGACAGAACCTATGGTAGAAAACAATTAATCGAATTGTTGCGGCACAACAAAAAAGAGGCATTACTTTCCGCGCTTAACATTACTGAAGAAAACTTATTGATGAATTGGAAAGGATTTGTCAGTCAGTTTGCGCGCTGATCTCATAACCCTTGGAATGATTTATTCATGTGCAATCCCTTGAAATCTAAAAACGGGGTTGTGCAGGTATTCTTGCGCTTCAACCATCATACCGGTTCTTATAAAATTTTCATTGAGCAGGTGAACAAATCCTTGATGAGATTTTGAGTCTTTGCCTATGACAGCCAATAAAGCACGCGCACTATTGAGAGTTGAGTAATACAGATTTGAGCCTGCTTCAAGAACCAACTTTTCCCGGTAACATAATTCCACAGCTTTAATTTTATTCCCTGCTTTTTCCATCCTATGGATAACCAACTGTTTCTGATCTTCATTCATAACACAACTCCCTCCCGGTCAATGTTCCCGAAAAAGGGATAAAATCCGCTTACTTTATTGAACAGATTAACATTTTGCAACATTATCGAGAAAAAAAAGCCATAATGATACATAAAATCGAAAGAGAGATTATTAACAAAATCTTCATCAGGCAATGTCGGATCTGCCTTCAGAAGTATCATGATGTCAACAGCAGAGTCTTCACGGAAATCACCTCTGGCATATGAGCCATAGAGAATAATATTCTCTATATTCGCTCCAAAATGATTTGCTATAGCAATCTTTAACAAATCGAGAGTTGTCTTTAATTCTTTTGGTGTAATTATTTCTGACATCGGCGAAACAAAATTGTTAATTATAGCTTCAAAGTAGTAAAACTTTTAGGCTTTGGCAATGTTTTCCTCCAAACCGTTGCACTATGAATGCAAACACTTGCCTTATTTTTTTTATTTTCCATGCTATAATCCCTTGAATTCTGAAAATGGAGTTGTACATTTAAAGCTTGCATAAAAAGTTACTTTAAGGAGCAATGGAAAACGGTAAAGAATTCAGATTGCTTTCATTCTACAAATATGTTCCGGTTAAAAATCCGGCAGAGCTACAGGGCACGCTTCTGCAATATTGTATGGATGAGGGCATTCGCGGAAAGATATATGTAGCCGAAGAAGGTATTAACGGTAATATATCGGCACCTATTGAAAAAGCACGTGCATTTAAACAATTCCTTCGTTCGGATGAGCGTTTTAGTGATGTATTGTTTAAGGAAGATGATATAGAAAATTTTGTACACCCGAAAATGTTCGTGCGTATTAAAAAAGAACTGGTAAACTTGGGTCTGTCAAAAGTATCACTTGCCAATGGCGGCAAACGGCTTTCACCCGAAAAGTTACTGGACTTTTATTCATCGGGTAAAGAGTTTGTTATAATAGACACCCGCAATACATACGAAAGCAGAATCGGGCATTTCAAAAATGCCCTCACGCCTGGAATGACCAATTTTAGGGAATGGGAAAAAGTTGTTGACACACTTGAGGATTACAAAGATAAAACAGTAGTAACCTACTGTACCGGCGGCATCCGCTGCGAGAAAGCCTCTGCCTACATGGTTGAGCGCGGGTTTTCTGATGTCTATCAGTTGGATGGCGGCATTATCACCTATGTAAAACAACTGCCCGATACCGTTTGGGAAGGCGGTGTATTTGTTTTTGATGACCGGAAGGCTCTTGAACCTAATACACGGGAAGAACTAAAATATACTGCCGCGTGTCATCACTGCCTGAAACCGACCGCGCATTATATCAATTGTCATAATTTAGATTGCGATAAAATAATTGTTTGCTGTCATAACTGCACGGAAGAGCATCAATACTGTTGTTCTGAAGATTGCAAAACAGCAATGAGAAAAAGACCGAAAATTTATCCATAAGCCGGAGGAGCTTATTTATGATTGAAGGCACGACTCATTTTTCAAGAAAAGAACTCGTCTTTTCCTGGATCTCGTCTGTACTTATTGCAGCCGTTGGCTTGTATATTATACTCAACCGCGGGGAGTATTCATATCTGGATTATTTTGCCCTTATTATTCACGAAGCAGGCCATTTTCTGTTTGGATGGGGCGGTGAGGTTATAATGATGATGGGAGGAACACTTATACAGCTTATTGTGCCGGGACTGTTAATCGTGTTCAGTATTTTTAACCGGTTTAAGTATTTCATGCAGGTTTCACTGTTCATATTGTTGCACAACCTGATAAACATAAGCGTGTACGCCGGTGATGCGGCTGAGCAAAAACTGCAATTATTTGGACCTCCCGGAGCTAAACATGATTGGAATTTTTTATTAACCCGTTTTAACGCTTTGGAATATGCCGGTGATATTGCTTCGGGTTTTGTAGTGCTTGCATGGATAACGCTTGTTTTGCTTTTGTTTGTGCCCCTTTGGCTAAGAGATTAAAATTACTATTTGCTTTATTTGTTTTTTGTTGATTAAGGATTCGTTGTATTACGCATGCGTTTAATGTTCATATTTCTGCTCTCTTCAGTTGTGCTTTTTGCCCAGTACGATACACTTAAAACCACTTACCCCGACGGAACAGTTAAAGAACTTTTCCCCCGGTATCAAAAAAGACTCGAGGGGACAGCAAGGTTCTATTACGAAACCGGCTTATTGCGCGAAGAGCGGAACTATCAGGCCGGGAAGGTTGACGGTTTGGTGAAACAATACGACAGCCTTGGAAAACTGAGCATAACATTTACCATCGAGAACGGTAAACGCGAAGGGCCTTGTACTTATTTTTCGCCTGATGGCAGTTTGCTTAAAGAAATATTTTACGTTAACGGGCAAATAGAAATTCCGGATACAACGGGTATCCCCGCAGATGAAATAGAGCAGGTCGCGCAAATTCAGGCTCCACCGGCAGCAACAGAAAACGGAAACACCATCGCCAAGGAGCGCCATGTGATGATACCGGCACTTGCACCACAAGATACTATTGCGCAGTTGCTTGCGCGCGATACACTGTTTGTTGATATGACCATACCCGCGAACCCCGTTTTAGCCCGGTTATCCATCGCTCCTTCACCCCGTATCGGGTGGCAGGCATTGCAAGAAAAGGTTGTTTTTCCAAAATATGCTATAGAAAAAGGTATATCCGGAAAAGTACGTATAAGAGCAATGATAAACACAAGCGGTGATGTGGTAAGGAATGAAGTTGTACAAGGACTCGGTTTCGGCTGTGATGATGCTGCCCTTATTGCTGTTTACTATACCCGCTTTTTTGCCGGCGAAGTAAACGGGAAACGAAAATATTGCGAACTGATTTTTGACATCGACTTTAGAAAACCGATGCAATAAAAAAAGTTACAACTTTAGCTGTTGTTGTTTCGCTTGACAGAAATACTCAATGGGTTAATATTCTGTTATTGCCAAAGTTGTATTAATTACTATTGTTACGCAAAATTGGGCTAAAGCCCAGTGCGGGTGGGTGTGGGACTAGTGATCCCCCGGTTTACCCAAGGCCACCAACGGAGTTATGGGATAAATCCGGGGGCGATTGTAATAAGCTGCATTTGATACTTGTAATTTGTTTTTTGTTTTGCCCTTGTTGATGATTGAGCCATTTTGTTTTGCTGCAATTATACGCGAAAGTTGATTTAAAATTGCCCCCGGATTTATCCCACTGCTATCTGTTGGTAGGCATTGGGTAAACCGGGGGAGAAAATTGAAACAACTCGAAACAGGCTTTAGCCACTTACCTGTTATTTTTTGATAAATCATTGACCAATTGCTGACAAAATCAATTTGGTTTGAGCCATACTTTAGCCCAAATTGCGTAAAGTGATAGGATAAAGCGAAATGGACTTCTGTCCAATCTGATAGATTTATTATTACTGGGCTGTATTATTTTCCGTTTAAGATATCTACAATTTTAATTACCATAGATATGTTTATACAACTGGCAAAATAGAGAACACAGATGAAATACTTATTTGTTTTTGCATTAACAACCATACTGGTTTCCATTTTTCCAAGAATTGTTCTTTCTCAAAGCGAGCAGTTTGACTTATGGAAAGATACCATTCCCGGAGCAATTCAAATATCCGGAGCCCATGAAGATACACTGTTCATGGAGAACGGAATCCGTATTAAAAATGTTGTTTTGCCCACGTTAACCGGCTACTTTCCTGATACCGCACTTGCAACAGGAGCGGCTATAGTGATATGCCCGGGCGGCGGCTATGAGCGGCTGGCAATCTCCCATGAAGGTTATGATGTTGGGAAATGGTTCGCGCTTCGTGGCGTTGCAGCTTTTGTTTTAAAATACCGCTTGCCTGCTGATTCAATTATGCACAACAAAAGTGTTGGCCCATTAATGGATGCACAGGAAGCAATCCGCACGGTCAGACGGAATGCCAGCCGCTGGCATATAAACCCCCATTTGATTGGTGTTATGGGTTTTTCTGCCGGTGGCCATCTTGCCGCAACTGCCTCAACTCTTTATGCAGATTCCGTTTACGCGAGTGATGGCCAAAGCGCACGGCCTGATTTTGCTGTTCTTGCCTATCCGGTTATTTCAATGAATGACAGTATCACCCATAAAAAATCGAAACTAAATCTTTTAGGCAGCAATCCTGCATCAAATATTGTTGCCCATTACTCGGCTGAATTGCAGATAACTCCTCGAACACCGCCAACATACATCATTCATTCATCCGATGATACATCCGTACCGGTTGAAAATACATTGCGGTATTATAAAGCATTAAGGCTTCATGCAGTTGATGCGGAAATGCATATCTATAAAACCGGTGGTCATGGGTATGGCTTAGTGGGAAAAGGCGGCGAGGAGAGCAACTGGACTAATGACTTGCAAAAATGGCTTGTTGCAAGAAAAATTGCAGTGCCTGTACAATAGATATCCGGCCGATGCCGATGAAAAGGAATCTTCCCGGGAATGTTGCGGGCAGCATTATTGCACTTGCATATTATAGAAAATTAACGGTTCCAGTCTTTGCCTCTATACGTTATGACTTTGAAGTTATTTACTTTTTAACCGGCTGTTTATAAAGCCCCGGAGGGGCTTACTGTCTGTAGAAAAAACATATCCCCAAGGAACCCGCGCACCATAGGTGTGCACTATTTACAAATATAAAATTGCTTTGATTCACGGAGAAAACAATTCATTGTCGACTCCGGTTTACCCGACGAAGCAACAATACATGGGTGAAGTATGCCTGCTATATAATCGGACTGCCTTTGACAAAGAAAAAGAAATGCCGTGGGGTGTGGAAGTTCGGAACGAAATAGATTCGAGTTTGCACGACCATACTAAAAATGGAAGAATACAAATTTATTTTCTCCAATTTATTGATAAGTTACCTCCCCACTTTTTCTCTCGTGGTTATTGCGTATGGGTAATTGCCAATAATTCAAAATTCATACTTTATAATTAAAAAGGGCTGCCAACCGGCAGCCCTTTAAATTACTAACAGTTACAGTAAATGTTTTTACAGGTTATATCCAAAACCAACCCTGAGGGCAAAATCCGGGAACCCGAAAATCATTGTGCTTATGGTAACACGGTCAAAAACCGAGTATTCTTTTGATAGTGCAATACCGGTCGGGAATGGCGTGTTTAGTGCATCCCTCATCGATTTTGCATCTTCGAGATTATTAAATCCGTCTGCAATGCCGTCACCCATCATAAATCCGCCTTCAACACGGTAGTGTGGGTTTTTGTATTTAACTTTGGCTTTAAATGCCTGTTGCAATAACTGGAAGATTAATCCGTCAAAGTCAATAAATAGTCTTGGGATGGCGATAAGGTAACCCCAACGTTTTAATGTATCCGGTAATTGTACATCAACCGAGAACTTCGTCCCCATGTTAAGATCCTTGCCCATTTTATATCCGGCAAATTTGAAAGAGAACTCATCAAGATATTTTACCAGATTCAAGCCAAAAGTAAACCGGCCGACTTTTGCATCTGCGCCCAAAGTTAGCGAAGATGGATAAACTGTTTCAGCTTCATCGCTAAACTGATTTGTTGTCTCCGAAGTCATATTAGGTTTTTCAAGCTGTAGTTTATCATAATCGATACGCAGGTTATCACCGACGTCATTTCCGGCAGAATCTTTCTTTTCGGTTCCCATTGCCCGGCCGATAAGAAACTTTGGTTGATAGCCCTTGTTAATAAAGTTTTTGTCCTTCATCTTGAATCTTGGCACAATATCCAAAACGGCAACAAAGTTATAACGCTCGTAACTCTGCACAACACCTAATCTAAAGCCCCAGCCGTCTGTTTTATAATTTCCTCTGGCTCTCCAGTAAAAATCATTCGACTCTCCGGCTTCACGGTTGATGTTAATATCATTGGGGTCATTAAAATGGTATTCCAGTTTTTTCTTGATAACCATCATACCGTCTATTTGCAGGTTAAGATTAAGGTATTCACTAACTTCGTACCTGTTTAATGAAAAACCAACGGTTGTTTTACCATAGGCCGTATTTAATACTTCGGAGGCCAAACCGATACTCATCATGTTGACATTAAAACCAAAGTTGTAAGCAAAGTTTGTTGTCAGTGGCATATCGATTGACATGGACTGCCCGCCAATATTTTTATCCTGCGATATTTTCATCCGTGCATCAGACAGTAAAAAATCTACGGCAAATTCTATTGGATACGTTACACCAAAACCCATGATGATTTTGTCTGTTAAGGGTACCGCTAAGGCGAATGAGCCAAACTTTGAGTTCTGACCGAATTCAAATTCGTTAAATTTTGAATCTACCCTGTTCGTTTTTCCGGCATTCGGAGTAAACTGAAATGCTGCCTTTTTATCGGTTAAAAAATCACTCGTCGATTCCGAAACACTTTTATTCAATTCTTTTGTCATATCAAGGCCAAGAGCACTTGTTGATATGGCAAACTTATTATCGAAATAGAAAACAGGAGATTTCATTAACCCTATTTCTGCCGGATTGGTAAAGATGCTTGCAGGTCCGTAACTGATGCCCGGGGCAATAACACGCCCGAAACCACCGGCACCCTGCCCGCCGCCCATGGTATTGATACTGGATAGCAGGCTCAAGTTAATCTTTCCACCGTACCAGTACACCATTTTGGGTTTGTCTTCTGCCAGTAAAGCAGCTTGTAACAACATAAGTAAAACGATAAAATATTTTTTCATGGTGTATGCTCCTAGAAAACCAAACCAATGGTGATGCGATTAGAATTAGCCAGTGTTTCCATCACACTGGTATAGTCGAACGAAATTCGGTAGCCTTTAACTTTAAAGCCAAAACCGGCACCGAACATGAACTTTTCATCATCGATATCATTAACCGTGTTCTGCAAACCGGCACGGACATTCAGAAACTTGAAGAAGCGGACTTCCGCTCCGCCCCTGATACGGTTAAATACGTCTTTAGCAAACGAGGGCTGGTAATCTGCTGTTACAACCATATCCTCGTTTATCACGTACGAAGTACCAATCATTGCTTCCATCGGCACATTTTCCGTGTATTTCCCTTTGGCTTTCGCATCGGGATTTTCAACTTTCGAATCCCATGATACCGGAGAGAACACGTCACGCAGCATCATGCCGATTTTTATCTTTTCATGAAGCTGGTACATTACTCCCAAATCGAAACCGAAGCCATTGGCCTTGCCGGTTACCTGATTCAAGACACCCGTGTTAAACTCAGCTGGATCAAAAACCTGATAGTCCGAAAGGTTGAGAGTGTTATTGCCAAATGACGCCCTGCGGTATTTCAGGTTCATACCAACCGTTACCGGTCCGGTAACCCGCCCGTAACCTACAAGCACAGTTAACTCGGTAAGTGCTTCATCACCCGATGAAATAACTGCAATACCGCCGCCCTGCCGTGCGCCGTCAAAATTGAGGGGCATTCCATAGGAGGCCATATTGTATTTTACCAGGCCATAAATTTTTGCAAAATTAAAAGTTGCCTGTTTCTCTTTAATATCTGCCAATCCCGCGGGATTGAAAAATAATGCATCAACATCATTTGCCAAACCGGTAAAGGCACCGCCCATCGCGGTAGGCCGGGCACCAATTCCAACATCAACAAACGCTGCGGTGATAGATGACTGCTGGGCAAACACGCTCAGCGAGAACAAGCATCCAAACAGCAAAACGATTATTTTTGATTTCATATATTTACCTTTTTCTTTCAAAATCGCTTTATTTTACCAATACAACTTGAATCAACTTGTTTACCGTGCCTGTTGGGTCCTCGGCCGATACCTGAATGATATATCTGCCGTTAAGCGCTGTCTTACCATCATCGGTTTTTCCATCCCAAAGGATCTCCATCATTTTGCCTTTTTTTGCCGACCCGTAGAGATTCGGGTACAGTTGTTCAGACCGCATTAAATGACGCACTAATTCTCCACGCAGGTTAAATATCCGTATGTTAACACTTGCACTGCCCTGCTTGGATGATAACTTGAACCCGATCTTCAGCGGTGCAACCTCGGGTGAGAACGGGGATGGCAGTACTGCTAGTTTAGTAATACCCAAATCTTCGTTTGCTGCAAGCACAGAGTATTCGCCAAACTCGGTAATATTTGCTTTCAGCGCACCTGCACCACTTGGTTCAGATCCCGGTACAAGGCTCCATTGGTTCTGCTCAAAGTTATAAAATCCCATTGTCCGGTTCCCTTCGAATAACGCTAACGAGTTATCAACGGGTATTATCAATACTGCAGGATTTGTTAATTTGTTATTTGGTAACGCTTGATCTGCATCATACGCTATTGGGTATTGCGTGTTTTGCACGATATACGACATGTCTCCGCTAACAAAATATTTCTTCCCTGGTCCAAACTGCTGTTTGTCCAAAGTTACCCGTATTGGAATAGCTACGGAGTTTGGTACTATCGCTAAAGTCATTCCCATTTTATCGGTAAGAATAACGTTTGAGTTTTTGTCGATATCGGCATACACTTTAACGTCAGTCGAGCCTTTTTTATTACTTATCTTATCGCTGGCAGTTACCGTTATAGTACCGATAAATGTAGTGTCGGCCGGTTTATATAAACCTGTCGAATCAATTGATCCGGCCCCCGATGGTGTTACAGACCATGTCAATCCTGTACCAAGCGTAACCGACTTTTTGGAAGTATCAATCCCCGAATAGCTGAATTGATATCCCTTCGATTTGTTGCTTAACTCGGTTATACCGCTGTTTACCAACACTTCTTTTAATACAACTTGACCAACAATAAAGTCCGCCGGCTGTCTGACAAGGTTGCCCTTCAAGTTACCAACTGCCGATAAGCGGTAATTGCCATCTTTAGCAGTTGCAAGTATTTTTACCCGTACAAGCGTTAAATCGTTCGTTTTCGGGTATGTCACTTCAAAGGCTGTCGAATCAATACCTTCGAGTTTAAGTGTTCCGGCCGGGGTGGCACCCTGAAACGAAGCATTGAGCGAAACATTTTTTCCATCCCTTGTAACAAGATTAAACTCATACGTATCCGATTTACGTACCGTGATACCATTAAGTGACGGGCTGAATGCGATTGAACTTAAAATACCTGAAGCTTCCGGCTTTATCGTGTGAACAGGACTTGTGTAAACAATTCCCGCCGATGTTGCATTTGCTGTAATAAAGTAGGATACCTCATCGGTTTTATTTAATGCAGGTATCGTTTTTGTATAAGTTGAATCCGTTGTCGATAACGCCATTGTATATTGCTGATACGTTCCGGAAGCACCTTGTTTAACATGAAGGGTTGCTGTAGTCGGAGTCAGCACAAAATACTTCAAGTCGAATTTCGTATCTTTTGATGCGTCTATCGAAACCAACGGTGTAAATTTGTACCGTAATGGGATAGTAACCGGAAGCGCCTGGCTTTCTGCTAAAGCAATTTTTAACAGCGTGGTATCCGGAATCAAATATTCATCAATTGCTATATTCAACTTGTAAATACCACTGCTGAGTTTTTCAAATGTGCTTATCTTGCCATCTTTATCCGTTACTTTTTGCGAGGCTGCTCCATCCGGTTTAATAAACGAAACAGTTGCACCCTGCAAGCCAACAACGCCGTTCGTAACCGTTATATTTATTGTTCCGCTCGGTAAAACAAAATTGGGAACCGTAATATTAGAAGTTACTTTTGCTGTATCAATTCTTACGGATTTTGTCTGGCTTGCAACATCCGTACCGCTGATACTTACTTTGTATATTGTTGTATCCGAGGATTTAACATTAACCGGAAGATTGCTAAACGAATAAATTCCGTTTGCATCTGTCGTATCGACAAAAACACTCGAGGATGTTGCGGTAACGAATACACCTTTAATAGGTGTTGTACCAAAAAGCACTTTACCACTTAATCCTACATACGCCGGAGTTACCGTAATGCTAGCCGTGGTAACTGCACCTGCAACCGTAACAGCAACAGGTGTTGATTCGAAACCTTGCAACGAGGTGCTTAGTGTTGCAGCACCTGCAGCCAGAGAGTCGAATATAAATTCGCCCACTGAATTAGTAATTTTAATGAGCTGGCCGGAAGAACTATTCCTGAACACAACCGGAACATTTGCCTGACCGCCGCCAGTCCTTTTATTGACAACTTTTCCTTCTAATCTTGAAGTATTAGCGGTAATCGTAAATGTTTGTGTTGCCTGTGCACCGGTGTTTACCCGAACAGTATTTTGTACTGGGCTTGATGTAAAGCCTGATTTTACAGCACTAACCACATAATCTTTATTTGCCGTAACATCATTAAATGTTACAATACCCGTTGCATCGGTTTCACCAAAATACTGGTCATTGTTATCCGAGGATACCGCGCTGACACGGACACCTTTTTCGGGGCTTCCTGAAAGTGTTACTGTTACTTTCATCGAGCCGACATTTTGTGTGGCTTCGAATACGAGTGAATCGCTTGTTGCTTCCTGACCCAATGTTAATGTCCGCGAATCCGGTGAGAACGTAAAACCCGCTTTACGGGGAGTTACTTTATAGACTGCTGCTGCCAGATTTTCAATAGAGAATGCACCGGTTGAAGACGAAGTGGTGTTATAGGTTTGCTTGGTTGCTGTATCAACAACCGCAACACTTGCGCTACTGGTCTTTACACCGCCGCGCACTTTCGATTTTGATATTTTTACAATCAGGTTAACCGGATCAATACTGCTGACACCCTTTGGAACAAAAAATGTTGCATCAGTGTTCGAGTAACCTTCTTTAAAGATATTTGTTGCTAATGTGTATTGAGCATTTGAGCTCATGTTTGAGAAAGAAAATGCACCTTGCGCATCTGTTGTTGCAGACTGAGTGACACCGCCTGAAATTATTGATACCGAGA
>JACPGF010000100.1:52716-56105 GCA_016182615.1 Ignavibacteriales bacterium
AGCGGCACTTTTTACCGTACCGGGTATTGTTGTATTTGCAGCAAGCAACTGTACAGATTTTATTGCACTTCCCGCGAGCGTTACAACATCATTCAATGTTACATAACCGGCTTTCGAAATAAAAATTTCATACGTGCCATCTGCTAACGAGGCCAATTCATAGTTACCGGAAAAATCACTGTTTGCCGAGGCGGAACCGGCAGAACCGCTTACTTTCACAACGGCATTACCAAGTGCTATCCCGGTTGCGTCGGTAATTTTACCCGATATCCGTGAGTTATTAAGTACCATTCCCGAAATGTCTTTTGTAATAGTACTGTTTCCCAGTACAAGCGTCACTTGCGATACAGCTGGTGAAGTGTACCCGGTTTTTACCGATACAACATCATACGTTCCAAATGCAAGATTGTTAATGCTATATTGCCCTGCTGCACTGGTTACTGCTGAAAATGAATTGTTTCCCGATGTTAAAGATACTGTGGCATCCGGTACAAGCTCTCCAGCGGTTGTTTTAACAACACCGCTCACCGAGCCGGACAGTTTATCCATACCGAAGTTCAGCGTCTTGTTCTCTCCACCGTTAATTGTTAAACCGGTTTGTTGAATATCGGCATATCCTTGTTTCGTAACTGATAACGAATAAACATCGCCAACCAATTGCAGTATGGAATATGTCCCGTCAGTGGCTGTTGTTGCAGTACCACCGCCCTGCGAAGAAGAAAGGCTGACAACAACTCCGGCTAACGGTGTACTGCCATCAAGAATGGTACCCGATACCAGTGCAAAATTGGCATTTATTGTTAAGTTAGCATTGTTTAATGCCTGACCAAGGCCAACAGAAATAACATCCTCATCAACTGTATAACCACGCAGGGTCGCCCTTACTTTATACGTTCCGGCAAATGTTCCCAGTATATATGCACCGGTTACATCAGTAACGGTACTATCAATAGCTACATTTGTTGAATTATCAACAAGATATACCTTCACTTCATTAAGCGGCTGTGATAAGTTGTTGCTTACTTTTCCTGCAATACTTGCCGGTAAAGCCGTCAGGATGCCGTTATTAATTCTGATATCTCTTGCAACAAGATTGGCAATATTTGCATTATACGTTGAATAGCCTGTTAATGATGCGGTAAGAGAATACGAAGTCCCTGCCGGAACATTTAACGAATACTCACCGTTGATATCAGTTAGTGATGCATAGGTGAGAGATGAATTATTTATATCTTTGATAAGTATTGCAGCACCATTTAGGCCGGCACCGGAAGCCGAAATGGCACCCTTTATGGTAGCCGTATTTTCAACCAGGCTGAACACGTGGTTAGCGCTTGTTTGACCAGCGCCGACAAAAAATGAATCAACTGGTGTACCAGCGGGAACAATAAAGCCCTGTTTACTTGCAACAAGTTTCCAATTTCCGGGCACAACAGAAAGAACAAATTCTCCAGTGTTTCCTGTTGTTGTCACAACCGGGGTGTTAGAACCCTGTTGTGCTGAGACTGTTGCATTGGTAAGCGGTTGTCCTAAACTTACAACACTGCCCGTAATTGTACTCGCGTTTGGATTTAATGAAAAATTAATCCCGCCAAGCTGCTGCCCGGGTGTTAAAGTAACTGTTACGGTTCCCGGAGTTACATACCCCGCCTTAGTTACTGTTAACGTGTGTGTTCCGGCCGAAAGGCTCAATTGATAGTTACCGGTTGGTAACGAGGTAGCGGAAATGCTTCCGGCTTTAACAACCGCATCGCCAAGAACGGCACCGCCTGTTGTTGTTATTATACCCGAAACTGAGCTGGGATTAGGATTCAAATTGATATCGATACCGGTAATGGTTTGACCAACTCCAAGCGTAATTTGCGGGTTGCTGTTGGGTGTGTATCCCTGTATTTGAGAGCTAATTGTATAAGTTCCGCTCTTTAAACTCAGTTGATACTGACCGCTGCTGCCGGTAACACCGGTAATAACCGGGCCGCTTACCGGTGTGGCTGTTACTGTTACACCCGAAGCAGGAATAAGACTGCTTGATGCGCCGGACTGGCTGACCTTGTAAATAATTCCGTTTACCTGATTCGCGCGGGGAACCAGCACAATATTCTGTCCTGAAACAGAACCGCCTGTTGCAAGATTCATATTTACCGGATTAGGTCTTACGAAACCGGATTTTGCCGCTTCGATGGTCCATGAACCGGACGACAATTCAAAGGAATAAATACCCGTGGCGTTTGTTGTTACCTCCTGTATTACCGTTCCTTTCGTGGCTTTTACCGTTGCCAACTGTACGGGAAGCCCCTCGTCATTAATGGTAGTTCCGGAAACCGTTACTTTATCAAGCGTTAACACGAACGGTGAGCCTGTAATATCCAACTGACCCATCTCTACCGTGTACGTGCGGACCGCTGGCGATAAATAACCCGGTTTGCTTACGGTAACTTTATACGAACTTTGCGGCAGGTTAACACTAAAATCGCCCGATGTGGATGATGTGAAACTTTTAGTAACATTTGTGAGAATGTCCAAGAACTGTATTGTCGCATCTTTAACAGCAGCACCGGCCTGATCTTTCACTTTTCCTGTAACTGTTGAAGGAAATGGCCTGATTTTCAGTACCTGTACAAGTTGCGTGGTGGCACTTAAAGTTAAAGTATAAGTAGTATCGGAGAATCCCGGCTTTTTAGCGGTAAATTGATAAACATCAACAGGAATACTATCAGCAGCAATTTCAGAATTAGAGATAATCATTGGAACTGAAGGTGAATACCCGCCTGTGGTAGAATTTATTTGTAATGAAAAATTGACAAGATTAGTTGTACCGTTGGTGGGACTAAGATACAATCTGAATTTTCCTAAAGTAACGTTGTAATTAAACGAGCGGGTTGCACTTGCTGTTCCTGAACCGGTTGCCGTATTAGGAACAACAAACCATACATACTTCCCTTTTAGCAAATTTTGCCTTGCAGCAAAATCGATCTGCGTATTGGTCGTGCTTCCGTTCCATATTGGCAAGTCAATTTCTTGTGTTGAGCCGGCAAAAGAGGTAACACGGTTAAACAAGTAAACCGTATATGAGTTCGCGCTCGGAACAGCATCACACTGAAAACGGATGGTTGGCGTTGCATTAAACACCTGTGCATCCGCGGGATTAATCAATACCGGAGCGGTAATCTGCGCCTGGCTTTGATACGTAAAAGAAACGATACCACCAAAAACCGTACTTGCATATGCAACATCATTTTGGTCGTAAAGGTTAAGTATCGTGTAGTAATAAGTGGATCCGGCAAATAACGGAATTGCAGATTGCGTAAACGGAGAGCTCGGACTAATTTGTCCATAACCGGCAGATGTTCCCGTTGCAAGATAATCCCATACGATATTGGCACCTTGCA
>JACPGF010000101.1 GCA_016182615.1 Ignavibacteriales bacterium
GAGTTTTTATATGGCAATAGTGCAAAATGCTGCGACCTAACGCATCATTATATAAGGAGATATAGCTCATTAACGAAAAACAAGAACAAAACCACCCCAATAAAACGGGTGTTTATACTTGTTTTTAATGTACAATTGAGCTTTATAATATGAACGATATTTATCGCCCGTTTTCATCCATTCAGAATAGAATTGTATCATAAATTCCATCGCGACATCGTCTTCAATTTTCCATAAGCTCATTATCAATGATTTAGCCCCTGCTAGGAAGAATGTCCGCTCAAACCCGAAAGTATCGCCTTTATCGTTTTGGATACCGATTCCGCTGAAACAGGCGCTTAAAACCACCAAGTCTGTATTTCGCAAATTCATTCGCATTATATCAGTTCCATTCAAATAGCCATTGTCAGAGAGCCTAACCGATTGCTCTATGGTCGGAGTATCGAAAGCATTACTTAATAGGAGTCCGCTTGCATCCATGAGTTCATTAATTTTAATTGTCTGATTTGGGTATATTCGGTAAAATCCATGAGTAGCAAGATGAAGTACCCCGATGGCTTGAGTGTCCAAAAAAATAGCCTTCGAGACATTTTCCCCAGTATAGACAGCGGTCTGTTTTCCTGCATTCTGCAAAATATCAGATATTTCTTTTACTTCCTGACCACTTGAAGGAAGTACCTGGAACATTTCGTTCGCTGGATTTAATTCTTCGGAATAAATATTACCGTTAAATGTAGGATTGCCTATTAGTACTGCCTTTCCCTTAAAACTATTAGTATCCAATTGCATGGCAGGTAAATTTCTCAGGTCGTGGCATAAAACCACCTGTTTATTCTCCAGAAGGTGTATGCCTTTTGCCGCGCGTAATGTGCTAAGATTTATTTTCCTATATGTGCCGTCGGGGGAGAGAAATATTCTGTTTTTTTCAGGAGCAACTGTTTCAATAGGCTGCCAATATCTGGCGAAGGAATTAAAGTCAATTGATCTTTTGATATTGGCGTTTATGTAATCCAAGTAATAATTCCCATCCAGATCATTGCCATTATTAAGAACTACCATCAAAGGGCCATCTGAAGATTCAGCCGTAACAATAAAGAAGATATAATATGTTGTTTCGGGAGCAGCCGAATCAGCCTGATAAAAACGAATTACTTCCACAAGTAAATCGTTTTCAGAAAGAGAATTCCTAATCTTATCGTATTTGATGTTATCTTGTCCAAGGTTTCGCACATCCTCTAATAATGTCCACTTTACATTTAATCTGAACTCAAAACACTTCCTGAGAAATTCTGGAGAGTGGCCTGCATGGCTAACGAGATAATCATATAAATTAAGCTTGTTCACATGCCAATGATTTATAAATGCAATCCGCTCATCATTCGTCATTTGGGGATAATGTAACTGCATTAGTAATAGATAAACATCCATCAACACAGAAAATATACTTTCACACTTGGTGTAGTTGGCTTTTCCGAAATAAATAACAGCCATAGTTTTTAACATTTTGAGATAGTCAATGCTAACTTCGCCTTTAATATTCTTGATCATGTTTGCTGCTTGAGATATTTGGGCTTCAGCCAAATCCTCATTCCCAAGAAGCAGATTGGCGATACCGATATACGAAAGGCAATTTGCTATCAGAATGTGAGTTTCACCATAAACAGCAGTCACTATCTCTTGAGCTCTGGTAGAATACTGGAGGACTTGTTCAGGCTTGTAAACTTGCAATGATAGTTCAGCGAGAAGCAACAAAGCATCTGCATGTTCACTGGAAGTTATTTTATTATCCTCAAAAACTGTGACGGATTCTTTGGCCATTATTTCGGCCTCAGAATATTTCCTTTTTTCACAAAGAAGTTTTGCAGATGCATATAGCTCCATGGCAGAATCACTTGCTGATCTTTGAGCAGGATGAACTGAATTGGTCGATTCTTTTAGGAATTGTTCTGCTTTATCCAATTGCCCCAGTTGCAGGTATAGCGTATAAAGGTTATAGGTAACAACCTCAAAATATTTATCCTCGCGAAAGGCTGAAAGCTGGTTATACGACTTCAATAAACAAGCTTCGGCTTCTTTATATTTACCCGTATCGGTATAGAGTGTCCCCAAGCCGATATTGGCAAGACACCATTCATAACTGTCTGGAGTTGTAATTTCAAATACTTCTATATAAGCAGTTTCAGCGTTCTCGTAATCAGCTGTTATTCTGTATAATTCTGCAAGACTGGTCAATGCATTGAAGTAATACTGATTGTCTGTTCTATATTCAGTCGGGATGCTCTGGATTATCTTTTTACAACAGATGATGGCATCGTCATACTTTTCCTCATTCGTGAGTGATTGAACTTGTTCGAATAGGCGCTGCCAGTTCTTTCGGTCAGATTTGCCACGGAATCCCCCGATCATTCTGAGAACTGAAGTGATCAGAACATGGAATGGAAAATAGACTATTGTAATGATAGTTTTGAGAAGTTTTAAGACCATATTTTTTTCACGGATTGTTTTTCGCCAACAGTTAATTAGTTCGCAAGTTTTGCTCTTGAAAGAATGCCAAGACATCATCTCTAGTCAATTCTAAAAGAATTATCTTTCTATTTTTAAGCAGAGTGTTCCCACACTTGGAATCAGTAAATTGTTTCATTCTTGCGAGAACCCTAGAAATGCAAGATCATATACTCAAAATTTCTTTCTCTCCCTAACCCAATTTTCATGTAATTCTCTCCATTTTGGACTTGAACTTCCAAGTCCACCTCCTTGACGGGGATGACAGAGCGGAATTACATTATATATTCTATCGTTAATTTTCAATTCGTGACCGCGTCCATAAGAATCACACTTATCTCCAAATTGCGAAAGTTTCTCATGCTTTTTCGTATAGTGCCACAAGAAATGTAAAATTGGCAAATCACCAAGAAGGACTAATGTTTCAGCTTTTGATTGCTCAAGTTCTTCTAATATTTCATTTCGTCTCGATGGAAGTTTTAGTTCAGATTTACGAAATGGAGGAATGGTTGCCTCAGGGAGATCGTATTCTCTACAAATCTCTTTAGTGTAATGATCTTGAATTGCTTTTTGTTGTTTTTCATTTGCTCTTGATTCAGGAAGCAAATCACAAAGCCAAGTACCTTCTCTATTTAACCCTAAAGGTTCAAGATAAAGTTTATCTAAAGCGTCACCAGAGGGGCCATTAAGCTTTGGATCCGATGGTTCAGTAAGTCTACCTAATTCTTTAGGAATCTGGATTGTACATATTATCTCCTTAGCACCATCCCCAGTCCAGAATATAAATGGTTCACTTGCGACTGCCAAAGCGGCAACCTTTTGTTTTCCGTTAGTATCAACCCAACGGGCATGTACTGCACTGGCATATACTCCAAGAATAAAGGCCGTCTTAGGTGTTTTATCAACTTGTTTAACTTTTTTTAGCTGCTGTCCAAAAGGGAAACAATATGCATGCATATGTTATCCTTAAAAATATTTAGTATTGAAATATGAGATATGCGAACTAATTTTCTTCAAAATAGTCAATATCAATTCTTTTTACTTCATAGGTCTTTTTTATAGCGACACCAACATTGTTTTCAATCATCAATTCAGCTAATTCGGCTCCATCAATTAAAACAATTTTTGGTTCAATGCTCGCAACAAATTCATAGGCCGTCTTAGGGAAGCTTGATGTTGTTATAAAGATTCCCTTTTTTGCTTTTTTGGCTAACAGAGACCCCGCAAAATCTCTTATTTGCGTGATTGGAACGGAGTTATCCCACTTTTTAGCTTGAATATATATGGTATCGAGTCCAAGCTTGTCTTCTTTAATTAAACCATCAATCCCACCATCGTGTGATTTACCCAAGATTTTTCCCGCCTCAACTCTCGACCCACCATACCCCATTTTTATTAAAAGGTCTACAACGAGGATTTCGAAAAACCTTGGAGAACTGGCCTTGATTTTGTCTATTAAATCAGTGCTCAGCGCAGCTTCAAGCTTTTGATGAGAGTATTCAAGCTGCTCTTCAGGTGTGCTTTCGCTCTCATCTTCGTTTGTGTCAATCGGGTGTGTATTGCTTGCTTTGTTTGCTTGGTAATTATCCTGCCACTGTTTGAATGTGGGTATTGACTTGAGAAATTTAACATTAATTTTCTGTGGAGCGTTAGAATGGATTTCCAGTCCAGTAGCAGTTATTTCATAAATTCCTCGAGAAGCTGATTTTACTAAATTTGCTTTTTTTAGGTAGAACAAAGCCCAGTGAACCCGATTATCAATTTTTGTTTGAGTTCCCCCAGGCAGCAATGCTTGGCGTTCTTCATCGGTAAGTCCAAATCTATCCGTTATTAGCATTTTTAATTCTGCACCCCTATGAGTTTTTTTATCACTGAGAATCTCAATTAGAGGAAGCATAATTGTTTGAAAATCTGGGATCATAAAATTCACCTTTTCGTTATAATTCTTTTATAAAATTGTGAGAACTTTTTAACAACCCATAAAAATGTATTAAAAATTCCTCATTCATGAATGTGCACTGTGGTTACCCCAACACCATACCACTAAGCCTAACTTTCAACTTATCCAAGTTCATCCTCATTTGGGCCTGTAGCTATTAATTTTAGCATTTTGGCTTTGTGGTGTACTATATGACAAAGATAGTACTCTATAACATACAATAAGCAATCCTTGCGAGCTTAATATGTTCGGGATTCCTCATATTGACACCAAACAACTACTGTAATCCACATGTTCAATAATTTCACTTGACTAATTTAGGTTCATGGCCTGGTCTGTAATTAACTGCAATCTAGAACAACCGAAATCCTTAGATTCCTATAATTAGCCTTGGAAACACTGTCCATAGTGCAATACTCTTCTACGTTCTATGGCTCTTGACAACTTGTTTTTAGACTTCAAGTTTTACTTACTGAAAACCTTATGTAAAAATAGAAATCCGCTATATTCTTTTTGATAGAATCTTAGTAAAAATTATTGAGATTTCTAAGAAAATATTTATGTTCCCGCAAAAAGCCCTGATTCTACAACACTAACGTAAGAATTAGCATGAAATTATCTTAAAAACAGTACTTTTATTTATCAGTTTGTTAGAGTTATATTTACAAGGCATCAAACATTAAATATGAAAATGGGGATAGGTACACCCCACTTTTTCATTAGTTTGAATCAACGCCGAATGGATTTTTACTAATGATATGCACGGATAGTTGTGGAGAAAACTACTTTCCACATGGGATAAAAGTACTCTTATTGATGTAAATTGACAATCCCCAACAAACCGACTTTAATGTGTATATTTGAACTTTAATAATTAAGATTATATGTATGAGTGAAGACCAAAAAAGAGTGCTGGAACTACAGCTCTGGAATATTGCCAACACCTTAAGAGGCAAGATGAACGCGGACGAGTTCCGCGACTATATTTTGGGATTTATATTTTACAAATATCTTTCTGAGAAGATGAATATTTATGCCAATTCCATCTTGAAACAGGATAAAATCCTATACTCTGAAATTCAAGAAAACACCGCGATAGGCAAAGAGCAAATTGAAGCAGTAAAGGAGGAATCTTTAGGGAAATTGGGGTACTTCTTAAAACCTTCTGAACTGTTTAGTGAAGTTGCAAAACGCGGGAATGGCAATGGAAACGATGACAACGAAAGCAATTTCATTTTAGAGGACATACAAAAAATATTGACAAATATCCAACTCAGTACTATGGGAACAGAAAGCGAGGAGGACTTCGATAACCTCTTTGAGGATATGGACTTGAACAGTACAAAACTTGGTAAGACCCCTGAAGCAAGAAATGAAATTATTGCCAAAGTGTTATCCCACTTGGATAAAATTGATTTCAAGCTTGAACATACCGAATTGGATGTATTGGGTGATGCCTACGAGTACCTGATTGGACAGTTTGCCAGCGGAGCTGGTAAAAAAGCAGGCGAATTTTATACTCCTCAACAGGTAAGCATGGTCTTGGCTAAGTTGGTTACAACTGGTAAGAGTAAATTAAAATCGGTATATGATCCGACGTGTGGTTCGGGTTCATTGTTACTCCGTGTAGCCAAGGAAGTAAAAGAAGTGAGTAACTTTTATGGTCAGGAAATGAACCGCACTACTTATAACCTCGCACGCATGAATATGATTTTGCATGGAGTGCATTACCGAAAATTTGATATTAAACAGGAGGATACATTAGAACATCCCCAGCACCGTGATATACAGTTCGAGGCAATTGTGGCAAATCCGCCTTTCTCTGCAAAGTGGAGTGCTAACCCACTATTTATGAGCGATGATCGCTTTAGTCAGTATGGGAAACTAGCACCAGCGAGTAAAGCTGATTTTGCATTTGTGCAACATATGCTTTACCACTTAGCGGAGAATGGAACAATGGCAGTTGTTTTACCCCACGGTGCATTATTTAGAGGGGGCGCAGAACATCATATTCGTAAATACCTGATCGCGGATAAGAATTACTTGGATGCTGTAATTGGGTTGCCAGAAAAAATCTTTTTCGGAACTGACATCCCAACATGTATTCTGGTTTTTAAGAAATGTAGGGAAACACCAAATGATATTGTTTTTATTGATGCAAGTCAACATTTTGGAAAAGGAACTCAAAACTACATTCGACAAGAAGATATTGAAAAAATTATTTTTACTTATCAAAATAGAATTACAGAACATGACTACAGTTTTGTAACACCCCTCTCCCAAATACAAGAAAATGATTATAACCTAAATATTCCAAGATATGTGGAAAAATTCGAAGAGGAAGAGGCAATAGATTTGGAGACTGTTTCAAAAAAGTTGGTGGATTTGGACAAAAAGCTTAAAACTACTGAAAGCGAAATAGCCATATTTTGTAAAGAACTAAATATTTCTACGCCATTTTAGACAATGAGAAATACAAAAACAATTTCAGTTTTGCGTTTCCCTGGTTTTACGGAAAAATGGAAGCGCTTCAAACTTAATGAGATTTTATTTGAACATAGAATTCGAAACTCAAAAAATGAGTTTGAAGAAGTGTTCTCTGTGGCCAAAGAAAAAGGCGTTATTAACCAGATTGAACATCTTGGTCGTTCTTATGCTTCTGAAAATATTTCAAACTACAAAGTTGTTTTTCCAGGTGATGTAGTTTATACAAAAAGTCCAACAGCAGGCTTTCCGTTTGGCATTATTAAGCAAAATAAGATGCAGAGAACAGGAGTAGTTTCTGTTCTATATGCTGTCTATAAGCCGATTACGCCTCTAATGGGGCTTTTGATAGATTACTATTTTTCTTCTTACGTGAATACCTATAATTATCTTGTACCCTTGGTTCATAAGGGAGCTAAAAACACGTTGAATATAGGTAATACAGAATTTTTAAACGGTGCGAAGATTTTTCTCCCAATAAATAAGAACGAACAAAAAAAAATAACAGATTTTTTTCTTTCAATCGATAACAGGGTTCATTATCTATCAGAAAAAAAGAAGAACTTAGAACAATTTAAGAAAGGCATTATACAAAAACTATTCTCTCAAAATCTCCGTTTTAAGAATGAAGATGGGTTAAATTATCCAGAATGGAAAAAGTATTCAGTGAAAAAAATAATGGATAGATATTCTAAACCTGTCGAAGTTGACTTGAGTGAATCATATTTGCAAATTGGCATAAAATCGCACGGGAAAGGAATATTTTACAAGGAGGGTGTATCGGGGCTAAACCTTGGGAATAAAAGAATATTTTGGATTGAAGAAGGCAAACTAATTTTCAATATCGTTTTTGCTTGGGAAGGAGCTGTTGCAAAAACAACTATTTTCGAAAAAGGGATGGTTGCTTCTCATAGATTTCCGATGTATCAACCCAAAAGTGAAATGTTAGATCTTGATTTCATTCTATTGTTTTTTTTAACGCAAAAAGGAATAAAATACCTTGAATTAGCATCACCAGGTGGAGCAGGCAGAAATAAAACCTTAGGGCAGTCTGAATTTGAAAAATTAAAAATCACACTGCCATCATTAAAAGAGCAGAAGAAAATAGCATCATTTCTAAATAGTATAGGTAACCAAATTCAATTAGTATCAGAGCAACTCGAAGAGACAAAGTTATATAGAAAAGGTTTATTGAATAAAATGTTATCAGATTAATTATGGCGAAACAACCAGAACAAGTACTAGAGGAACAACTCATAGAGCAATTAAAAAAGCTCAATTATTGTTTAGTAAGTATCAAAGACGAAAATGAACTGATTATAAATCTCAAACGCCAATTAGAAAAACACAACAATATAAAGTTTTCTGAAAAGGAATTTGAAAAAGTCCTAAATATACTTAGCAGGGGATCTGTGTTTGATAAGGCTAAAACACTCAGAGAGAAACAACACCTAGTTAGGGATAACGGAGATAATCTTTATTTTGAATTTCTTCAGACCGACCATTGGTGCCAAAATGAGTTCCAAGTTACCAATCAGGTCGCTATGGAGGGTAAATACAAAAACCGCTACGATGTTACATTGCTTATAAACGGCCTGCCACTAGTACAAGTAGAATTGAAGCGCCGAGGACTTGAACTGAAAGAAGCTTTTAACCAGATAAACCGTTATCAGCGCCATTCATTTGGAGCAAACAGTGCCTTGTACCAATACATCCAAATTTTCATTATCAGTAATGGGGTTAATACAAAGTATTACGCCAACAACAGATTCCAATCTTTCAAACAGACATTTTACTGGACAGATAAAGATAACAAGCGGCTTACGAATATCCTAAATGGTTTTTCAAGTGAATTTCTTGAACCATGCCACATATCCAAGATGATATGCAAATATATTGTTCTAAACGAAGCACAAAAGATTCTGATGGTGCTTCGGCCATATCAGTACTATGCGGTCGAAGCCCTGGTTGATAAAGTGATGCATAGCAGAGCCAATGGATATATTTGGCATACTACTGGTTCGGGTAAAACTCTTACATCGTTCAAAGCGAGTCAGATACTAACCACACTGCCTAAGGTTAAAAAGGTAATATTTGTCGTTGACCGTAAAGATTTAGATTATCAAACCACAAAAGAATTCAACAGTTTCAGTAAAGGCAGCGTTGATGGAACAGACAATACCAAGGCATTGGTGCAACAAATTACGGATGATACAAAACTTATTGTAACTACTATTCAAAAGCTGAATACTGCAATAAGCAAGCAGCACTATGTGGCAAAGTTGGAGCAGATGAAGGATGAACGCATCGTTTTCATCTTCGATGAATGCCACCGTTCACAGTTCGGTGAAACTCATGCAAAAATTAACAAATTTTTCAATAATCCGCAGATGTTCGGTTTTACGGGAACTCCAATATTTGTCGAGAACGCAGTCAAAAACGATCTGGGGAAACGCACTACCAAAGAGCTATTTGGCGAGTGTCTTCACAAATATGTAATTACCGATGCAATTAAAGACGAAAATGTATTGAAGTTTTCTGTTGAATATGTTGGCAGATACAAGAAGAAAGATAGTGCCACGGAAATCGATATTGAAGTTGAAGACATCGATACCAAAGAGTTGATGGAATCACCCCTGCGTTTGAACAAAATTGCTGATTACATATTAGCACATCATAACCGCAAAACACACGGAAAAGAATTCACAGCAATGTTCTGTGTCAACAGCATTGAAACATTAGTCAAGTATTACGACATTTTTCAGAAGAAAAAAGACGAGGGTCAGCATAACTTGAAAATTGCTACGATTTTCAGTTATGCAGCAAACGAAGAAGATGCTGATGCTAATGGGTTTATTCCCGAAGAATTATCCGTTGTGGAAGAACCGAAGGTATTATATGGTTTACAGGTACATAGCCGTGAGAAGTTAGATGAATATATAGAGCATTATAATAAAATGTTCGAAACTAATTTTTCAACTAAGGACAGTGAATCATTTTATAATTACTATAACGATATCTCAAAGAAAGTAAGAGAACGTAAAATTGATATTTTGCTTGTAGTAAATATGTATCTTACAGGCTTTGACAGCCCGCCTTTGAATACATTGTATGTTGACAAAAACTTAAGGTATCATGGGCTGATACAGGCATATTCCCGTACCAACAGAATCCTCAATGAACAAAAATCACAGGGTAATATTGTCGCTTTCCGCAATTTGAAAAAATTGACCGATGAAGCAATAACCTTATTTAGCAACAAAGAAGCTATTGAGGTTATTATCATGAAACCATACGAGGAATACGTAAAAAAGTTCAATGAAGCATTTATTGCCTTACTTAAGATTACACCAACCGTCAATAGTGTAAACGATTTGCAAAGCGAAAATGATGAGTTGGAATTTATCAAAGCCTTCAGAGAACTTATAAGAATTAGGAACATTCTAACTGCATTTGCTGATTTCAAATGGCAAGACTTAGCAATGAATGAACAGCTATTTGAAGACTTCAAAAGCAAATACCTGGACCTTTACGACAAAGTAAAAAGCAACCACACTTGAGTTAATTCGTCGAGATGAAATTAATGTTGCCTATATAATTCAACTGCTTATTAAACTTAAATCAAAAGTACAGGCAAGTGTTTCTCAGGCCGAAAAAGAAATCTTCAATTTACTGAATACTGAGGCCCATCTGCGAAGTAAACGTGAATTGATCGAGAAATTTATACAGGCAAATATGCCTTCAATTGTGGAGGCCGACCAGATTCCACAAGAATTTGATAAATTCTGGAATGTAGAACAGCAGCAGGCTTTTAATCAACTCGTTACGGAAGAGAAAATCTCACCAACTAGGACGCAGTCACTTATAGAAGATTATTTATATGCCGAAAGAGAGCCTTTAAGGGATGAAATCCTTGAATTACTTGAGGGCGAACAACCCACAATATTGGAGCGCAAAAAAACAGGTGATAGAATTTTGAAGAAGATAATGAATTTTGTGAATACTTTTATAAATGGGATGACTGGTTGAGAACCTATCCGCAGCTACTCAGTAATCAATTCTGAAATATGATGAGCTATCAACTTTCGAGTAACCAATTTTTTATTAGAGGGAACTATGATAAAATTTAACAAGACGACAATTCGCAATATTCTGATATCGAATCTGAAAAGAGAATCGAAAATTCTTGGACAATATGCTTGTCCTAGTAGTCGGGGAATAAGAAGATTTCCTACACGAGAAAAAATTATCGACAAAAAGAACTTGAGAAATGCATTTTCTCACGATGCCGATAAAATTCTTTATTCGCAATTTTATTCCAGATATATTGATAAGACTCAAGTTTTTTATCTATCCGAAAATGATCATATTACTCGAAGAGCGTTACATGTTCAGTTGGTTTCAAAAATTGCACGAATAATTGGAAGAAGTTTACGACTTAATGAAGATCTTATAGAGGCGATTGCATTGGGACATGATATCGGACATGCTCCCTTTGGGCATAACGGTGAGACTTATCTGAATGAATTATGTAAAAAAAACAAGATTGGTCGGTTCATACACAACGCTCAAAGCGTACGTAACTTAATGGAGATTGATGCTAAGAATCAGGGATTGAATTTAACTCTTCAAGTTTTGGACGGAATATTGTGTCATAATGGAGAAATTCTTAGTAAACAGTATAAGCCTGATTATAAAAAGACATGGGATGTGTTTTTGCAGCAGTATAATCTGTGTTTTTCCAAGAGTAATTACGATAAACACATTCGCCCCAACACATTGGAAGGTTGTGTTGTGCGAATATCTGATATCATTGCTTATGTCGGCAGAGATATCGAAGATGCTATTACTCTTAAGCTAATAAAACGAGGAGAACTTCCAAAAGAGGCAGTGAAAGTGCTTGGGAATTCTAATGATAAAATTGTTAATTCCCTGGTAATTGATATTCTGAACCACAGTTATGATTCGCCAGGCCTTGCTTTTTCAGAAGAGGTATTTGGAGCTTTGGAAGAATTGAAGAGCTTTAATTACAAATTTGTGTACGGGAACCCAAAGAAAGCAGCCCAAGATGAGCGAATCAAAAATATGTTTAACTATTTATTCGAGAAATATTGTATTGAACTCGATAACGCAAATAATAAATCCTACATCGTGAATTGGGCGAAAAATAAAGTCTCGACAGACTATTTCAATAATACGCCGAGGGAAAAAATTGTCATCGACTACATGGCAGGCATGACAGATGATTTTATAATAAAGGAGTATAAACAGAGAACTGTTCCCACTTCATTCGGATATAATTTTGAGTCCTGATTAACATTTGATGTTATATTTATTATAATCAAGTCTAGTGCAATCAAGCAATGTCTTTTTGTCAGCTGCCTGGCATTTAGAGATTGCATTAACCAAAAAAATACTCACATACAATTGGTCCTATAAAACATAATTAAGTAATACTTCCATAATTCTAGATGAACTGGAGTATCATAAACTTATGCTTCAGTAGGTATTCTTAGAGTTTTATATCTCTCATTTGCTTTGAGAGCTCTTGTCGCTTCTCCTTTATTTTTCCTTTCTGATTCCCTTAAATGGTTTGGGATCCGCTTTTTGGTCTATGAACCTGCCACTATTCACATCTCGTTTTGTCCATCGGTCATTTTGTGGATTGTATACTTGCGAACGCTGTTTGACTGCACCATTGCGATGATTGTCACCTTTTGGGGGATTTGTTGCCATTAATTATTTCCTTGTTTGTTAAAATAGTATAAAATTTTAGTCAAAACTGCTTTAATAAAACTTATAACACCTTTAGATGTGTGATTATAACCATTCTTAGCAGTTAGTTCATTCGCATTCTCACGGCGCTGCTTTGCAATCTTATGCTCTGTAATCAAAATGTTTTTTATATCATCTGCAATTCCCACTATCTCTGGCATCTCGCAGGTGTTTTCACATTCATATGGGAAGTCAGAATCGATCGTCCCGCTGATAAAATCCATTTCTTTTGGTCCGAGAAGACGACCCTTTGGTGCAAGTACTATTCCTAGGAATTGCTGAACTTGAATGCTTGCTAATCCTAAACTGAACGCATAGACATTTTCACCTTTCAATGCAAAATGATCTTCTGCAAGCCCAGAAATATACTTTGGATCCTCCAGCATTCCTGTTTGTTCAAGTGAAACATCTTCTGGTCTATATTGCCCCATACATTTCATGCAACGCTTTGTGGGAGTCACAGTGAATGTGCGACTTCGTGCATCATATAGATTGGTTCCTTTAGAATTAATGCTTGCCGAGATACCACCATCAATTACTGGGATAAGATAGGCATAGGCTATCATGTTTAAGATGAAGCGAGGCCAAGGTCTGTCAACACATGAAAATACGATATCACAATCAATTGCACTTTCAAAACCCTCCTTCTCTACAATGCTGTATGGCACCGATGTTACTCTTTGCCCTGGGAAGAGTCTATTTTTATTAAGTATTTCGCAAAATACATTACTTTTCAGAAGACCAATATGAGATGAATTGGCGCCGTGCAACCTGTCTAAGTTCTTTTTTTCAATGATGTCAAAATCTATTAATTTGAGTTCTGCCACGCCCGTTCTCAATAATGCTTCAGCAATCTGAGAGCCAACACTGCCAAGACCAACAATTCCAACCTTTAGTTTTGAAAAAACAGCTTGTTTGTTTTGACCCCATGCCGATATTGTACGTGTCAGTTCCTCGATTAAACCAAATTTAGGGAACTGATTATCATCGAATGTGATATTAAATCTGTCCCCAACAACTCTAACTGATTCACACCAGACTCGGGTATAGAATTTGGGTGCAGTTTTGTTCCAGAACCTACCGCTCCATGATCCGTCATTGCCTACGGTCATTCCAACCAGAGGATATCCCGTCGCGGCCTTGATTCGGGGAGCGAGTTCCTTTTCTGCATTAATATCATCCATACTCATGTTCTGCCAGCCAGAGCCAGGATGACTATGAATGAAGATAATTCCCATCTGCTTTGATCTACAACTCGAAATAACTCGATCCAGAAACTCAGGATTAAAACTGACATTTCCATGTAGGTTTCGATCATTCTCAGTCGGAAGAATTATCTCATTTATAATAGCTGAAATTCTTTCTTTCCCTGTTCCAGTTTTATAAAGTGCGAAGCACAAGTCTTCTTGACCATCCTTCCGAATTAATTGTTTTTTCAACTGATTGTTAAGGTTCTCGGGTATTACAATGCTATGGTTCATTCGAAATCCAACAATGTTCTTAAAAATGCTAAATAAGTTTTCGCGTTTTTTTCGGTATTGTTCCAATTCGTAAAAGGTCGACTCCAATATTGCCAATCTGATGTAGGCAGATTTCGTTGATGGATACCTCCAAACGGATGAACTCCTCCGCCATTTGTGATTGGTAATAAATGGGGCTTAAATGTTGGTCCAGATGGTGGAATTAATGGAAATTGAGGCGCTTCGAGTGCTATTTCCACCTCTTGATTCCGAAATCGCCCGTGAGGAATTATATAATTAAAACAAACAAACCCTTTTAATTGATACGATTTATAACCGAGTTCCTCTAATTGCCGCTGCAATTCAGTTAAACCAATATTCATCATTACCTCCCAGATACAGTTGTGGGTTCGTTCTTGCACGAGATGAATTCAGGCTCTCCTATCATGTCAATTTGTTTTTCCAGATCATTTTTGTAAGTGATTTCTCTATGCTTCATCAATTGCTTCAAATAATAATGCTCAGGATTTAACCCATGTATTTGTAAGATTTGTACTGGGGTGAGAACCGTATTCATTGTATAGTATTTTTCGTCGTCAAAGGAATACATTAATTCTTTCCTTTTCTCGGCCACGAAATGTTCAATACCTGGATCACTCAAGTCAACGATTTCGTCCAGTAATATTGGTTCATATTCTTTCCCTTGGATTTTTTTCAGTAGGTCATATTCATCAGCGGGGGATACTTCTCCCAGATTTAATATTTCTTTACCTGAAATCTTCGCAGTATCATGAGAATACTCTTTTCCATTCAAAATAAACTTGTAATTCATGCTTTTTTCCTAAATTTGTAATTAATTAAACATTTTTTTACCCCTACCTGGGGTATTTCACAAAGTCTACTAAAATCGTTACCAACGGTTTTCGGTATAATAAGAGAAGAGCATGGTTGAATGGCGGGACCTGGAAACTCTATCAACATTAGAAATTATAGGGTTGATAAATAAAAGAAAAGAATCTGGAGGTAGGGATAAGGCGAAAGCTGCGTTCCGACTCTTTTGTTTGCGTTTTGGTAGCGAATTAATAAAAAAATCTGAGATTATATGTAAAAAGTGGAACCTTGACTCAACCATTGCAATTCAAGTTGTCGATTCAACTTTTAAGCGTTTTGTGAAGTATGGCAAGTTTGATCTTTCTAAATCAAAAGAGCTTGACATTGACAAAGCAGTTCTATTGTATCTATTTGGCATTGCACAACGAATTTTCGCGGATATTTGGCGAAACAATCATAGCAATAAGCATAACCCTTATACAGGAAAAGAAAGAGTAATTCGAGATTTTCCTCAACAACTTAAGGGAAGTGATCAATCTGACACTAACTCGCATTCTTCAGTGGTAATGAAAGCACTTTCAACTCTGACAGAGAAACACAGAATAGTTTTTCTTACATATTCATCTTATGAATGTGATGGATTCAAACTCCCAAGAAAACTTTTGCAGGAATTGAGAAGTGAATTGAATATTTCTCAAACGACAATTCGATCTTATCATTTTGAAGCAATCAAGAAAGTAAATGAATACTTGGAAATTTATGGACTCAAAGAAAAATAATACTGATCCAAAATCTGATAACTTATACATCAAGCTACGATCCATCGGGGTTCTATTCCCGACCAATAGTGAAGAACTGTCAGAGTTTGATGCAATTCACTCCGAGTATTCTTATACACTGAATGAGTATATAACAAACTCCAGCAAGCTATTTGATGAAGTTGAGAATGAGGAAAAGGATTTAGAAAGTAAGATTAACATCACCCAAACTAAACCTATTCGTAATTTATACTTTAAGCGTGCTGTTCTTGCAGCCGAAATTACTGCCCAATTATATGACGAGCCAACATTTGGTCATGTTAAGCTTCAAAAATTAATTTATCTTTGCGAACATGCTGCAAATTATGATCTTAGTCACAAATATGTTAAAGAAGCCGCTGGACCATATGATAGGAAGTTTATGCATACGATTGATTATGAATTTCGTAAACAGAGGTGGTTTGACGTCAAAAAGGAAAAAGATGGGTACAAGTATACATATAAACCTTTGGAAAATCTGGACAAATATAAAGTTTATTATGAAAAATACTTTTCTACTTTTAATGAGCGAATTCAGTGGCTAATTTCAACATTTCGAAGTCAGAAAACAGATATCGTTGAAATAGTTGCAACCTTATATGCATGCTCGCTTGAAATTGTTTCTAGGGATGAACCCCTAGATGAGAATTACATTATAGAAATATTTTATAAATGGTCTGAATCAAAAAAACGGTTTGAAAAAAAGAAATTACTTACTACTCTTAAGTGGATGAAAAGCGTTAGATTGTATCCAAGTGTGGAATCATAATGATATTAAGTAATCAAGATCATCTAACCCTAATTAAATACGTTTCAAGATTTAACATGCTATAAACCCCGTTTGTTTAACTCCAAAATTTTTGTGTGATGTCCCAGAAGTAAATTTTGCCAAAACTAGTGGGCAGAGTAAAAGTCCACACACACAGGCACCTACCCCCCCCCATGTAAATACTAAATGATTAATCCCGCTATTTTGTTGGATTTATGGTTTAGCATATGAATATTAAGTAACTAAGGAGCTCTTCTGCATTTCACTCTTGGGTGTGATCCCGAACGGGTTTGCCACAAGGATGGTCAATATGAATCTGTACACAATTTTTTATACTAAAGCATGCGTTCGGATTTACTATTTGTTTAGTCGAAGATAATTCATCGGGAATATCAGATTTGCACCTTCTTTCTATTGTTTAGCCAAAAGTGTATATTTTGCCACTAATTAAATGAAATCTATTTAACTTATATTTGACCATGAGCGAAATCATTCACCTTGGGATAGTTTATTTTGATTTGTAATTATGAAAACATTTGATCCTAAAAAGCCGTTTAATGAATTGCCGAAACTTCCGCCAGATTTCAATTTTGATGACATTGAAATTCTTAAGAAGGTTAATAAAGCCAATATCGCTCTATCCAAACTGAGCGGTATAGCGCAGTCAATTCCAAACCGAAACCTTCTTGTTGTCCCACTAACGGTAAGAGAGGCTGTTGCAAGTTCAGGCATTGAGAATATTAATACAACAGTCGAAGAGGTTCTCCAGGCCTCATTATTTGACGAAGACCGAATTACTAAAGCACAGAAAGAGGTCCTTCACTATAAAGACGCATTAATGGCTGGCTTTGAGTTGCTTGAAAAACGGGGCTTCTTAAACACGAATGGCTTTGTTAAAATTCAGTCGATTCTTGAGCCTGATAAAAAAGGCATTAGGAACGTGCCAGGTGTAAAAATTGCGAACTCCCTTACAGGTGAAGCTATCTACACTCCTCCCGAGGGCGAATCACTAATACGGGATTTATTAAAAAACCTTGAAGATTATTTTAATGATTTTGAAGACAGCCAGGTTGATGTTTTGATAAAAACAGCGGTGTGTCATTATCAATTTGAATCCATTCACCCGTTTCTGGACGGTAATGGCAGGGTGGGGCGAATTCTAATGGTACTACAATTGATACTTGCACAAAGGCTACAGATGCCTATTATTTTCCTCAGCGGATATATAAACAATAATAGAGATGAGTATTATCGCCTCCTAAGGGAAGTTAACACGAAAAACAATTGGAAGGAATGGATCCTTTATATTTTGACCGCAATTGAAGAACAATCCAAAGATACTACGGAAACTGTACTCGAAATTAAAAGCCTTATGCTAAAATATAGAGATGAAATAAAGAAGAAGTTGCCTAAAATATATTCCGCTGACCTGATTGAGTTTTTATTTAGTCATTCATTCTACAATCAAAAGAATATGGTTGATGAATTAGAAGTAACGCGCAAAACCGCTTCAAATTATTTTTCACTTTTAGAGACTAATGGTTTTGTCAACACCACAAAGGTCGGTCGAGATATAATTTACTTCAACAAAAAGCTGGTTAAACTATTAAAATAATATGGGTAATCATTACCCATGTTTCTTTGCATATGTGTAAATCATTGGCGTTTTTACACATATTGTAGCAAAGCGAAATCAGTCATCCTATTCCGCAACCATTTATTTGCATCCCAAAACTGCCTCATCATACTAGCCAATATCTTGGTATAAGAACAGTAATTAACTAACTAATTATGGAGTTCTTATGTCATTCACGCTGGGGTGTGACCCTGAATTACTATGCCGTAGAGACGGCCGTTACGTACCTGCCCACAATTATTTCAAATCAAGTTCTGCGTTCGGTCTGGATGGCTGTGAATCCATCGCAGAGGTAAGACCAGGTTATTCCGAGTCGCCAATAGACTTAACCGCAAAGATTAGAACAGTACTTGAATATGGTCATGATAAAGCGCCCGATCTGGAGTTTTATGCTGGGCACTTTCAGGATGATTTTGCCCTCGGTGGGCATATACATTTCTCTGTGCAGCCTGAACCTGAAATCGTTGATGCTCTTGATACTGTGTTATATGCATTATCAAACTGCATTGACGATAAGGAGCAGCGTCAGAAACGAGAGCGCACTGGCTATGGCCGCCGTAAGGCAACACGTAAGAAAAGCTACGGGTTTGAGTATCGTACGCCAGGCTCGTTTTTGTTGAGCAGCTCTACAACCCTTGTTACGTTTACTCTCGCTAAACTCTCTGTTATTGGGGCTATGGAAGATAATCTTTCATTCCGTGAACTGCGGGGTAATCAACATTCGCAGACTTTCCTGCGTAATCTAAAAAACGACCTAAAAACGATACCCGTTGATTGTCATGAAGGGTTAAAGGAACTTGATATGCTCTTAGGCAAGCGGCTCAACTGGAACACAAACATTCTGCCCAACTGGGGCATTAACTAGAAGGAGGATGAAATGTGTAAAACCTATTGTACTAGCTGCGGCGATGCTGTGGCAGAAGATAATGTCCGCTGGGCTTTCGATAGCCCATACTGTTCTCACTGCTTTGATAATGCATTTACTTATTGCGAGGAATGTGACTGCGTGTTGATACAGAGTGAGGCTAATTACTCAAATGGCGGCTATCCTTACTGTGACGAGTGTTATGAGAACGAATTCGACGATGATTCACCAAACAACCCTGATGTAGATGAATCTGATAGGAAGCTGATAATCGAGTTATCACGTAACTGGCTATTCGGAAAGTCTACGAACAAGGGAACTCTGAAGATTAATGCTAACGATGTTGTGCTTACCCGTATAAAAGAGAAAGTCGGTTTGGTAGATCATCCAATATATCTGTTTGGATTGAAGGACCGTGAGGAGTATCAGTTATCGGTAAGCAGTAATCTCATGGATAATGTCCGTGAGTTCCTCATGCTTAACGGTCTTGACTGGAAGGTTGTAGAAGGGATTGGCAGTAACCGCCTCGGTATTTCCTTATCCATCCGTGAGAACAACTTCAAAGAAGCGATACAGCTTATCAAAAGCGTAACTAAATCACACACACTACAGCCCGCCTAAAACACCAACAAATTCCAACTAACGAAAGGAGAATACCCAATGTGCGGTATTATGGGATTCTATTGCTTCGGAGACAAGAAACCCGATAAACAAAAAACAACAATGATGTTTGAACTCTTGGAGTCCCGAGGTAGAGATGCTTCGGGATTTGCCTTTTTAAGGGATGATAATCTGATAGTTCATAAGGCTCCTATCCGTTCATCTATTATGACGCATTCGAAAGAATGGAAAGAGTTGGAGTTGCCATCAGTTTTCATTGCTCATACACGAATGAAGACTCAGGGCTCCGAGCAAAATAATAAAAACAACCACCCGCTGTATAACAAAGAAGGACTGTGTATTGTACACAATGGAATGATCCACAACGACAAGGAAATCTTTGGGAAGTCCAAGCGTGACGGCGAGGTAGATTCAGAGGCTATACTTGCAGTACTGTCCACCAAAAATAAAGGGGATAAAATCAAGCGTGTGTTTGATAAACTCGAAGGCTGCTTTGCTTTTGCCTGTATAGACAAAAACAACCCTGATACACTCATTCTGGTGAAGAAGGATAATCCTGTCGAGCTTTATTATGACTCACATGATGACATTCTCTATTTCTGCAGTGAGACAGACATCATGAGAGAAGCACTAGGCATTCAGAAGAACACGAAGCGGGGGTTTAACATCGGGGAGGGAGCATATAATCACTACACCATGGAAAACAATTTTTGCCTCATTATCAACAAAGACGGAGTTGAATCGTACAAGCGATATTCGCCCCGACGTGAGCATTGGGGCTATAGAGATTATTACAAGGGCGACGAGCTGATAATCGAATGCCCGCATTGTCTTGGGGCTACTATATATCATGAAGGCAAAATTTTCAATCGCTGTGAAAACTGCGGATCCCCCTTAAATGAGGAAGATTTGTATGTATAGCCCAAAGATTAAACCAGAGCTTGTTACCAATCTCTATCACCTCAAGCATAACAAAACTGGGAAGCCAATGACTTTCATGGTTAACGAAGCCGTCACCGATTATATTAACAAACAAAAACAAACGCCCATTATGAGCGGCAGAAACGAAATTAAAAATGGAGAAAAAACAAATGAATTGGAAATCGATACGTGAAGTACTCGCAGTAATCGCAGCAGCCATTCTTGCTATTTTGAACGGCATCAACGGCAAGGCTGATAAAAAGGAGTCGCCATGACTGAATCCGAAAGATTCATGGAAGACCTGCTTGCAGAAGCTGAGCAACAGGATGAGCAGCGGACTGAGGCCTACTTTGATTTAGTTCTCCTGCAAATCCAACAAATGCAGGAACAGATTGCTTTTAACTTTGGAGAGGCCGATAAGGAAGTCGCAATTATCAAAGACTGGGCGCTCAGGAAGAATCATGGTTTACAGGTTAAGATTGACTTCCTTGAGAAAAAGCTGGAGGCATTCATACGTGAGAAAGGCGTAAAGACACTTGAGTTAGCACATGGAACGTTAAAGATGCACAAGAAGCCTGATAAGGTGGAATTGCAGGATGTAAACCTATTCTTAAAACATGCAACTCCAGAGTTACTAACCGTTAAACCAGAAGAAGTTAAGCCTGATCTTGCTAAGATCAAAAACTATCTCAAAACACACTACAAACCCATGCCTGGCGTTGCCATAATACCTGGCAAGGAGGAGTTTTCTTATAAACTGAATAATCAAAGAAAGGATGATGAAGATGGCGGACCGCAAGAAATTGGAATTGAATCTCAACCAACCATGCTCAGTAGAGTTGCTGTTTGACCAGCCAACAATTGGGCAGTCGCAGTATGGTGAGTATTATCTCTATGCTGTCAGGAATGGCGATGGACAGACGGAATATTCGTTCTTCGCTCCCACGGAGGTCCATGAGCATCTGAAGGGACTTAAGAAAGGTGACCGTGCTATTATTACGAAACTTGCAGAGCAGAAAGGTTCGAAGATCATAACACGTTTTGAAGTGACACCTGAAAGGCAGGCACAACAAACAAAACCCCCGACTGTTGTAAATGGCAGCAGCACGCAGGATAACTTCTATGAGATTATGCTTGGTTCATGTAAAGATGCTATTCGCATACAAAATGAACTAGGCGGCATGATCGACGGAAAAAGCTTGGCAGTAACATTATTTATTGCAAGGAGCCGAGGAACGGGATTTAATGGAGGCACACCATGACTGAAACAATTGAAGGTAAACTAAAGGACTTTATGTTCCCTGTTACTGAGCGTAAGGTTTATTTTGAAGATGCCCGCGGCAGAATATCTTTTGCAGAAGCATATAAGGCGATTACCCGTGAGGATAATGACACGCTCATATCGGTAATGAATGACAGTTACAAATTAATCCCGAACCGTGAGATTATTGTACCACTCATGGAACAATTGCACAATCTGGATTCAAAGTGGATAATTGATCCAAGCCACAGCTACGTCGGTGATAACCGTATGCGCTTGCAGGTGACGTTTCCAGACCTAAGCTTTAACGATGGTAGGTCTGATATAGCCTTGTCGCTGTTCCTACATAACAGTTATGATGGAAGTGAAGGTGTAAGAATGTTTTGGGGCGCGATTCGCGGGATATGTTCAAACGGAATGGTTTTTGGCAAAGTCTTAAGTAAGTACTACGCCAAACATACAAGCGGAATACAACTGGATAATCTTGCCGAGCAGGTTGAACAGACCTATGAGAAGATTCCCGTTATCAAAGAGAGAATCGACATCATCCAAAACATCGGTGTACCAAAAGGACTTTCCGAGTCCGTTGAAAAGCAACTGGGTAAAACAGTGGCAAGGTATGTGCAGGAGCAGCCAGCACCAATAAACCAATGGGTGTTGTACAATTACTTAACATGGTATATCAGCCATGTTGTCGATCTACACATGAGAGCCGCTTACCAAATGAAAGTGAGTAAGCTATTTGGGCTTTAAAGCCATTTTATTAACAATTTATTATGGGCTACGTGATGAATATTTCAAGAACATTCCTATTTTTGATATGAGAATTAACTTTCTCTAAAGTTTTGAAATACATATTTGCGTAGTCATTACGCTTAGTTCGGCTTAGAAAACTGGCACTTTTCAATCGACAAGAACTAGCGGGTATGACTGCATCCTCATTGGGTGCAGTCTGCTTTATATTTCTGTCGATGGCATGCCAGTGCCTCTAAGCGGAATATATTGTGGGCTCGCACCCTTTTTTATTTGTTTCAAAAAAATTATGGGTGCTATCTCTATCATATTTCATTTGAATAAACAAATAGACATAAAACATTTAATCACAAAACTTAGGAACTCGATATGAAGCGTTTATTTTCAATTAGCCTATTGTTATTTATTTCCTTGCTATTCAGCTCCTGCAAAAACTCAGTCCCACATGAAAAAATCCAAGTACGTAACGATGTCGCATACGAAGTAAATCAGGATAAACCTTATAGCGGTGAAGTTGTAAAAAAATCATCAAGCGGTGTTAAAGAGCGCGAAGAAAACTACGTCAATGGGAAACTTGAGGGGGAAACTATATGGTATCATGATAATGGCAAAAAGAAATGGGTTATCAATTATGTTAACGGGAAAGCTGAAGGTGAAAGAGTTGATTACTTTGAGGGTGGAGAGACCCAAATAGTAAGTAATTACAAAAATGGACAATGTGTTTCGCAGACAAGGTATTATAAGAATGGTCAAAAAATGTTTGAGGGTAAATTTTTCGGTGGAGAAGAATTAGCTGGCAATGTTAAATACTATGGCGAAAATGGCGATGTAAATTATGATGTGACGATTGACAACAATAGATTATATAATCGATTCTTCTGGAAATCATCGAATGAAGATGCGTACTATCTTAATAAGCATACTATTCCATTTGATGATTTTATCCAAGCAAGTACAAAGTCTGCTGAAGAAAGAAGAAATATTTTAGGGAAACCAGTAACACTGGAAAAATTGCCAGGAAGTGAGCTGTATGAATTAGTCTTATTAGGCCCATGGTGGGAAAATGGGTTCAATATGCAAGCACTTGTAAATTTTAACTCGGTGGAAAAACTAGATAATTTTAGGATGTTTCATTTTGAAATTGATAAAGATGGTGATTCTATAAAAAAACTCATTGAAAATACTGCTAAGTATTTTGAAGAACATGGATATGCAATTATAAAACGTGAACCCATGACATTCTCAAAAAAATTTGGTGACTGGAAAGCCGAAATTGTATTTGGGGAACATAGTGGCGTTTTAACATATGTTGTTATGATGGACAAACAGAAGAAATAGCCGTCTTTTTAATCAGAGATATTTATTATTCACTTATAAATTTTAATAGAGAGTTCAATGGAATGCCCACTTTGTAAAGGTGAAATAGCTGAAGGTGCGAAGGTTTGCAAGCATTGTAAAGCTAAGATAATTAAGTGCCCCAATTGTCTAGAATATACGGACGGTCACAAGGAAAAATGCCTGGTCTGTGATTCTCCTTTGGAGGTAGATGTTCAGAGTACGAAACAAAACAAAATCCCAGATGCTATTCAACGCGAGGAAGCTGAAATTCTAATAATGAAAAACAAAAAATCTTTTGGCGTTTCACTATTCCTGAATTTTCTTTGGGCGGGTTGGGGTGTGTATTATTGCAAAGCGGAAAATGGCCGCTGGATCGTTTTCGTGAATATAATAGCGTTTATTCTATCCTGGTTCACGGCTGCTGTTCCGTCACTTCTCTTGTTTATATATGCTTCGTTTATCTGTTACAGGCAAGTGGAAGTGTATAATGCGCAGCTGGAGCTTGAAACAAAAAAGAGAATTGGATAGGGATGCTCGCAAGAGTATCCCCATTTCCAACTATTCGAAAATTTCGAGTAGTTCAATTTTGGCGAAATAGCCCTAAATATTTTTCCCAAAAAATAAAATTTCAAACCGACATGCCTGGGGTGCCTAAATATAGGGGTGCCCCTTGTTTTGGAAAAACAATAACCAACAAAACATAACCCGTAACAACCAGATCATTCGAGGTTTCTCAACCTGGAGCCTCCTTATGCCAGGGGGTGGGTTGTGATTTTACCTCCATGATGAGTTTGCCTCCTGTGCTTTGCAAAGTGGTTTCGGGTTAAATAGTAATTTATTCATTCTGTCCTCCAAGCTCATATCTTTTACGCAAGTGCCTGACAACATATGGTGAAATTATCTCTCCAAGATTATGCGACAGAATTTTAGCCGAAGTGTACATCCCAAACCTGCTAAATAGAAGTTTCAATTCTTCTTCTCCAACAAGCTGCAATATTTTATAGCTCTTGCTGTAGGATATGTCCCGAGGCTTGCGGGTCTTGGGATATTGATGTGTCCTTTTGTTGTTCATACATTTTTACCTCCAAAATGTGGCGTACGTCGTTATTGCTCCGCACGCCAATTATTAATATTAATTGACTCCCATGGATATCTTACTTTCCATGGAAGCCATAAACGCTCGTGACCAGATTATTTATCACACTTATGGAAAAAGATCGTGTAATCAATCCATAATTCGTCAACTATTTCATCGTTTTTATAGAAACGATGAACGGCTATTAACTGATCCAGCGTATCTCCAATCTCTTCAGCTTTGTAACCATCATAATCGTTATACTCTTGATAATATTCCAGAAACTTGATGTAGAACATTCTCGCTTCTATATGATTGTCTGCATCCGTTATTACGATTGCTGTATCTTTTGTTTTGCCATCTGTGTTACTGATTTTAATCATTTTAATTCCTCCAATTTGTTTATTTATATTTCCAACTATCCGAACTTTTCGGAAAGTTCAATGTCCCGCATGTTAACCGCCCGCCGCGAAGCATAGGGCGGTATTTGTATATGAATATATATGAGTATATATGAGTGAAATTAAGTCCTTGTGTTATAAGGACTTATAACCACGTTTTACGGCTAAAGTATTACTTTTTACGGGCAAAGTATTACTTTTGCCCCCTATTTTACGGCTAAAGTATTACTTTTCAGATCCTCATTAAGCCGCTCTATGTCGGATGGCAGGTATATCCGCACAACCTGTTCAAAGAATTTAGCCGACTTCATCTTGCGGAGTTCGCTTATTGGGGGTTGTGTTTTGTTGATTATTGTCACTTCCTCCAGTGCATCGATAAACGCAGCTTTTGCCTCGTTCTTCCGCTTGTTTTCAATTTTCATGGTTTCCATAAGCCGTTGCACGCTATAAGCTACGATCTTGTTCTTTCCTGTATTAAGTTTCGAGTTGCCAGAGTCTAGAAGCAAAAAATTAGCAAGCAGCAGAGCTGGAGCAGAGTAGTTTTTTGATGCAGGAAGCAAGGCTGTAGGGAAACTGTAATATCCTCGACTCAGATTACGCTCTAATCCTTTTTCGTTGTTCATAACGGCTGTAATGCATCCTACAAAATTATGATTCACGCTCAGGGTGTAGTTTTTAGAATCAGCTTTAACAGCGTAAACAAACCAACCCCACTCCTTACTTTTTACTCTTCCAGAAGTATTTGTTCTGTACTCATGGATGTAATAGTTAAGATGTGTAAGTGAAAAAATTACGTCATCAATCTGTTTATAAATCTGTTTCTCGTATGAGCTGTACCCTAGGTATTCAAGAATTCGCTCTTTAGAAATTACAACTTCAACAGTTTTACGTTGTTCATAAACTTCAGATAAAATAATCTGCGCGATTCTTAACCCAAGTCTGTGGAGCGACACGCGCTCCAGAGCACCAGCGATATTTTCATCGGCAAAGTCGGCTATACCAAAACCAACCTGATAATTTCCGTAGTGCCTTACAATAAATTTCTGTGAACGGTATTTGCCAACCGCAGCTAATGCTTGGCGCTTCTGTTCGTCTGAGAGTGCCTCTACACCTAATTTTTCACACTCGGCCTTAAGTATGTCATCGCGGAATGGTAGATTTTGAAAATCAGAGAATATACCCTTCTGCATTAATAGGGGCAGCATTTCCTGCCCCGTTGTTCTATCTATCTTGACTACTGGGAATTGTTGTGAACTCATGCATGTCCACCTCCATCGCTAAATAATGGCCCTGCTGGAGGCTGTGCGAGCTGAATTATCGGAACTTCGGTCATTGTACCTGTAGCCCGTTTGAATGTTAAGTACTGGATACCTTTGTAATCAGACAGTTTGTTTTTAACATATTCCAGCGTTAAAGTTGGTTCATCGCTTCTCAGGTCTTCTGTCTTTCCATAAAGCATCCATACAACATTTGCATTATAGGCAAACTTCCCAGTTTCCATAAGGTCGTGCATGGTAGGAGCTTTGTCTTTTCCTTCTTCTTTCGTTTTTTTACGAAGTTCCCCAGTTGTGAGGATTGGTAACCTATACATATCCACGAGTAACTTCACCTGACGTGCTCGCTCAATGTTTTCCTCTCTAATGCCACCCCTAAATTTGTCTACCACTTCCAGGTTGTATAGCCCGTCAATGAATACTACTAATTTGCTCTTATCGGCAATACTTTCGATTACTGTCCTCAGGTGTTCAATTGAGTTTACATCTGCCGTGTCATGAACAATTAATCGACCCGAACGAATCAAATTGAGCAGCTTAGTTCGGCTGCTCTGAAGAAGTTTCGCCTTTGCAGGGTCGGTTTGTTGTTTACTGGTATCATTTAATCCTAAACCTGTCATAATCCCTAAGAATCTTTTAGCTGTATATATTCTGGAATCATCCAGAGAAAAATACATGACCGTAGCATCAGGGTTGGTTTCAAGAATGTCCAAAGTCATATTTGTCAGCACCGCTGTTTTGCCTACATTGGACTCTGCGCCTAATAAATAAAAGCCAGGCTGCAAGCCGTCTACGTGTCCCGCAAGCTCCTTAAACTTTGTCAACGGAAATCCAAGAAGTTTATTTGGGTCTCTGGTATCGTCCAATAAGAACTGTTCTTCAAGCTCTTTATCAAATGGAACAGCCCCTACCTTAGCAGGCACTTCTGTTTTGGCAAAAGCAAAAGGCTCATAGCCGTAATTAGCCGCAATTAAGTAAAGCGTGTCGATATCATTATACTTATCTGTATCGGCCAGTAAGTTATTGAATTTACTTTCTACATCAGCATAAGTGTCTTTGAAGTTAGGATTATCATCCGACATCAAATGAAAATACTGTCTTCCGTACTCTCCCAAAGGTGCAAGTGCGAAACCACAGGCAAGCCATTCATTGTATGTAAGCTTCTGCTTCCGTAAACAGTCTACTGCACCACGAAGCATCACACTATCCACGGGAGAATAAGTGAAATCAATGCGGCCTCCTATTTTTGTATTCGTTGTAACTGGGCAGATGATATCGGTACTCAAAGTTTTCGATTCGGCATTAAAATAGAGTTCAGGATCATAGCTAAAAAAGCAAGGTCTTGAAGCGTCTGATGTTGTATCTGGTTCTGCTCCTAAGTCAATCTTAAATTGCGCCGCATAGAATTTGTACAACTGCGAAAAGAAATTATAGTCGGTAATTTCTTTGTCTAATTTGTAAATTACTTTTAGCCCGTTACCCCTGGGTGAGACAAAGTATGCAAATACATACTCGTCATTTTGAAGACGTGCTTTTAATTCATTGAGTTCTTCATCAAGGTGATCGTAATCGAAGAGAAGGAAAGATGAACCCAAAAGATTCACATTCTTTCTATGGCCATTATTGAAGGTCCCTAGGTTAAAAAAAGGCAGATTCTGTACTTTGTATTTTTTCTGCTCCTCATCGTCCTCGATAGCACGAAGTATGTTGGTGTGTTTTTTTAGTGATTCTGAGGTTTTAATCTCATTAAATATTTCCCCAATAGTGGTAGTCTTCAGGTTCTCAGATTTGAAAACCTTTTCATTGTATACGGCGTTAAAGCCTAATTTATCATTATTGTTCAGTCCTTTCATTGTTATTATTCTCGTGATTTTGTATTGATACTGAAGAGTTGTTATGCATTAAACCCTTCAATTGTCTTAGTGTGAGTCCGTAAACTGACGGATCAACTAGTATTTGGCTTAGATAGTAGCGGCTGATTGTCTTTTGCAATTCAGGAGTATCCTGAAAGGAGAAGACTGTATAGCCGTTTTCTCTATTGTGATCTACTAAACGGAATCCTTTAAGTAAAAGGACTCCAGTGAGGTAAAAATCCTTGATTTCGTGTATTTTCATGGTGTTGTACCGAATTATCGTTGATAAAGCCTATTTGGCTTGGTTTTCGGTTAAAGAGTTGTCAGTTGTCGAGTTGTAAGTTTCGGTGAGGTTTGTTTTTTTGTTTCCTATAACTTAATATTCGCAATTATTTTGATCATGTCAAGACCGAGTAAATAAATATATTAATTATTTTCAACTGCCAGTGTGTTCATGTTTCCAATAGTATAATATTCGATTAAAAAGTCTATAAATCAAGGGCAGACCAATAAATATTTTCAGCAAGTTGTCAATTATCTTTCTTACATATAAGATAGCCGCCTGGACCTGATTAGTCAAGTCCAGAGGCGAATTAATTCTTTTTGGTCGCAATTATCTGATTGTAAGCCGATTTGGAGATACTCAGTTTCTTACAAATAGCCTTATAGCTCATTCCTTTGTCTTTAAGTTCTAGTACTGCACTAATTGTAAAAGGGGGTATTTTGGTCGGCCCAGTTTTACCCCATTCAATTTCGCTTTTTCCATGCCCGCAATAACGCGTAACGCAAAACAGATCTCTCGAACTCAGAGAACGCGGAAATCATTGTAAACAAAACTTTCCCCGCAGGTGCGCTCGTATCTATATTTTCCTTGAATGAAATAAAATCGACTCCCAGGCTGTTGAACTCTTCCAGAGCGTTTATTAGCTCTTTTGTGCTACGAGCGAATCTATCAAAACGCCAAACCAAAACACAGTCAGTCTTTCTCTTCCGAACATCATCAAAAAGTCTCATATAATTCTCTCATCGTTCTTACTGCCACTAGAGTAGTCGATGTATTCGTGAACGATTTCAAGCCCACGAACATTTGCATATGCCCTTAGATCAATAATCTGCATATCAACGTTTTGTTCCTTTGTTGACACACGGGCGTAAATAGTAACTCGTTTCATAGTATTTTCCTTTGTTTGTGATACCATGATTCTTTTACCGATTACTGGGGCATTTTATTTAAGTTTAGTTAAAAGGAAAGGGATTTCGGATTGCTAAGTCCTTTTATTTTAGTAATTTTTGCTACGCATTTTTGCAACCCTTTTGGAAAGCATTTTCTCATCTCTAAATGACATTGGTGAAAAGGGATTTGGTTTCAAACAATGGAGTAGAATTTATGACATCAAAGGATTTTTTGGCACACCTTTATCGTTGTCTGTGGAAGTATATTATCCTAGAGGATAATTTTAACAAGTATTGGCAAATGGAAGATGACGCAGAATATGATCCTCCAAGTTTTTACGCAGACCATATACCAGAATTAATAAATGAGCTTAAAAACGATTTCAATTTCAAAAGTGCCTTTAGTGAAATTGTTGGGACTCTGGATTTAAGTTCTCGTCCTGTCATTTCCGATTTTATGGCATGGTACACATATATGGAAGATAAAACTGGAAGTGATATATTCAACTCACAGAGGATATCTTACACCGCGTTGGATAATCTTGTGGAATTAGTTAAAACCTCAATTATGCCTTCTATTTCTGAGAGTGAAATGTCGAAAAATCATTTGGATATGATATTATCAGTTATAGATCGATTCACATCTGCATCAAAATCCTTAAGTACTCGAAGAAAAGGTAAGCCAATAATACGCATCCGAGACGAATATGATGTACAAGATATTTTACACGTAATATTAAAACCTTTTATCCCAACCATCAGGACAGAAGAGGTCGTGCCAGGAAATGATGATAGACGCTTCCTAAAGATTGATTTTCTAACTGGAAAAGGTAAAACGGCACTTGAGTGCAAATTCATTAGAAACAAAGCCCACGCTAAAAAAATATCAGCTGAAATTAACGACGATATCCAAACATATATTAATCATCCAGATTGTGATAATTTGGTGTTTTTTATTTATGATCCAAATTTGTTTATCCCAAGCCCAACTCTGTTCGAAAATAAATATACAGCGAATCAATCGGTAAATCAAAAACATGTCAAAATACTTTTAAGAATCAGGCCGAGCAATTAGTACAACCAATAATATATTTTTAACAAATGGGTGATATTTATGAATGAATTTATTAATGATGCAAAAATCTTTTTTAACTTATCGATTGATAAAATAAACCTTAATATGTCCAATCCTGATTGCATAAATTCAATAATGAATTTTGCATTGGGTTTAGAAAGACTTTTCAAAGGTCTTTTATACAGTATTAATCCAATCTATATATATACTGAAGATAGTTTTAAGAAAACTGCTTATTTGCTATATAGAGAGAAAATTATTGATAATCCTCCAAATTTTACCGAAATAGATCAAAATTCAAAAGGCGACCTACTTAGCTTCAGAGAATCCTTCAATCGTTCCAGATATTTTTCGAATTTCATTAATACTCATTCTGCATTGTTTTATAGAATAGGAAAATTCAGAGATCTAATTGCGCATTGCGAATTATCAAAATTGAATTATGAAGATATTAAAGCCATTCTGAATCGTGACTTTGCTTATGCGATCAAATCAATCTCTGATGAATTGTCTCTCCCAATTCTTGTTGAATTTGATAATCCCGTTAAATTCGATGCTCTTTACAATCTGAGCTTGGTAATTATTGAGCAGGAAGAGTTAGTAAATAAGATAGAAACTAATTTTGTGGCTCATAGAATAATATGGGAGAAGAAAAAAGACGATGCTGATTTGCTCAGAAAATTAAATACTAAAATGCACTCATTTGTAGGTGTTCTAACGGCATCGTCTTACACGGAAGATTTTCAATGTCCATGCTGTATGAATCAAGCAATAATTAGATTTGAGTCAGAGCCATATATTGTTGAGAATGAGATTGTTGGAGTAGATTCAATATTAACAGAGTTGCAATGTATTTACTGCGATTTACATATTCAAGATTACAAGGAATTAGATCACCTTAAGATAGAAGATGAGTATTGGAAAACAATTGCCAATAAGACTGATATTACTTTTTTAGCATGATTTTACTATTTGTGCTTTTGATAGCCAAAATGAGGTAGATCTATTACATGGTTAAATTATTCATAATAATAACGAGGTCTCTGTGATTAAAATTAAATATGAGAAGTTGTCCATTTGGTCAAGTGCGATAGGAATTCTCATATTCCTACTCGTCTTTTCCGTTTTTTTATTTAACTCCTCTGAGCTTTATTTGGGTAAAATTGATCCTAATATCTGGGGGCAATTTGGTAGCACAATCGGTGGAATATTAGGTC
>JACPGF010000081.1 GCA_016182615.1 Ignavibacteriales bacterium
GATACTAAAAATTTATCCGAAGGTGTATTTTTTCGAATCCAAGTTATACCGCCATCAGTTGTTTTGTATATGGCCTGATCAAAACCTGTAAATCCCCCGACAACGAATCCGGTAGTTCGGGAAACGAAATCAACTCCAAAGAACCAGTCATTCGTTCCCGGGCTTTTATCGATCCAAGTCACTCCTCCATTGGTGGTTACAATCATTCTACCCTCAGTACCTGCAATTACTCCATGATCTGGATCTGTGAAATGCATGGATGTATAAATTATACTGCCACCTGTTGACATATTCGCCCAAGTATTTCCCCCATCAGTTGTTTTTAATATTGTCTCATAGTATCCTGCCGCATAGCCAAGATTTTCATTAAAAAAGTATAAACAGGTAATATTAGCTGAAGTGCCGGGATTTTTAGCAATCCATGTCGTTCCACCGTTGGTAGTTTTTAAAATTTTCCCTCCATGAACGGCAACATAAGCATTAAGAGAATCTAGGGAAAATATCTGCGGCATTGCATTACTAAGACCGGAGTTTTGTTGAAACCATGAGATTCCACCATCAATAGTCTTGAAAATTATACCACTGTTCCCGGTAATCCACCCAATTTGAGGAGTAGCAAAATTAACACAGCGTAAAAATTGGGTGCTCCCTAAGTTTTGTTGAGACCATGAATTTGGAGGAGGGGCTGAAATAGTGAAAGAGGTTGAACTGACGGAAGATAAATTTGGATTTGTAATACCAGTTATTTTTATTTTACATTGTGCCGATGGTGTGTTTGGGACAATCCATGAATACGAACCGGAGGAGGCAGGAGTTGAACTTATAATATCAATCCAATTTGTTCCACCATTAGTGGTGTACTGTATTTTAATGGCGGTTTCACCATAACTGTGCCATAATATATTTATAGTGGTACCAGCCATCAAATTCTCACCGCCATTCGGTGCATTTAAAGTTAAAAACGGCACAAAGCTATGCCGCAATAATGTACCATTAGCACCGACGGCAAATCCAGAAGTATTTGGTTGCATGGAAATCCAATCAAGTTCCACGTTGACATAGCTGTTTTGACTTTGCCATGTTTCACCACAGTCAGTTGAATACATTATCTCGCCCTGATAACCACAACCCCAAATTGTCATTGAATCGGTATGACATACTGATACTAAAAATTTATCTGAAGGAGTGTTTTTTCTAATCCATGTTATTCCCCCATTGGTCGTTTTGTAAATTGCTTGATCACTACCAGTAAATCCTCCTACAACAAACCCAGTGGTTCCTGAAACGAAATCAACACCAAAAAACCAGTCATTTGTTCCAGGACTTTTATCAATCCAGGTCAAACCCCCGTTAGTAGTAATTATCATTTTACCATCTGTACCAGCAATTACCCCGTGATTTTGATCGATGAAATACATGGATGTATAAATTTTACTACCACTTGTTGAATAGTTTATCCACGAATTTCCTCCATCTGTTGTTTTTAATATCGTCTCATTGTATCCTGCCGCATAGCCAAGATTTTCATTAAAAAAATATAAACATGTAATATTTGCAGAAGTTCCGGGATTTTTGGCAATCCATGTTGTTCCACCGTTGGTAGTTTTTAATATCTTTCCCCCATGCACTGCAACATAAGCATTAAGCGAATCTAAGGAAAATATCTGCGGCATTGCATTACTAAGACCGGAGTTCTGTTGAAACCATGAAATTCCACCATCAGTAGTCTTGAAAATTATCCCGCTGTTTCCTGTAATCCAACCGGTAGCAGGGGAAGCAAAATTAACGCATCTGAGGAATTGTGTAGTTCCAATATTTTGTTGTGACCATTGGCTTAACAGAACCGAATGTTGAAGAATAAACACAATAATAAGGAAAAATGACTTTTTCATAAGCACCCTAAAATTAATTATTAGAATTGCAAAATAAGTACTTTTAATCCCATTCCCAATTCCAATTGGTTTTCGGTATTAAAAATGAGAATAGTATGTTTTACCGAATCAAGCAACAAGGCTTAAGACCAAAAATAAATGAAATCCAAGATTTACAACCCGCCCCATTGGTGTAACGGGGCGGGTAATAAATTCGTTTAGAAAATAAAATACTTGAATCCGAGATGAATATTAGTGATTTCAGATTCCCAAGCAGATGAAACGTATTTAGGAACCTCATAACTCATGTAGTTTGAATATTCACGTTTTTCATACGCGGCATTAGCATATAATGCAGCCCGGTTAAGAAACATGTATTGAGTGTATACTCCCGCGGAAAAATTTGAATAATTACCCGAGTCAAAGGCAAATACTCGCGAAAAATTACAATTCACGCTCGTTGACCAATGATGTTAAAACTAATGGGCAATGTGTAACGGAAAGCTGTATAGAAATCACTGTCGAACTGAAGTTCCTTGTCTTTATCCACGTAATAGATATTCCTTATGTTAGATTGAAGCATGTTAATACCCAATCCTGCCTTTACCGTCCATCCATAATACCTGTTAATTGTTTTGTACAGTGACGAATTGAGGATTTGCTGTATTTTTGCAGTTTGATCTTGTTTGTTAATAAGGGCTGTAAGTTCTTCCATGAATTTAATCTCAGCATCATCCTTAAAAGTCATGGTATAATATCCATTTTCACTCTTTTCAATTACGACGGCAAGTTGTTCAAGTATATCAGCACTCAATGAAATATTCATCTCATCGGCAATTATTGCTGCTTTTGCTACACTCCGTACCTCAACAACTCTTCCATAACCACCGCCCATAAGTATGTTCGCATTCAAATGTGTTAAATCAGGCGGATAACTATGTCCCGGTGTACCTGTATAATTACCATTAAGACAGATTGCCGAACCATCGGTAAAAAAGTAAAGACCTTTTTCATTATCAAAATACCGTGAATATTTTCCATATACCTGAAAGTCGGTTTCGGCCCTTTCAATCGTATTATAACCGTGAGTGTTCCAATTAGGAGTCTGCTGTTTATTATAATTATATGAAAGCGAACTATTGAGCGAACCGGTAATCTTTGGGTTTTGAGTATGGTAACCATGATTAAGCGACAATCCCGAATTGTATGTCTCAGTTTTTCCCTGACCGTTATACAGGCTGCTCGTGAAACCAAGGAGGTCATTTGCCGCAACATACATAACATGGTAATCAAATGTCGGGATTTTATGATTATAGAACAGGTTAACGTCTTGTGCAGATACAAGCAGGGTGAATAGAAGGCAGAACAACAACACTTTTTTCATAAGATTTCCTTTGAGAATATTTTCAAGTGACCCGGTTTAATGAAAAACTATTTCAATTTTTCACTCGTAAAACTAAGAGTTTTTATTTTAATTGACAAATTGTTCACATGTGTTGCCCGGCAGTAAGCGCAGCGGCACAACACATGTGCTTGCAGTATCTACTTTGCCGGTTCCCAGTAGCAATTCTTCGGTGAGCTGATTTTTGCCTCAGTTTTCAATATTTTCATTGCCTTGTCAATTTCTTTCCGGTCAACTCCGGTAGCTTCTGCCAGTTGTCCTGCACTCATCGGTTTGCCTGATTTTTTCATGGCATCGAGAATCTGTTTTGTTATATCCATTGGGCATCCTTTCGTGATTACTGATATGAATTAATAGGTAAAATGATAAATCCTAATTGCAACTTAAATAATATTCGCTAATTTTGATATGGAAATTGCAACCTTTCCACTAAATTTTATAGTCGGTTGTACATGGTTAAGGCATTATTTCGTTTTTCAATTCTTATCGTTTTCACAATGGGGTGTTCGTCTCCGGTACGAAACCTTGAAATGGAAATTTTGATACATCTGGCAAGTAAACCGACATTTGAAAAGCAATCTGGCAATTGATTGCTGCCAAAATGACCATCCTCTGTCAGTCACTGTATCGCTTATTTTTTAAGATTATTCAAAATTCTCATTTCACAAATTAATAATCAACTTTGAAATTGCTCGATTTTCTAAACCCTAACGGGATGAAATTATGGTAAAAAGATGCCAGGCCAGAGTAAAAAGTTACCGTAGGATGGCATTAGGCTTTTTACACTTAGCGAAAACTGCACCGAAAAAGTCCAGCAAATCCCTATTTTCTGTAATATAATTACCCTTTTTTATCTGTTCACGGTTTTGTAACTTTTACCTATGAATACATCTAATTTTTTCTGGGCGTACCTATTTTGAAGAAAACTGCTTCTCTTCTATTAATTCTCTTATATTCATTTCATTGGTTTGGATGTGGTGATAAAACCACCTCTGAAGAACCTGAAATAACCAAACCTGTAAGTGCCGCAATAGCTTCATATTGGCAGACAGTAACCTTTAATTTCCAGGTGGATAGCAGCAAAATGTGGTGCCGGGATACATTGCGTTTCTTTTATCAGAAAACTGCAAACACACCGGTATTTTTACGCAGTGCCAGCGATTCACTTGAGATTGCATCAGTTATCAAGATTTTACATAATTCGTATCAACACGGAATACAACCTGAGCGGTATTCAACCCGGATTCTTGACAGTCTTTACCATATTTGTGCTTCACAATGGAGGCTGCTTCCTTTAAAAACTCCAAGTGCCTTTGCCGAATTTGATGTTAAACTTGCAATGGCCTCTATACTATATATATATGATATGAAAAGGGGACTAATCAACCCGTATGACATTGATTCTTCGGACTATACAATACCCTTGCCAAACAGCCGGATAGATTTGCAGGAATTTCTAAGCTCTAAAACTAAAAGCAAGTTTTTAGCTGATGTACAGCCTAAAAACGAACAGTATAAAACAATGCAAACATGGCTCTTGAAGTATCAGATATTAAAAGAATCCGGAAAATGGGTAAAGGTTCCTGCAATTGATGGGAAAGTTGAAAAGGGGAAAAAGTCGTTAATCCTTAAGTCGGTCGCCGACAATTTGAAAATGTTAGACTTTCTGGAGCCCGGATATAAGATTGATACCTCCTTCGTGTACGACAGCATACTTTTTAATGCAGTTAAAAGATTTCAAATGAAAAACGGCATACCGGATGATGGCGTTATTGGCAAGTTTACTATCGAGCAGATGAATATCACACCCGAAAAAAAAATAGAACTTCTGCAACTGAACATGGAAAGGTTGAGGCATAACCCGTTTGTTGACAGCTCCAATTATCTGTTAGTAAACTTACCAGAGTATAAATTGTTTTTGAGGCGGGACGGGCGGACGCAAAAAGATATTAGAATATGCTGCGGACAGAAGAGGGAACGGTATTATTTTGAAAAATTCAAAGTGTATGCCCGCACCAAACGCTGGAAAGATAAACCGAAAAATTTTGAAACTCCACAGGTTTACAGCCGCGTTTATGTTATGGTTACTAACCCAACATGGGGGGTGCCGATGAGTATTGCAAAAAATGAAACGATTCATGATATTCATAAAGACTCAATGTTCTTTAAAAAACGCGGGTTCAAAGTGTACAAAGGTGGAAAACAGATTGATCCAGCAACTATTGCCTGGAAAAACTATTCGCCCTCTAATCTGCCATTTAATTTTGTCCAAGACCCGGGGGCCGGAAATGCGTTGGGGAAAATCAAATTTCTTTTTATGAACAGCTTCTCAATATATTTGCATGATACCCCGACCCGAGGACCATTTGGTCAGTCAGTCCGGGCAGTAAGCCATGGCTGTGTCCGGGTTGAAAAACCTATGGAACTTGCAGCTTTCTTATTGCAGGACAACAGATCATTTTCATTAGATGATGTAAAATGTGAAATTGGTATTAAGCCGGAAGATGAATCAAAACTTGCCCGTTACAAGGAGTTGCTCGGCAGAAAACCAAAACTGCATGAATTCCGGCTCGACAAAACTTTCCCGGTTTTTATCATATATTTAACTGCCCGCCCCGTTGAGTCGGGTGAAGTAATTTTTCGGGCTGATGTTTACGGGAAAGACCAAAAACTGAAAGAATTAATGCACAGTAAAATGAGGCCGTTGATTTAAGCTGCGCTGGAGGTCATTTTCAAATGAAGTTTATTTTGGGGGAAAGCCGTACTGAATAATAAAGATAATCGACGTACCCGGTAATTTGCTATAGCCGGTTTCCGTTTCGGGTTTGCTTTTCATCTGACTTGTAAAACAAAACTCCCAGCTGCATCAATTTGTATTGAGCAAAGTTTGGCAAAATTTTTCCGGCTTGGATTCATGCGAAATGGAGCATAAAAAAACCCGGGTAGAACCCGGGTTTGAAACGAGACATCTGAAAAAAGAAGTCATTTAAACGCAATTACAGGGAAATTAACTCCCTGTAACGTGACCTGCTCCACCATGAGCTTTGCCACTCCTTTTTTCATAATACCTAATTCGCGTGCGGCGGCTCTCGAGACATCCAATTGGCGGTACCGCCAAAATGGACCCCGGTCGTTAACTCGCACAATAACCTGCTGATTTGTTTCTGGGTTTGTTAACCTGAGCAGTGTTCCAAAACGGAAATATTTGTGCGCAGCTGTCAAAGCTTCCTGATTGTACCTCTCGCCACTTGATGTTGGCTTTCCATGAAATCGTGGGCCGTACCATGAGGTTTTCATCTTTCCCATGCCTATGTACTTTACCACGGAGGTATCTGTTATAGCCGCCTCATTAACAACAGGCTTCTCTCCCTCAATCTTTTCCTGCTTTGGTTCAGTTGGGTATTGGCTTACCGCACTTGCACCCGCGAAGATCAACAGAAGCGAGAACATTGTCACTTTTGTTAATGAATTCAATCTAACCTCTTTTGTTTGTTAATTAAGTACTCAAAGATAAATATTGCAGGTAAGCTTTGGAATACAAAAAGGGCTTTAGAAAGTCCGCAAAACAAATATTGAATATTTGAACGATATCGTATATTGGTCTAAATATCTTCTCCCCGGGGTGTTCTCTTAACCATTTCATTATCCTTTCATATCTCCGCTGAAACCGACTATCTAAATGAGTATTAACAATAGTGCGTGTGAGTTCTCAATTAAGTAGGGGATTTTTCTGTCGCTTACAACTTGAGTAGTGGGCAATTACGAATTTATTTCGTTCCTGTGGAACTTTAATAAGTCTTGATGGCTGTTTTACTAGAGATATTTCGTCTTACTGCGACTTAGTATCCGTGGAATAACAATTTGTGGATAACCGGGATGCCTCGTAACAATTTGTTAACATTGAGTTTACATTTCGTTAATGCTGCCTTAACATTCTGTTAATATTAGGCCTGCATATTAAGGGGTCAATTTTTTTAATTATCAGGATAGAACACATGAAGCAAACCTTAGGTTATCTATGCATTATTCTGCTTATTTTTGCCGGTCTTGTAAAAGGGCAGGAACAAGAAGCAGATACAACAGCTACAGCCATGCTCGAAAAACTCACCGAAGTTAAAGGGCAGGTTGAAGGTATGAATGAAACCGTACTTGAGATGAA
>JACPGF010000082.1 GCA_016182615.1 Ignavibacteriales bacterium
ACGGCACAATGCTTTGATAAAAGCAATTTACCAAAAACATCTTGCAAAAGGGATGCGTAAAAAGGCTGCAATGGGGGCTTGTATGCATAAAATTCTCAGGATAGTTTTTGGAATATTGAACAGTAAAAAACCGTTCGATCCGCAAATAGATATAAAAAACAGCAGTAAAATAGCAGACAAAAAAAACGAAGACAGTAAAAAAATAGAAATACAAAACCAGGTAAGAAGGTATCAGCCGGCAAATACTGATGCCCCTATATCACAGAGACAAACAAAAAAAAGAAAAGAGCAAGAGCTGACCCAAAAGGATAAATCCTCATGTACGGGTTCTGACTCCGGCTCCTCTCATATTTTGCGTTCTAAAACTTAAGAAATATTTTTAACTAAAGCAAAATGGTACATTGTCATGTACAGTGAATTTGATGAATTTTTTACAAATACTTCTTGACTTTAAACAGAATAACTTCGGCATAGCTATTCCAGCCCTTGGCGGGCTTCCGGATTTTCACTTTTATCATAGTAACATATTCATACACCGAGTTTCTGAAGTTCGGAAAAACCGAAATAGCATGATCAACGTGATATCATTAAACGTTTGTGTACCACCGGAACTCTGACCGGACACCAGATATTTGGTAGCAATTGCGAAATGTTTAAATTATTGATCTCCCAATAAACTCCCCCAAAAAATCATGTGAACCGTTCGGGGTTCTCGCCTGCAATATCGTTAAAGAGGGTGTTCCGGCAAATGAATCTTTGTTGTTTTTCATGCAACTTAAGTCTTTTTTTTTGTGATAAAATTGTATTTTTACACTAAAGATGAAACAATCATTTATCTAATTCCACTAAAATTTCGGGAGTGCCATGAGAAAACGTGCCTTCTTTTTTGCCTTCATTACGTTAATATCTGCGAACATTTTTTCACAGGTTCGAAATTACACAATAAAAGATATACCAAAGGAAGTGAAACCGTTTATCGAAAAAGGAACATGGGTGCTTGCGCTTCAGGAAGCCGATCTGAATGGGGACGGAAAAATGGATTATGTAATGATACTCACCAAAGAAGATTCGGATCCTTATAACGATGACGGGCAGCGCCCGCTGATTCTGCTGATCCGGAAGCCGGATAATTCGCTGTACATGGCAAAAAGAAACGAAAATATTGTGTTATGTAAAGAATGCGGGGGCATTTTGGGCGACCCGTTTGCCTCACTCAAAGCAGAAAAAAAAACTTTTACCATCACCCATTTCGGGGGAGATGCCTTACGTTGGTTTTACAGCTATACTTTTAATTATTCCCGGGTTGATAATACGTGGCAATTGGTGAGGGCTGAAGAACGCTCATCAAACATCTATTCTCCCGAGGATGATTGGGACTCTGTTTTTACACCTCCCAAACACTTTGGTAAAATTGATTTTTCTGATTTTGACCCGAATGATTTTAAGAACCGGGGTGAAAAGTAATGAGGGTGAAAGTAGTTTCCACACATCATTCATCCCTCAAAACTCATCACTCGTTCCGGCTTTGCCGCATTTTTCAAAAAGTGCGGAATTAAGCCAAAAACATAGAAAAATTTTCATTCGGGTGTCCCCTTACCTAAGTCTGGAGAAATAATAGGTGAAGTAGTTTACACTCATCATTCATCGCTCAAAGCTCATCACTCTTTACTGTTCAACCCTCAAAACTCATCACTCGTTCCGGTTTTGCCGCATTTTTCAAAAAGTGCGAAATTAAGCCAAAAACATAGAAAAACTTTCATTCGGGTGTCCCCGTACCGAAGTCTGGAGAAATAATAGGTGAAGTAGTTTACACTCATCATTCATCACTCAAAGCTCATCACTCTTTACGGTTCATCACTCAAAACTCATTACTCCTCATATTGCCCTTTTTTAATCCCTGCTAAAGAATTATTTTGCGCACTATGAATATGTATATAAAGAGAACTTTTGAGCCCGCATGCGGGTTATATAGATTGATATGAAAAATTTACGAACATTAAAAAAATACTTTGTACGGTACAAAGCTAAATTATTGTGGGGAATGTTATTTATCCTGCTATCTAACGCGGGAATGGTTTATGTACCAATAATAATAAAAGATGCTATAAACCTCCTGCAAACGCGGGTCAGCTATGAAGCACTTGCCCGCTATGCCATACTGCTTGTTGTTGTCTCTGCCATTTCGGGGTTGTTTCGCTTTTATATCAGGCAGACCATTATTGTTGTTTCGCGCGAAATTGAATACGATTTGCGCGGCGACTTTTGGAAACATATACAGGAGCTGCCGCTCCGTTACTTTCAGAACAACTCAACCGGTACCATTATGGCTCACGCTACGAACGATATTAATGCCGTCCGTATGTTTATCGGACCGGCCGTTATGTATAGTACCGATACACTGCTGCGCTTTGTTTATGTTATTGTCATCATGTGCTCTATTAGCCCGTCCGTCACCGTCTATTCTCTTATACCTTTACCTTTTCTGTCATTTTTGGTTTTTTATGTTGGCAAAATGATACATGTGCGTTTTACTGCTATTCAGGAAGTGTTCGGCGTGCTTACAACCAAAGCACAGGAAAATTTTTCCGGAATCAGGGTGGTTAAATCGTACGTGCGTGAAGACAGTGAAATTGAGGAGTTCGTTAGGATTAGCAAGGACTCGCTGGTTAAAAACATGAGCCTCGCCAAGGTGCAGTCGTTATTCCAGCCCATACTGTTCTTGTTAACCGGGCTTTCTATTATTATTGTTATTGGCGCGGGCGGTGCAAAAATTATGCGCGGCGAGCTGCTGATAGGCGATATTACCGCGATGATACTCTATCTCGGGATCCTGATTTGGCCCATGATTGCTTTTGGATGGGTTATTAACATTATTCAACAGGCCGAGGCAAGCATGAAGCGGCTTAATAAAATTTTTGCAGAACCTCTTGAAATAAACAACGGACCGGATACACGGAACGATATTACAGAGATAACAGGAAATATTGAATTCAGGGATATGTCTTTTACTTACCGGGCAGGATTAACTCCCGCGCTGAAGAATATTAATTTTACCATTCCCGCCGGTAAAACGGTCGCGATAATGGGCCACACGGGCTGCGGTAAAACTTCTCTGGTAAACCTTATTCCCCGGTTGTACGATGCCACCGGCGGCGAAATATTTATCGATGGCGTACCCATCAAACAGTTACCGTTAACGGTTTTACGTCGGAGTATTGGATTTGTACAGCAGGAAGCATTTTTATTTTCGGACACGTTGTTAAACAATCTCAGTTACGGGCTGCGTGAAGTAAACGAAGAGCAGGTAATGAACGCCGCGCGCATAGCGCGGTTTGACCATGACGTGAAAGACTTTCCTGAAAAATATAATACTATTATAGGCGAAAGAGGCATTACCCTTTCGGGTGGGCAGAAACAGCGGGCTACCCTTGCAAGGGCTATTGCAATGAACCCGAAGATTCTGATCCTGGACGATTCGTTCTCGGCGGTTGACACGCACACGGAAGAAGAAATCCTGAAAAACCTGCGCGAGTTTATGAAAGGCCGGACAAGCATTCTTATCAGCCATCGGGTTTCTACAGTACAAGCTGCCGATATTATTATTGTGCTGGACCGCGGCAGTATTGCCGAAACCGGCACACACGATGAACTGCTTGCGCTGAATGGCATTTATTCCGAAATTTATTACAAGCAGCTGCTTGAAAAAGAACTGGAAGAATTAGGATAGTGAATGAGAGTTATTACGGGGAAAGGAAGACTGAAAACGGGCAGGTTGTTTTGTTTTAGCGGCATTAGCACCTATTATAAACGAGTCTCTTCCCAATGCAATGGTGGTTGTCAGACGGTTAAAACAGAGAACCTTTTTTTTGATGGAAAATGCAGTGTTGTTTAGCTGCATAGAATTAAAAAAAATAAAAGCGAGTTATTATGGCAAAGAAAGAAAAAACAATTAAAGTAGTATTTTTTGAGATTACCCCCCCTGAAAAAGCAATTGTTAAACGCTTCCTGAAGGGTAATTTTATTATGGAATTTTATCCTGATAAACTGACAGAGGAAAACGCGCACCTTATTAAAGATGCGGACATTATTTCTGTGTTCATTTTCTCAAAAGTAACAGAAAGTGTGCTTACAAAAGCCCGCAAACTGCAGCTTGTTACAACCCGGAGCACGGGATTTAACCATATCAATCTTGTTGCCGCGCAAAAAAGGAATATCTCGGTTTGCAACGTTCCCTATTACGGAGAAAATACCGTTGCCGAGCACACGTTCGCGCTTATTCTTGCCCTGTCGAGAAATTTGCACAAGGCTTACACGCGCACAGTTATGGGTAATTTTTCTATCGAGGGATTGCGTGGTTTTGACCTGAAAGGAAAAACAATCGGTATCGTGGGTGCAGGAAGTATCGGCGTGCACGTTATAAAAATGGCGCAGGGCTTCGGCATGAAGATACTCGCCTTCGATGTAAAGCCAAATCACATTCTTGAAGAAGTGCTTGATTTTTCTTATGTCTCTCTTGAAGAACTCCTGTCAAAGTCAGACATTATTTCATTGCATTGCCCTGACAACGAACAGACCCGGTACATGATAAACATGGGCAATATCGGCTTAGTTAAAAAAGGCGCTCTCTTTATTAACACGGCCCGCAGCGGTCTTATTGAGCCTTCGGCTTTATATCACGCTATCGATACCGGCATCTTTGGCGGCGCTGGATTGGACGTGTTCGAGGGTGAGGATCTGATGAACGAGGAGAACCAAATGCTCTCAAAGAACGTTTCGCTTGAGCATCTTGAGGCAATAATGAAACGTAATATCCTTCTGCGCCGTGAAAATGTTATTATCACCCCGCACATGGCTTTCGATTCAATAGAAGCAATCGAGCGGATAATTGAAACAACTGTAAATAACATAATGCAATACTTAAAAGGCGAGAGCTTTTACAAGGTTGTGTAGTTATTAAAAAATTAAATTACAATATCTTTCATCACGATGTATCCTTAAGTAAAACGGGGTGGACGTGGTAATAGTAAAAACAAAAAAGTTATTATTGGCAAATGGCTCAAAATAAAAATGATGATGAAGTAATCGGCAAAGCGTATGATGCAAAACTCATGCGGCGCTTGCTGCATTATGTAAAACCCTATAAAAAATACGTGGTTCTGGCAATTGTGCTTAACATAATAGTTGCGGCACTTGGCCCTTTGCGGCCGTACTTAACCAAAATAGCGGTCGATGACCACATTGTCCACAAAAACTATAACGGTTTATTGTGGATTGTACTGGCAATGCTTGCAACGCTTATTTTCCAGTCCGTTATGCAGTATTTTTTAACCTATTACACGCAGTATCTTGGGCAGCGCACCATACTTGACCTGCGGCGTGAACTGTTTGCACACACGCAAAAACTTGCAGCCCGTTTTTTTGATAAAACACCCATAGGACGGTTAGTTACCCGTGTAACCAACGATGTTGAATCACTAAATGAATTGTTCTCTTCGGGCATCATCATGGTATTCAGTGATGTCTTCATTGTTCTTTGGATACTTGCCTTTATGTTTTACATGGATTGGCAGCTATCCTTGGTTACCCTCTCGGTTATGCCCGTGTTGATATATGGTACATTTCTTTTCCGCACTAAGGTCAGGGAAGCATTCCGTGATGTCCGCCTGCATCTTGCCCGGCTTAACTCGTTCATGCAGGAAAACGTTACGGGCATGTCGGTTGTGCAGATTTTTAATCGTGAAAAGAAAGAATTTAAAACCTTTTCAGGTATTAATGCCGACCACCGCAAAGCTAACATCGATTCGATTTTTTACTACGCGGTTTTCTATCCCGGGGTTGAGTTGCTCAGCACGATTGCCATCGGCCTGATAATCTGGTATGGCGGCGGCGAGATTATTCAAAGCCGCATGCAGCTTGGCGTTTTGTTCGCGTTTTTACAATACACCGAAATGTTCTTCCGTCCCATCCGTGACTTATCGGAAAAATATAACATCATGCAAACCGCGATGGCTTCGTCCGAGCGCATATTTAAGCTGCTTGATGACGGCACCATGATAAAGAATCCGGAAAACCCGGTACCAATGGGAAAATTGCAGGGTGATATAGAATTTAAAAATGTCTATTTTGCGTATAATGAAAACGATTTTGTCCTGAAAAATATTTCGTTCGGCATTAAACCCGGTCAAACTATCGCTATTGTTGGTGCAACCGGTGCCGGAAAATCGAGCATTATTAATATACTGACCCGTTTTTACGACATTGGCAACGGCAGTATTACTGTCGATGGTGTTGATATCAGGAACATTGATAAAAAAGAACTGCGCGAGCATATTTCCATTGTGCTGCAGGATGTATTTCTCTTTTCAGGCAGTATCCGCTCGAATATTAGCATGAATAATCCGGCAATTTCCGATGAAAAAATTATCGAAGCTGCAACGCTGGTTGGTGCCGATAAGTTTATCAGGGAGCTGCCAAACAAATATGATGAAGAAGTGAAAGAACGCGGTGCAACACTCAGCGTTGGGCAGAAGCAGCTTATTTCTTTCGCGCGTGCGCTGGCTTACGATCCGCAGATATTGATTCTTGATGAGGCTACCTCAAGCGTGGATACCGAGGCCGAGCAAATGATACAGCGGGCAATTGAGCAATTACTGAAAGGCCGTACTGCAATCGTTATCGCGCACAGGCTTTCTACAATTCAGAATGCCAATACGATAATAGTGCTGCATAAAGGTGAGATAAAAGAAATGGGAAATCATCAGGAGCTGCTTGCAATGCGCGGCATTTATTACCGCTTGTATCAATTGCAATATAAAGATCAGGAAGCGGTAAAAAACGTGTAAAGCCAACAACTTATGTAAATTAAAGTCGCGTTTATGTGTTTAACTCAAATTAGATGTTTCAGAAGTATAGCAAAATTTTTATCACCTAACCTCAGACTTTCACGAAGTGATGGATATCCATAGTCTGAGGTTTAAACAGTCAACAAACCACAGGCTTTAGCCATTAAGTTTTGCTTTTGAAGTTCAAATCAATTTCCAGTGGCTAAAGCCTGTGCTTTTATTTGTTGGGATTCCTCAGACTATGGGTATCCATCACTTCGTGAAAGTCTGAGGTTAGGAGATGGAAATTTTTATAGAGATATGCTAAGTAGTTACTAATGCAGACTGTCTTCTTAGCGAGCAGAGGAAAAAAAGACAGCCATGTAAAATAAGATTATGCACAATAATTCCGGCTCAGAACAGTTCCTGTTATAGACTGTTTTGTGCCGGGAAATGAAAAAACATCTTACAAATAACCGGCAATGGCGGGTGCTATTTAAAGCAATCCGGCTGCCGGTAGGGTGTAACCAAACACTTGAACAACAATGGCGGAAAGCCGCCCGGATGTAAGGAATCTATTAGTTTTGTTGGCTCAAGTGACTTATACAAGAAAAATAATCAGGAGGCGCAATTGGCAAGAAGCCGGTTTATGACGTTAGAACGTCACATTATCGAAGGTGAGCGCATGCACCCGGAGGCAACGGGTGAACTTTCCCGTTTGTTGTCAGATTTAGCAATCGCTATAAAAATCATCTCGCTTGAAGTTAATAAAGCGGGTATAGTTGACATATTGGGTCTGACAGGTGATGAGAATGTTCACGGCGAAAGTGTCCGTAAACTTGATATGTATGCCCATGATATGATGTTCAAGGCAATGGATCATGGTGGACATCTTTGTATCATGGCATCGGAAGAAGAAGAAGATATTATTCACATTCCAACCGATTTCGAGATCGGAAGGTATGTGCTGTTATTCGATCCGCTTGACGGCTCATCAAATATTGATGCAAACGTCAGCATTGGAACTATATTTTCCATTTACCGCCGCCAGTCACCCGATGGATTACCGGGAACATTGGAAGACTGCCTGCAGCCGGGATATAAGCAGGTCGCGGCAGGATATGTTGTTTACGGGAGCAGCACCATGCTTGTTTACACCGCGGGTCATGGTGTACACGGTTTTACGCTTGATCCGTCAATCGGAGAGTTTATTCTCTCTCATCCGGATATTCGCATTCCGCAGAAGGGAAAAATTTACAGCGTTAACGAAGGCAATTATAAATACTGGCATCCCGGTCTGAAACAGTACATTAAATTTCTTCAGGAAGAAGATGCACCAAGCAGCCGCCCTTACAGCACCCGCTATATCGGCTCGATGGTAGCTGATGTACACCGTACGCTATTATATGGCGGCATTTTCATGTACCCGGCGGATAGCCGCAGTCCTAAAGGGAAATTACGCCTGATGTACGAATGTAACCCCGTTGCTTTTATCACGGAAGCAGCAGGTGGTATTGCCACAGACGGCAATATGCGCTTGATGGATAAAGTACCGGAGCACCTGCACGAGCGGTCGCCAATCTTCATCGGCAGCCCTGATGACGTTAACACATTGCTGCGCTTTTTACGCAGGGCGGAAGAAGCCGGACTGGTGTGAGTTTGTAGTTTGGTTTTCGTATCCCGCTAAACGGCGTAAGTTGAAAATGAACAAGGCTGTATCAGAAGATAACCTGATACAGCCTTTTTTTGAGCAAATATTGTGATAGAGAAACAAAGCTGCCAAGCCATGTTTAAGTTCCAGCGGAACGAAATAGATTCGTATTTGCTCCAGTACTTAAATTGAAGAGGATAGAATTAAAATCCCTCTGTTTATTGAGAAATAACAGGTCGTAACATTGTTGTTATTAAATGAGTTAGAGCAAACTTGTTTTACTATTGCGTAAGCTGCGATAAAACACGAAGTTATTAAAAGAAGACTTGTTACTGATTTAACCCGATTACATTTTCTCCAATCGGTACATCAATTACTCTCTCATTTCCTGCATGGATAATTACAAGCGCGAACGCTTTTTCAGCGGTGGTGCGTATGCTTTTTCCTTCGGGGTTATACACAAACGATACACGGTTACCACGGAAGAGCAGGTTCTCGATTCCCAGTGTACACTCTTCGCTTATCCTCCAAACTATCTTATCGTGTAAACCGTCCAGCTGTATGCCGAGTATGTTCTCGATAAAAAAAGTAACCGGGCCGCAGGCGGACCAGCCGGTAAAATCTTGCCGGGAATAAAAATGATTGTCCCACCGGGTGGCAGGCTCTGTTTTGTCGGGGGAGTAGCACTCCCAAATTGTTTTATAACCATCTGCATACCGTTCTTCAAATGCTATTTTTTCTTCATCCGGCTTAAAGTTTTTATACACTGCATACATATTCTGCAAATGGTTCAGGCTAATTTCACGGGCTAAACGATAATACCCGTAGCGCTCCAACCCCTTTACCACCATAAAATTAGTGGGTGCCCAAACGCTGCCTAACCAGTAGTGCCCGCTGGGATCATACATTTTTTCATCGGCTGCAAGCGTCGGCACCATGTGCGGCCTTTTAAATTCAGTGGTATTATTCAAGTGGGCAAGCAGACTTTTTGTTATTTCAGGGTCGGCAATATCCGCGAGAAAAGCCCAGAATGCGCCGATGTGTTTAACCGAATCGCACTCACCGACCGCGTTCAAATCATAGTAAAATCCGGTTTTCTCATCAAAGCAATATTTGTTTACTGCCGAACTGATAATTGCATGATACACCTTGTAATAGCGGGCGGAAGAGGTATCTCCTTGTATGGTAAACAACTGTTGCAGGCAGTCTGCCGCTAGTGCCTGCTGCATGGTCATGTCAACATACGCGCCCGGTTTATCAGGCCGGGGTGTATTGTCCATACCGCTGCCTAATGGCGAACTATAATAAAGGTATGAACCGGGAGCCGTCATGCAATGCCCATTAATCCACTTGAAATAGGCCGAAAGATGCGGCAACACGCGGCTGAGGCGCGAGGTATCACCGGTAATTTGCACGTAGCGCAATTCCATCCATGCAAACAGGGGTGGATTTATCATTGGTTCGTTAACGGTTGGCTCAGCAGCTTCACGTCCGTCCGACTCGTTATATACTCTTTGTATGTAACCGTCCGGGCGTTGCTTCAGGTAAAAATTATCAAGCGAGGGCATCGCGGGAAAAAGCCCATTCGTGTAGATGCCAAACGCGGTCATGAAATTGGTGTCCCATTGATAGATGTGCTCACTAAAGCCTTCATCCATGTACTGGTCAACAAAACCGTTTTCAGGGGTACCGCGTGTAATTTTTTGCCACGCCAACCGCAGCGCCAGATAATAGAAATCCACAAATTCAGGCCGGGATTGGTAAACGGGTTTTGGCAGCAGCTCAGCCGGGAATTTTATATCCCGGTGTTTCCGTTTTGGTACCGGCGGGTTACCCGCTTGCAGAATTGAGTTAAAGCCGTCCCCGCCATCGTTGATTTTTCTGGTGTTGTTTGAATCATACACCCATGTGTTATTATCAACAACTATTTTATAATAATAGTATCCGTTGGGAAGGTAAAGGGCAAGATCCCACGTTCCGGACTGGCTTTTTTTCATTTGGTTGGCCGTGCTGTTCCATCCGTTAAAACTGCCAGCAACTGTAACCGTATTCGCATCCGGGGCAAACCAGGAGAAGTGCACAAGGGTTGAGTCGCCTCGGATAATTGCTGCCGCGAGGAAAACGAAAATGAATATTGTTCTTAAATGCATGCTTAACTCATAAAAACTTTTATGTACAAATGTACGGAAAGATTCACTTATAGAGTTTTTATGGCAAGGGTATAATTTCTGCTTCTATTTTAGGGCATTCGGAATGGGTAAACATCTTCTACAGCACACTTCTTACCGTTCAGTTTAGTTACCTTGATAAAAGAAAACTAATCAAGCAGAAGTTTATTCTGTAGAAATGAGTTAAATAATGACTTTTCTAAACATTGTAAAAATTATAGTACGCAAAAACAATTTTTTACCCAAGTTACTTATTGTAATACTGTCCATCGGCACAAGTTATGGATTCATAGCAGCGAAGGAAAAGGCGAAAGCTCTGGGCAATGAATACTTTCCTTATTATCTAAACAAAACTATGATATATAATTCACCGTTTGGAGATGCCATAACGAAGGTAACGTTAAATAATGGCGTATATACGGTTAAGAGCGATGGTGCAAAATTTGCTTATCATCTGGAACTCTCATCATCCGGCAATGGCCTTGAAATTAAAAAGATTTATCAAAAATTTGTACTCTTAGCTTTTATCACCAAGGAAAACTCGGTTAGCTTTAACCGGCCGGTGCCCCGCTTTCCGGTGCCGTTTACCGAAGGTAAAACCTGGGCATGGAGCGGCATCGAGTATGCAAATGGTGACTCTGAAATGGTATATGTAACCGGGAAAATAGCCGGAATAGAAAAAGTAACCGTACCGGCCGGGCAATACGAGGCGTTAAAGATTGAGACCACGTTTAAACATGATGACGCGGGCACCAATACTGTAACCGACTGGATTGCCCCGGATGTTGGCATCGTTAAGGTAAAAATAGAGATTAACGGCGGAGGCCTTATCGGGTTTATCCGAAGCCTGCTTGGATATGACGAAATAGTATTCGAGTTAAAAGAAATTGTTTATTAACCGCGCTGAGGATATTTGCGGCCTCGGGTGTGCACTTTGTGTTAATAATGATTTCTCCGGCAATACAACGGCCTGAAGTTTACGCATAACTAATTATAATTTAAGAAAACGCTTTAACTTTAATTATAATGTTCGGAATTGTTGGTAAAAATCTCAACAGTAGTTTGAATACCTAGAAAATCAGAACCTGCATTAAATTCAAACCTAAAGAAACTCTGAATTGGACTAAAGATACAGCAAACGAATTTTGATTAATATTGTTTGAAATCGAAAATTCAAGAATCTGTATTTGTCTCAAAAAAAAACTCATAGACAATGGCTCATTTGTTTCTATCCGAATTGTAATGCTCAGCTTGCTTGAGAATCACTCCCGGTTTTTTCTCAGGATAATACAGGGGATTTAGCAACTTATACTTTTCTGCCTTAAAGTAACTACATAAGCATCTCTACCCCGCACAGCAAAATTTCTTCCTTTCACCAATAAAAGCCTCAATTAAATCCATTAGTTTTTTATCTTTCATTAAGAATTCTATTTTTTATAAGCGAAATGAAACGTGTCGAAACTACGCAAAGAAATTGATAAAAAAGACTGGAAAGACTGCTGCGGCGGCTTTTGCGGCGATTGTGCTGTTGCTAAAAAATACCATGTTGAGTACGGAAAGAAAAAGGGTAAAAAAAAGTTTGAAGAAGACTATAATAAAATAAAAGCTAAAGATTAATTATTAAAAATAGACAACCGCAATGACAACAGTTTCCCGCAATTTCTATTTTACCTGTTTGTTGTCTCTGCTATTGTCCCCGCAAATCTATATGCAAAATATTATTTCCGGTTCAACAAATATGATACAGGTTGCTGCTAAAACCATTCTCCTTGAAGGTGAGTGGTCATTCAGAAGATACGGTGATGCCGAGTGGCTGTCAGCCCAAGTACCGGGCTGCGTCCACGAAGATTTGCTGCGGCATGGTAAAATTCCCGACCCGTACCTTGGTACAAACGAAACCAAAGTACAGTGGGTTGAAAATGAGGACTGGGAATACACTATCAATTTTACTGTTGATGCCGCTTTTTTAGAACAGTACAATAATGCTGAAATGCTGTTTATCGGTCTGGATACCTATGCTGATGTTTTCTTGAATGAAACGCGGATACTTTCCGCTGATAACATGTTCCGAAGTTGGGAAATGCCGGTAAAACACTTGTTACAACCCGGTAAAAATAATCTGCTTATCAGGTTTCATTCACCCATGCAGGTAAACCTTCCTAAGCTGTACACCATTCCATACGCGCTCCCGGCGGCTAACGATGCACATACCTATAAAGTAAGCGTGTTTGCCCGGAAAGCTCCATATCATTTTGGGTGGGACTGGGGTCCGCGCCTTGTAACGAGCGGTATAAGGCATAGAATTACGTTAACCGGGTGGAACACTGCCCGCATTACAAACCTGCAAATTTTACAGCCGGATATAACGGTCACGAAAGCAGAACTAATTGCCAGAGTGCATATTCAGCAGGAAGTACCGGGAAAGGAATTGCATATCTCCCTGCCCGGATTTGCCGATACAACTTTCACTCCACGGAGTAATTCAGACGTTATCGATATACCGTTTACTATTGCCAATCCGCGCTTGTGGTATCCGTTGGGGTATGGTAAACCGGAACTATACACGTTCACCGCGAAAATTTCGGCTCAAGGCACAATAACAAGCACTACATCAGTCATAACAGGACTCCGTTCTATAAAGCTTGTGCAGGAACCCGACAAAAAAGGCAATAGCTACTTTTTTACCGTTAATGGCATTGCCGTATTTGCCAAAGGTGCCGATTATATCCCGCAGGACAATATGATTGGCCGGGTAACTGAGCAGCGCTACAAAAGATTAATTAATGATGTCTGCAACGCGAACATGAATATGCTGCGCGTGTGGGGCGGTGGTTACTACGAAGATGAAACCTTTTACCGTTTATGCGATGAGCGCGGCATTCTCGTGTGGCAGGATTTTATGTTCGCGTGCAGTATGTATCCCGGCGGTAAGGAGTTTTTTGATAACATTGCACATGAGGCCCGTGAACAAGTTATCCGGTTAAGTAATCATCCAAGCGTGGCAATTTGGGTGGGCAATAACGAGGTTGATGTAGCATGGAAAAACTGGGGCTGGCAGGAACAATTCATGTTAAGCCCGAAAGACTCGGTTAATATTAAACAGGATTACGACACTATTTTCAAAAGTATATTACCAACAGCCGTTGGCCTTAACGATATTAACAAAGCATATATGCACACCACCCCGCTTAGCAACTGGGGCAAGCCCGAGTACTTCAATTCGGGCAGCATGCATTACTGGGGCGTGTGGCACGGTGATGAGCCATTCAGCGCGTTTAAGAATAATGTTCCCCGCTTTATGGCAGAGTATGGCTTTCAATCATTCCCAACAATGCCGGCTATCCGGCAGTTTGTCCCGGATGATGAGATGTCTTATAATTCGGAGACGATGAAACTGCATCAAAAAAGTTACAAGGGTAACAAAACCATATTGAAGTATCTTGAACCGCTCTACGGAAAGCCGAAAGATTTTCTTTCGTTTGTCTTTCTCAGCCACTTAACGCAGGCCGAAGGCATAGCGTATGCCATCCGCTGCCACAGGCTGCAAAAGGGGCATTGCATGGGTACGCTTTACTGGCAGTTGGATGATTCATGGTATGGGCCATCCTGGTCTGCAATAGATTACACCGGCCGGAAAAAAGCACTGTACTATTTTTCAAAGAATATGTATAAACCGGTAATAGCTATTATAGAACAACTGGGTGAACAAATTGTTGTTAGTGCAGTTGCGGATACGATAGAACCGGTTTCTGTAAAAGCCGAAATTGACCTGCTGGATTTTACGGGGAAAAACCTCTTTCACCATGAAACCACTGCGCAGCTTGCAACGGATAAAGCAACGCGGTTGTACGCGTGGAACGCGGTTAAAATGATTCCACTGCACAGTAAAAAACGGGTGCTTGCACGGGTGCGGTTGTACAGTGCAGGGCAGTTGGTTGATGAGCAGTTGCATTACTTTGTTATACCTGAAAAAATGCAATTACCCAAACCCGTGTTTAGCAGCGGCTATGATGAAACTACTCATGTATTGACTATTAAGGCACAAACATTTCTTAAGAACCTGTATGTACAAACCGAGACAGACGGGATTGACTTTTCGGACAATTACATAGACATGCTGCCCGGCGAGGTAAAAGAAATACATGTTACCGGGTGCAGCAAGGAGCCCGATATACATATCTTTAGTTTATGGGATATTTTGCACAAGTAGAATCAACCGAACACGAAAAGTAAACCAGTGTTCCCATCTTTTCAGCCGGGTATTTACCGGATAACCATACTCATGCAACGGTTAAACACGTCAAGAATATCATCTTTCCTGAACGGTTTCGATTGGTAGAAAGAGCATCCTGCCGCCAAGGCACGCTCTTTATCTCCCGGCATTGCATAAGCGGTAACAGCTACCACGGGCACATTTGCATATTCAGGAAATTCTTTCAACTTTTTTACTACCTGCAAGCCTGTTAAACCCACTCCAAGATTGATATCCATAAAAATAATATCATACTGCTTTTTTGCTACTGCCATAATTGCCCGCCTGCCATCCTGCGCGTAGTCGATGTTTGCTTTCCCTGCCAGATATCGTTGAACAATCCTGTTCACCAGTTGGTCATCATCAACAATAAGCACTTCGGGAATAAAATCCCGCTTCTCGGTTGTCTCAGCAACAGGTATATCCTCAGCAGGAGGAACGGGAAAAACAAGCGTTACTTCGGTACCAATGCCATAATGGCTGTTTATCCTAAACTCCGCGGAAAGTTTATCGATGAGGCTTTTACAACGCACTAATGTTACCAGTACATCCTTTTCTTCCATTATCTCATCGTTCCCAAGATAGATTGAAAAAGTGGAAAGTATTTCAAGGTGTGCTTTTTTTAAGCCCAGTCCGGTATCCATTACTTTTACAGCAAGTTTTCTTGCACCTTCCTCAAAAATCTCTAGTACTTCTAATTTTACATCACCATCGTTTGTCAGTTTTACTGCCAGCCCGGTAAGCACGTCAACTACTTCGGTAAATACCCGTAAATCGGTGTATAATTCAACTTCCTTTTGGCTGCTGATAAATTTAAGATGTATTTTTTTCCGGGCAACTTCTGCGGTGTATTTGTAGATAATTTCTTTTATAACAGAGATGACTTCGTAGCGGTGAAACTCCAATACCCGGGTGTGTAAATTTTCTTGCTTTTCCTTTGGATCATCGAGCAGCTTTATTACTTTTTCGCCTGCTTTTGTCAGATTTGTTAACAGCAGGTCAACATAACCGGGATCTTTTTCGCCTTTAGCAAGGTGAGAAACATTTATAAGGGTTTGTAAAAGTGAACGCAATTGATGGCTTTGCTCGGGGTTGACCCCGCTGAGCTGAGAATCGTCTCCATTTTCCTCTTTTTCTTTGCTTTCTGCATGTACCAGATTAAATACACAGATTCCATAGGCATATTCATCCTGAATAATAATTTTGATGCTGCAATAATACTTATGTTCTAAACCCGCGTAATGCATAACCATCAGCAGGGTTTCCCCGTCGGAAAAAGCATTGAACTTTTCGTGCAGCAAGCGCCTGTCATCAGCACTCATAACCGAATCAAGAAACTCGATAGGTTTTTTGGCAATCTGATTTTGGTTTACCCCGAAACGTACACAAAAAGCTGCATTGCCGTATAAAAAATTATCAGCCAGTAAATCATACACAAGTATCGGTGTCGGTACATTTTCAAGAATAATCTTCGCGTTCAGCATAATTTAGAGTTTTTGCTATTTTTTCCGGTTTAGTAATGTAAAATAGTATTTTGGCTTCATCATACATAGAGAATATATAACCATGATATGCAAAATAGCTATATAAATGAAATAAAGTGTGCTATTTGTCAAGCGTTCAGGGTTTCTGTCCCATGTGGTTTCCGATAGCGGTTTAACTCAGCCCCAGACTTGAATTGTTTTTGAGTTGAAGTTGCGATGTTAGCTCAGCATGAATAGACACTCCTCATGTCGTGGTAATGAATAATTGAGAATTAAAAATGAATACTGGGGCAAAATTCAAAGTGTAAACCCGAGTGCTTTGTATTAAAAATAAATTGTCAAGACACGAGGCCTTTTGCACGTTCTTATCTGTTTTGTTTTTGGAACACGCAAAAAACAGAATTTTCTGCAGTCGATTGCCGAAATTCGTTTATAATAAAAAAAGGGATTAACCCCGTTTAAGGCTTAATCCCTTCTTCGTACTGAAATGCTTTCGTCAGTTAAAAAGATAAAGGCAAATTTTAATCTACGTATTTCTGTCCATCGGCACTGATGTGTTTCATATATTTTTCAGGATCTGCATTGAATTTTTTTACGCATTTCTTGCAGCAGAATCCAATGGTTTTTCCTTTATACTCAACAGTTTGAACTTTCGCATCAACGTCTTCTTCCATAACCGGGCAGACCTTGTTAAAAATAGTTTTTGCCGCTGCCGGTTTTACTGTTTCTTTTTTCGCGGCATCTTTTTTAACCGTTTTATCTTGAGCATTGGTTGTAAATAATAAACCGCTGATTGCTAACGCTAAAACTAAAACAACTAGTTTTTTCATGTATGTATCCTTAGTATTGATAAGTAAATGTATTTGCAATAAGATACATAACCTGCTAGTAATAAAAAAATACCAAAACTATTGCAGTTTAAACATTACCGGGATGGCTATTTCTGCACGGACCGGTTTACCATTCTTTTTTGCCGGTGTAAATTTTGTTTCTTTTAACGCTTTTAACGCGGCCTCATCACAACCTGAGCCGAGGCTTTTTATAACTTCACTTTTCTCAATCGAACCGTCTTCTGCAATAACAGCTTTCAAGACAACTTTTCCCTGAACATTGTTCTTTTTGGCTTCTTCGGGGTAAACTATTTTACTCATCAAAGAACCCATACCACCGACCGGGAATGGCTGTTCATCATTGGGGGGATATTTATCTTTGTCTGCCAGTTTGTACGCTATCGGGAATACCACTTTTACCTTAACCGGTTTACCTTTAACTTTGCCGGGCTTAAAAGCTATTGAAGTAACTGTTTCCAGTGCAGTGGCATTAAAAATATCGTTTTCACTTTTCAGTATGCTTGGCGATTCGACTTTGCCTTTTTCGTTGACCACGAACGAGACAAAAACTTTTCCCTCGATACCGGCACGCTTTGCCAGTTCAGGGTACACTATTTTAGCTGCAACGCTTTCCATGCCGCCCACGGGCTCGGGCATAACATCCGCGTTTACATAAACACTGTCTCCGCCTATTATTTCTATCTCCGGCAAACTTGCTTGTACCGGATTGTTAAAAACCAGCAGTAACGGCAGTACGAATAAAATATTTTTCATTGTTTTCATTTCAGTATCCTTAGTTGTTTGCAATATGAATTCTGTTATTGTTTTGCGAGGTTACCTGTATTGTCGGCAGCCCGTTCAAAAGCAAATCAATGGTTTGTTTCTGATTACTAATTTCTATCATCGCGTGGTCAACCTCGCTGCGGTAGCTTTCTACCCGGTTAAAGAAAAACAGGAACATAACAAGCAATACGGCAGCGGCTGATATGGCGGTTACATAAACAGGCTGCAACAGCCCGTTAAAAATGGTGGCCGTGCGTTTACCCTGCACCCGTGAAAGGACTGCCTCGTCCAGTTCCGCGGGAAATGGGACTTCGGCCGCTTTAAGAGCCAGTGACAGCACTTGCCGCTCCTTAAAATACCTGCGGGCTTCGGCATCGTTTGCTAGTGTTGCAAACAAGTATTGTTCTTCTTCAGGGCTTAAAGCCCCGGTGGTATATGCATCAATTATGTTATAGATATCGTTCATAGTTTTTTTCTTTTAATCAATTACCGGAATTAATTTTTTTGCCAAACGGGTACGCGCCTTGAACAAACGGCTTTTTACCAGTTCCTCGTCTATTTGCAGCATCTCACCAATCTCGCGGTACGAAAAGCCGCCGTACTCACGCAGCAACAATGCATCCTTTTGTTCAAGCGGCAGGGTTTCAAGCTCCGCGCGGACAATTTCCCGCAGGTTATTCAGTTCGTACTGCAGCTCAACATTAGCGCTGCTGCCAGCCGCTACATGCTCAGCATCCTCCAGGCTGCTGCTGCCTGCATCCACCCGTTTTTTCCTGAAAAACGCGTATATCTCATTCCGTGTGCTTTTAAACAGCCAGTATGAAATACTTTCCTTGCTGCGTATGCCGGGCAGATGCTCGAACAATTTCAGGAACACCGTTTGCACGATGTCATCGGTTACCATTTTATTGCTGCTCATCTTCAGGGCATAATTATACACTACCTGCTTGTAGCGGTGATAATAATTCAAAAACTCGTTTTGTTGGTTTTGCAGATTCATAATTTTTTGTATTGTCTGTATATAAAGATGAGGAAACAAGCAAAAAGTTGCCAGGGGAAAAAGATTTATTTTTGTATTTCTTCTCTGCTCTGGAAATTTTAAGCTGTTATAATTGAATAAAATGGTCGGTATAAATTGGTCTGCTCAGCCAATAGTAATTCATCATTAACTCAAACTGCAAAACGCAGTTTCTCATTTATGCACTATTCAACCCAAATAAAATTAGCAAGAAAACTAATTTCTATATAAAAATAAGGCGTAACAAATGTGCGCCTATATTAAAACAGAAGTTACAGTTTCCTTAAAATTAAATATCCTGTAAAAGTTTTCCGGTGGTAAATTCCCAGTCCATTTTACACCCTAACAGGCAAATAACCTTGGCAAAAACTTAGTCTTTCCTTTTCCTGAAACAGGCCGTCGGTTCTGTTTTCTCAAAATAGACGATGGCATCGAAATCCTGTGCTATTTTTGTTGGATAGAACGCCTCATCCACTGGAGTGGCGCCGATAGATCTGAATCCGATATAATCTTGGACTAACCAAGCAAAGGGGCTGTTCGTAAATTTTCTCAGGTCAATAATCAACTGCTCTTTACCAGCATTATGAAGTATCCATTCAAATGAACCGGGCTGAGGCAGTGAAGTTGAATAGTTATTTATGCCGTTCTTTCCAACGGCAGTATATTTGCCTTCAAAAAAGCCAAATCCAAAAACAACCATTTCCTTTCCATACTTTTTATCTAAAAAGAAACCCATTGACCCTGTTTGAAAATTGCTTTTTGCCACATGCCCATTATGTGCCCACAATACTATCTTTGCATCAGCACCCGAATGGTTTAATATCCACCCGGTGTTTACCGCCATACTTTCATCGCGGGAGGCAGAGCCCGGAATTTTATTTGTAATACACTGAACAACAATTCTCGCATTCTGTATTGCCCAATCGACGGTATCTTTATCAACATACTCTTTGAATGACTTCTCTTTATTTTCCATGATACTCAATACTTCAGCAGCATAATTCAAAACCGGTTCATAAAGCTTTTTATCCGGTTTTATATTACTCTTCTTTTGTGTGGCATAATAAGCCAACACGCTATCGTAATTACTTTTTACTTGTTGTACATTGGTAGAATCATATCTGGCTAAAAAATTCAGGACGTTAGCCGCCGCGATATCCGGGGTTTGCATGTCAAAGCCCCAAAATTCAATTCTCCCTTTTTTGGACCTATTGAATTCCCGCATCCACTCGATCATATCCAAAACTTCCTGCGTGCTCCATGTCCAAAAATAAAGTCCTGCCAAGGCTTCCTTTGCAATCCCTTTACCATAAAGGATGTAGTCATTAACAGCTTTAGCTTCAGGCATATTTGCTTCGATAGCAAATACGGTAAAGCCGCACTCCTCTGCCAAGAATTTTGTCATCCGGTGTTTCATCTTAAAAAATTCGCTTGTACCATGAGTTCCCTCTCCCAATGAAACTATTTTTGCATTACCCACCATTTTTTTCAGAAAATGCAGGTCGCTGTTATCCTGCTTCGGGTCTGCGGAATTAAACATGCGAACATTCGATTGTAACCAGTTTCTTTGTTCACCTGTAAGCGAAAAAACCTTGGGTGGTATTTGTTCATAAACTTTTCCATCTAATTCTATTTGCAGATTATCAAACCATGCTTTTCCATCTCCTGCTAACAGAACTCCAAAAACAATGTTTTCGGGGTTTTCATCGATTTTTAACTCAATTGAGTATTTTTGCCAGCCGGTTGTGCCCTTTACGCCACGGTTTTGCATGTTGTCAAAATTTAAGATTCCGTTTTTGCCATCAACGCGCCACCACAAGCCCGCGAAACCAGTAGTTACAGCTTCGGTTTTTATATATCCCGTGTAACGGAGTGATTTGCCTTTTGCATCCTCAGTTTTAATTCCAATAGAAGCAACCCCAAAATCGCCCTCAGCATTTTTTTGTATACATAAACTGCTTTTACCCGTGAAAAATACGGCCGTATCAACTGAAACTTTGTATCCTTCGCCTGCCTGATACCATCCCTTTGCATTTCCTAAAGATGAATAATTCTCAAAATCCAAATTCAAAAACACTTGGGCTTGTATATTGCTTATAAAAAATGCGAGGAACAGCGAAAAGAATATAAAATTTTTCATAAGTGTATTTTCTTCTTATTCTATGATTGGTTTTTAATTTTTACCCATCGTCCAAAAATTTGGATTAACAAAGCTTTATCAGACAAGGATTCCTTCGCTTTCAATGCGGTTCTTTAAAAACGGATTCATACTTTTCCTGAGGCGGACTATATCAACCCGGGTAAGAAAAATTGATTCAAGTTCTTCTTTAATATGAACAAAAACTAATTAAAAATTTTTGCACCTTATTGGCTTAATTTAAAATATAATTTCTTCCTCAGTTTGGGACTTCTGGTCCGATTGTTCATTTGCAACTATAAATCTTGCTCTCGCTAATAGTTCATCAAAAGTGATTATCTCAGGGTTGTATATATTTCGCCTGTAAAGTTCAAAAGTGGCAACACTAGTATCTGTAATGAGTTCTTCAGTCCTTCCTATAACTAAAATACCTTTTGGTTGAATTGTATGAATATTTAACGGGTGTAGAGTTCTATCATTTTGAGTATTTAGAGCAGTCTCTTGCCAAGTCTTGCAATTTACTTGTATTTGACTTACAGCTCCAGATAATTCTGAACTTATTAAGCATGCCCCATTACGATAGATAAAAGGTTGACCTTTTTGATAGAAAAGAAGTTTAGTAAACGGTTTTTTTATTTCAACAAGACAAGTGAATTTCGCAGCAGCTATTGAAGAAAGTAAAAAATCACCCCTCTGAGTTCCTAATCCTGTATAATTAATACCTCCAATGTGTGGTTGATCAGACAAAACTGAATTGAACTGGTAATTCAACCCAAAACCAAACAACCATTGGTTACTCTGGAAGAATTTCTGCCAATAGGATTCGTCCAATTCCTCATCTGCAAGACTATTTTCGAACTCAGCCAAGGCTTCACTTCGTTCCTGTTGTATCCTTGCCCGAGATAAACGGGTTACTAAATTAGGGTTATTATCGACTAATTCCTTCCAAATCTCCTCACCGAAATCCTGTTCAAGAAGCTTCTGAACAAATAACTTTCTGTTTTCTGGAATACTCAAGATTTTACTTGCTTCTTCAACCACAAATTCCCTCTCGCCTAAAAAAACTCCTTTTTGGCTTAAGCAATATAATTGCTGCAATCCATCAAATAATCTTTTAAGTGGTGTACTTCGAAGATGTATTTTTATTCCATCTCCGGCTTTTAATCTTGTCAAATCTATCGCTTCAATATCCTCCCACTTATCATTTAGACCCTTTCTTTGGTGAATAATTGTACCACTTAATGTCTCACCTGTCGATACTTTTACATCATTGATCTCTGCTCGGAATACTCTTCTAGTAGTTGCAGTCTCATCAATTATCAGTACTTGCTCCACTTTCGCAGAATTATAACTTGTGCTTCTTGTTGTCAATTTGCTCATATTTTCACTTTCCTCATTTTTAGCTTCCTATAGAAAAAGCAGTCCGGTTGCTCGAAACTTTTTATATGTGTTTGAGTTTATGTAAAAATTCTTATCAAAACTCACTCTCTCAAGTTTGATTTTTTGTGTACCCTCCAAACCAATTATTGAGCACAAATTCTGTTGCACAGTATCCAAACAGTCTGGGCAATTACTTAAGAAATATCCTGTAATCAAGCAATTCCCATGTATTTTTTTTATCGAAACTCGCTTCATTACCTCGAATATTGAAAAAACATTTAGGCTTTTAAAGTAGTGCACATCAGGAATACTAATTTCTTCTTTATCCGGTGTTTCCAGTACACATTTTTTTAGAGTCTTTAATTGTTTAGGATTTAATAAAATATCTCTATCTATAAGATTTTTTGACATTCTCTCGCCTCCTCGGTTGATATTAATTTATTTTGTGGTAGTGCTATCATCTTAAGTACTTTCACGCTTATCATTCGCCAATAAAATAAACAATCCATGTTTTAGCTCTTCAATTTCTTTAAAAAGATCATTCATTTTTTTCTTATTAACATATATTTGTCCCTTATTTTCAAGAAGATTTATTTCATATTTTCTTTCGACATCTTTTTTCTCTTCTGCTTTTTTTTTTTTTTTATTATAACAAATCGTTGCAGTAGTTTCTTTAGGATATTTATTTTTTTCCTCATTTTCCGTAGAATCGCTTTCCAAGTCATAAGCCAACGAAAAGAAGAATTCTATTCTCTCTTGTTTCTCAAGAAGTGCAATATACTTAAGCTTGGGCAACACATTAACAGTATCATAAGTACCCATATAAGGCAAATCAGGATCGAACCGGACAGTAACATCATAAGCAGCACTTCCACCCGTGTTTTGTATAATAAGGTTAAGGAAGTCATAATTATCTTTATCAGGAGCAATTTTAACGCTAACCGCTGGTTCATTTATTCTTTTCGTTTCCTCGAGGGAACTTGCACTCGATTTCATGGAACGATATGCAAATATGACTGCAAAAATTGTAAAGATAGCTGCCAATGCGGTAGCTGCGCTACTAACTCTAATAAACCAATCTGTTGGATATTTATTTGATTCCATGATAAATAGTTGATTAACTAGTGTGACAATCACCGATGCTGCTATAATAGCAGCAATTAAAACATAGTCATTTTTCTTTTGCATTATTAAATCCCATTGATTGTTTATAAAAATCAAGTAGTGTTTAGGTTTAATATACTTCCTTCTTGTAAGTTTACTGCTGTAATACAACGATGGTAGAGCAGTTAAAATTCCAAGTAATATGATCGAAAATTTCATGCCGACTGAATGACGCAGGTAAATGTTGCCGGTTTTATTGAAATATGAAATGAGCAGAATTAATTGACTAAAAACGAATACACCATAATAGGGTTGCAGAAAATCAGGGATCCAACTTATTATGCCTTTGGGTGATACAGTCGGGTCATAACTTTCGGGATAAATGTAATCTTCACCAAACACACCAGCCATTTTTCTAATTTTACCATTAACTATTTGATCCCTACGAAAATTATATGCTATTGTATTAACTTGCCATGCTCCAAAGAAAATTGAAGCCATAGCTATAATAACTGCATAATTGATTTGTTGTTCTTGCATAACAAAAACATAACCATATCCTAAAACTATTGAACCTAAAAATCCCAAGATTTTCTGAAATGATTGTTCTCTGATACGTTGATTTTCCGCAAATTGAGTGTGCCAATTGACTAATATTGGATATGTGAGATCCTTTAAACTTCCTTTTTTTTCTTCACTTCCGTCATTCGTAGAGCGATTTAATTCCATTTAATTCCATTCTTGTAACTATTCAAGGTAATTTTATTTAATAATTAAAATCTTTTATCGTCCAGAAAACCGTTTGGCGGCTGAAAATTGAATTTTAATATTGTATCCAGGCGGTTTCCTACCACCTCAATACTTTCATGCTTTAATGAATCTGAAAGCCAGTTTGAGTAATTATTATCTCGTGGGAAATTCTTTAACCGGAGTGTAATTACGTTATAATCTTTAGACATATCTCTATAGAGAATCTGATTGCCAGTGATTAGACGCTCACTGCCGCCATTTACACTTAGATAAAAATCCATGTTACACGTTGTTGGTCTTCTATTAGGTATTTGGGCAAACGCAATACCGTAGAGAAGCTCACAGAATACCAGAATTTTATAACTGCTGATTGATACTTTGCTCAGCATCGAATACTTCCCAATAATTAAACTACCTCCCAAACGAGCCCTTAATTACTTTTGATAAAACGAGCATTAACTCTTTTATTTTAATATATTAATAAAAACTGAGATAAGAAATACTCATAAACCATGATATTTTGATTTAAAATTTCAAATCATTGCACGGTGGCTAAAGCCAGTGGCTGGCTAGGTTGAGATTCCTCAGACTATGGGTATCCTTCACTTCGTAGCAGTCTGTATTTAGGAGAAGTAAATTTTTTGATATGAGCTGAGTGATTAAATTTTTTAAAAGCCTTAAGTAAGACTAAAAAGTTATACATTTTATGTGGATAACCCTGTGGATAACCTACCCGTAACTGTGGGGTTTATGTTAATAACAAAGTGCTGTGGATAAGGTACCGGTTGTCCCCATAAAAAAAGTTCGTGTTTTGTGTATAAGTGTGCTTAAAATATCCGCTATTTAAGCCCGGTTGCACCTATTTTATACCTTATCCACTTATCCACACCATAATAATAAGATATACATAGTTTAAACTTTAAATACTTATATATATTATATTAAAAGAGCAGTGGAAAACGGGGATAACCCAGTTTTGTATTTTTAACTGGTAAAGCACTCTTTCGGTACATATGAAAATCCGGTGGCATATCTGCAATTAAGCGAATCAGGCATTTGAACCACTCTAAGCAATGTATCCTTTTAATAAACCAAATTTTATAATGACAATGCTCTGTTTGCACCATACAATTAGTGGCTAAAGCCTGAGAATTGTGGAATGAAGCTACCCCAGGGTGAACTCTGGGGTTAGGGGATATTTAATATTACCCGCTCGCAGAGCGGTTGCTATTTATGCCCTAACCCCGGCATTCATGCCGGGGTGTCTTACACCACTGGGATTTTCAGGCTTTAGCCACTGAAAAATCAATAGCAAAAACAACCTTCATTTTATTTGAGTATCCGATTTTTTTTTACATCTCTTGCAATAAATCATTACTTCACCACGTGATTCTTCAAAAAAACTCCACAAAAAAATCATGTGAACCCTTTTTTGTGTTCTCAGCAATCATTTGGCTATTGTGGTGTATTTGCTTATATGGGTTTAATTTGTTAGCTTCGATATTAATCTAATCTCTGTATCATCATGAATAAAGTTATGAAATCAAAAAAAATATGCGTCCTGGGCGGAGGGAATATCGGCCTTGCAATCGTTAACGGATTACTAAATTCTAAATTATCGGTACCAAAAGATGTTTATGTTACCAGAAGAAATGTTGAAGGGCTTGCTGAATATAAAAGCAAAGGACTGCAGGTTACAGCCCAAAATACCATCGCGGTAAAGAACAGCCAAATTGTAATTCTTGCTGTTCAACCCCGGCAGCTTGATGAGTTACTCGATGAAATCAGCCCAGTAGTTAACCCTAAAAACCAAATAATAATTTCAGTTGTTTCAGGAGCAACTATCTCGGCAATGAAAAAACGGCTCCCGGAAGGAACATCAGTCGTCCGGGCAATGCCCAATACTGCAATTGCAATTCGTGAATCGATGACCTGTTTAGCCGGCAGTGGGGATTCTACTGATGCATTGAAAGTGGCAGAGAGTATTTTTAATGCTGTTGGTCAGACACTAATTATTAAAGAAGAATTAATGGTTCCCGCGACAGCTTTGTGTGCCTGTGGCATTGCATTCTTCCTGCGGGCAGTGCGTGCAGCATCCCAAGGCGGTATAGAGATTGGGTTTCACTCGGAAGAAGCACTGATGATGGCCGCACAGACCGCTAAAGGAGCGGCTACACTACTGCTTGCACTTGGCAATCATCCGGAAAACGAAGTGGATAAAGTTACTACTCCCAGAGGCTGCACTATTTCCGGTCTGAACCAGATGGAACATAGTGGATTCAGTTCTGCCATGATTAAAGGAATTATAACTTCTGCAGATAAAGCAGCAATACTGTATTCAAATAAAGATTAAAAAAAAGCCGTGAAAACTCTGTAGTATTCACGGCATTTCATTTTCTTGAATGAAAAAATTATTTTTGCAGTCTAACTTTAAATGTAATTTCGATTTTTTTATCGACACCGGAATCCGGCCGCATTCTTTCACCGCCTTGTCCACCACCCGGACGCATTCCACCTTGCCTGCCCTGTCCACCACCTGGGGGCCTGCCGGCTCCGGGCATAGAACCGTCATCTTCACCTCCAACACCGCCATTAGCTTCGCGCATTTTTTCGCGCATTTTTTTTCTGTCTATTTCACTGGATTGAAAAGAAATAAGCACTTGTTCACCGGCTTTTGCCGGAACTGTAAAACCGGTTCCACTGCCGGTTAAAGGTATTTTCAGCTCAGAAATAAATCGTCCATCCATCGTATAAGCTGCCACAATTTTATTGTCATCATCATTAAAAATCTGCGATACCTGATTCCCGCTTTTATCTAAAATGCTTATTGATTTTGACGGATTCCTAATAGGTCTGTCAATTTCCCTGGCCGGTTCTGTATTTTCACTCAAACCACCCTCGGGGCGCATTTCTTTAATTTCTTTGGGATTAAAACCTTCGGGATATTTAATACCGATTTTTTGTTTTGTTTCCACATTCTCGAAAAATACCGTCATACCGCCCATCATCAGCTTCCGGCCTTTACCGCGGTCGCCTGTAATAAACACGCAATACAATTCTTTTTCATCACTCCTGAAGCCAATGAGCGCGTTATCCTGCTGTATTAATCCTTCTTTCCAATCGTTATCTTTTCCATCGATGGTAATATTACCTTCGGGTTTTAGTGATTCAAGTTCTTTAACAGAGGAGCACCCGGAATAAAGAATTGAAAAAAGAATAGTTACACAAAGGGGTAAAAATCTAATAAGGTTACATTTCATATAGAATCAATCTAATAAATTAACAAAGGATAATTTCGGTGTTATGTTTTAAACAGGTTAGACGCTTTAAAGCAATATTTCTTTTAAACGTGCCTTGCATTATTCAGGGTAAAAAATAGTGCCCTAATGAAAACAACGGAATAAATCTCATAAAGATTAAACCATCAAAAATTGGCAATAGTACACCATTCTCATTTTTCCTGCTACTTCTTCATTCTTCAATATTCATTCTTCATTAATATTTCCCTCGTTTTTTTACAGATACGGCAAGACTTCTTCAAGTGAATGAAACACCGGCACTCCGGATGCAGTGAGCCGTTCAAAACTTTGGTGCCCTTTTGCCACGAGAATACAATCCGCACCAATTTCCAGAGCAACATCTTTATCGTGCAAAGTATCGCCAATAAGCAGTGCTTCACCTTCTTGAAGCTGCAGTGCCGCCATAAGTTCTTTACCCAACCCAACTTTGCTGGTTGCGTAAATATGGTCAAGCCCCTTTACATGATCAAAATAATCCAAAAGCCCATGTGATTTAATAATTTCAACAAGCGTATGCTGCGAGTATGCTGAAAGAACCGATTGACGAATATGCAGGCTCTTTATTTTGGCAAGAAAGTTCTTTGCTCCTCTCATTACGTGGCAGGTATGTTTATTTTCCTCGTATCCATCCATCCATATTCTGCCTACTTCCTCAAATGACTCGGTTTCAAAATTCAGTCCGGCTTCCTTGTAATAATCTATCACCGGGAATGTAAAAATATTCTGATAGGCTTCTTTACTTAATTCAGGCAGGTTTCTTTCGGTCAGTATGTTGTTTATCAGTGAAACACAAAGCTCAAGATCATCAAGCAGTGTTCCGTTCCAATCCCAAATAATGTGTTTATATGTATTAAAATGTATCATTTTTTTTCAACAAAGGTTTACAATGTTTTTTAATTATTTGTTTTAAGCGAGAAAGCTCAGTTACCGGCAACAATCCGGTAAATAGTGATGCAAAATACGTAATTTTACGCCTATTTTTCAGGTAAATAACGGCAAAACGTAAGCTCTACCACCAGTCGCTAAATATAGTGGCAGTGGTCTGACCGGTGTTGCGCTTAACACCATAAACCCATAAATCAACATATCTGTAGTATGTTTTAAATATGCGGCTATCGGCTAATCTTGAAATTGCAATTGAATTGTCAGGTGCTTTTGTCATTTACCTATTTGTGTGCTCGCGATCAAACCTGAATGAGAATTGGAGAAACAGCTTGTTTCTTCTGAAAACTTTAATTAATATTTATTAAAAGACCGCTGCAATTTGCGTGTCTGTCTTCTCTTTGAAATTATTAATTGCAACCCAAAACACCGAATAAAGAACCTCTTTTCTACTCAGTGGGAAAGGGGTTCTTTTTTAGGGGTATTCAGAAATCTGCTGTTTGTCTTGTTGATTTTAGATATATTTTAATTAAATAAATTTTAATTATCATGCGTTTTGAAAAACTTCATATTGTCTATATCTATATTCTTGGATTCACTTTTATCTCCAGCGGCATCAGTAAATTATTTCCTGTTTCAGCGTTTGAATTTCAAATTGTCAGCAGTCAAATTACGACATGGGATTACGCGCCAATTCTGGCACGTTTAATACTAATTGGTGAATTAACCATCGGTTTCCACCTGATACTTTTTCCCAAAACCAGAAAATATTTTCTGATAATAGCTCTTTTTACATTAACAGGCTTTAGTATGTATCTTGGCTTTGTTCTCGTAAAATTTGGGAATCAGGCAAATTGTGCTTGTTTTGGGCAGATACTTCCAATGTCAACAACAGCAGCACTCGTTAAAAATATTATTTTGCTTACCCCCGGAATTTTTTTAATTAAACGATTAGAGGGAAGTTCATCCGGTATAAACTGCTGGCAACTTGTCAGTTTTACCAGCATCGTTATCTTACTGTTCGCTTTGTTTCCAGTTATGGGAAAGCCTGCCACAAGGCACCTCAATATTTGCAAAGTTTCATAATTTCTCAAACGGAGATGTAAATCTTGATGCCGGACTAAAACTGGTAACGGTGTTCAGTTTGGATTGTGAACATTGTTTAAAAGCAGCAACTGAATTAGGGAAACTGGGCAAATTGATGCGTGTACCGGGTATTTATACACTCCTGTTTGGTGATGAAACGCAGTTTAAATTGTTTGTGGAGCAATCAAAAATAACTTTTTCATACATACAATTGCCACCCGAACAGTTCTTTCCCTTGCTCACAAAAAATCCTCCCCGCATTGTACTTTTAGGTAAAGGAAATGTCCTTTATGATGCAGAAGGTGAAGAATTCCATATCGATTCTTTAAAACAAAAACTGCGCCTGTACAAGTAGGCGCAGTTTTTATCAACATATATTCCGTTTGTAATCACTTCAGTAATATCATTTTCCGTACTTGTACAAAACTGCCGGATTGTATTTTTACAAAATACATACCCGATGGAACAGACAGACCAAAGGCATCATTCCCTGTCCAGTCTAACTCATGCGTACCCGCGTTCATCTGTTTATGAGCAAGTGTTGTAATGTAGTTGCCAAGAACATCATAAATATCAATCTTTACAATTTCGTTAACCGGAATTGAAAACCGAATCCTCGTGCTAGCGTTAAAAGGATTGGGGAAATTTTGTTCCAAAGCATATTGGATTGCAGATAATTTCATTTCTTCAGTGCCATTTATGAGGCCGGTAGTAAATGTCCACACCGCTGACCAATCACTTTCACCCTGCGCGTTTTTTGTTTTAACCCGCCAGAAATACGCTGTGTTGGCGAGTAATGGGCTGGCTGGTAAAAAGGTTGTATCTGTTAGCTGTTGATCAGCAATTACACTGCCTGCAGCAAAGGTATTTAAAGTTGCCAATTGCAGTTGATAACTTGATGCTGAATAGTGAGCTTTCCAGCACAGTTTGGTATCCCGGAAAACATTTGTGCTTGAATCTGCAGGGGAGGCAAGGTACGGTGCACCCGGCATTGAAGACTGGAAAACCGCCACGTCTGAAAAAGCACTGTGGCCAAACATATTTGCTGATTTAACCCTCCAGAAATATCTTTTCCCGTTTTCGATAACTGCAAATTGGACGGTTGTATCTTTAAGCTCATACAAATAGACAACTCCATCACTCTCAAAAGCCGGATTTAGGCTTACTTGTAAAACATAGGACTCTGCTTTACTACTTTTGCTCCATTTTATCGCTGTCGTAGTGCCGCTTATACTTGCATACTGGGACGGGAATTTAGCTGCTGGTGTCAAAGGCATATTGCCTGTTGTATCCAACTGCAGTACAGCCGTGCTTTTACTTTCATTAGAATAACGGTCAACACATGATACCGCGTAATTATTGCCCTGCGTTGTCGAGAATCTTCCATAAGCATACCGCAAATACTTTTCGCCGGTTACTGCTGCAATATTACTGCCATAGGCAGGAATACCGGGAAGAGATTTGTACCGGTAAACAATATAGAAAAATGCAGTATCACCATCAGAAGCCGCGGCTGGTGCATCCCACTTGAGCTCGTATTTGCCAAGCGTCGCATTCCACTCGCTTCTTAGGTTTGTTGGCGGGTTGGGTGCTATTTCATCATTTGTTTTCCAATTCATCCTGTGGTTAATTGCCGGATTACTATAGAAATTCCGCATCATAGTATCGGCGCAATGAGCAAGATTATTGGTAACACTTTTCGAACTAAAATAAACACCCCCTCTTGAGGTACTGGTTGCCCGCGAGAGTGTTATCTGCTTTGAGCACTCTTCCGGAGGAAAGCCTGCTTCTTCGAACCGGTACGCAGCATGGCCAATATACATGAACCTGTTATTCAAGAAAACAGGATCGGACCAAAGCGGTAGCCTGCCATAGAAATCAACCCAGTAAAGCTGCGGCATTATATAGTCAATATAGGATGCTCCTGACCTCTGTACACCAAGAGTATCTACGTATCTGCCCAACAACCAGTCTGTGGGACTGCAATAAATACCGGCGTTAACAGAAGTATTTCCTGACGGGCTAATCCCGAATTTAATGAAGGGTTTTACGGCGCTGATACTGTCTTTAATAGCTTTGAGCAGCAGGTTTACATTGTTTTTCCGCCATTCAGCCCGGTCGGTAAAGCCATAACTATATGCGTTAAATGCAGCATCATCGTTAAAAGTCCCATACGATGAGTAGGGATAGAAATAATCATCAAAATGAATACCGTCGAGATCGTACCTCCTGACAATGTCCATCACAATTTTAACAACATAAGCCCTTACTTCAGGAAGACCGGGGTTTAAAAACCGGTACTCAGAACCATTGCATTTAATAATCCATGAGGGTTTTGTTTTTATAATGTGCGTCGCACTAAGGCTTGAAGTATTGCCACCACTTAAAAGTGCCCGGTAGGGGTTTAGCCATGCGTGCAGTTCAATACCTCTTTTGTGTGCTTCTGTAACAGCGTAAGTCAAGGGGTCGTAGGCTGGGTCACTCGGGGCGGCACCCTGCGTGCCCGTTAAATATTGGCTCCAAGGTTCATAACTGCTTTTGTAAACAGCATCACAAACAGGTCTGACATGAAAAAACATTGTATTCATACCATAAGCTTTATGTTTGTCGAGAATTGAAACTAATCCGGCTTTTTGAGAAGTAATAGTACTGCTGCTGGTTCCCGTTGAAGAAGGCCAGTCAATCCCAAGAGAGGCAATCCAAATTCCCCGCATCTCATATTTGGGGTTTGGTAATTGTGGATAGAGGATAGAATTAACTATCCCAACTAACAGGGCAAGTATAAAAACAATCTTTTTCATAAAACATATTTTTAATTAATGATGATGGAGATATTTTTCAGTCCACTGTTGATAAAGCTAAAAACCGGACACGGTATCGGACAAATACCATAACGATTAGAACATAAATAACAGCGGTTAAGCAAATAGCAATAGAAATACCTAATATCCCAAGAAACGGGATAAAAATAATTAACGAAACTAAAAGTATTAAACTCCGCACAAGATATAATTTCATTAAAGCTTTCTGCCTTTGTAGCACCGGCAGTAAAGACTGTAAAGGCGAAACATACGACTCGAATAATTTAGCTAAAAATACCAATAATAAAGGGAGCACTGCTTCAGAAAAAACGGTTCCCAAATACTTGAATAGATATGGTACAAAAATTATTCCAGCCACCGCCAAAAGCACGTTACTGACAACAATAATTTTAATTGAGGACTTATATAATGCCCGCAATTCATTAAACCGGGATGTAAAATAGTATTCAGACATTTTATTGAGCACTGCCGAATTAACACCTGAATCAATAAAATTGAAAATACTGCTTAATTTAATAATTAGCGCGATAATTCCAACAGCTTCATTGGGCAAATAAACACCTGCAACCAAAATGACAATCCAATCATACCCATTTTCAATAAGCTGATAAATCATGAGCGGCACCGAGTACTTTACAATTCCCTTTTTTCTTAAGTTTTCCCCGGACTCAGATCCCTCTGCCAAAGGTTTGAAAAATAAAGCATTCACTCCGAAGAGAGCTGTTACAAAAACCGCTAGTACATACGAAATTACAATAACACTTGCCGATTTAAAAACCATACCCAACAAGATGAGTAAAATAAATGCAACCGTATTAGTGCTTGTATAATTAAGAAAAGCAAACCGCACAAGCCTGTTTGCCCTGCGGTAATAATTAGCCTGCAGCCGGATAACCCCTAAAGGAATTACGCCAAGGAGGATTAAATGCCCCGATTGATAGTTCGCGGGGAGATATTGTGACAGGGGCGAATTGGCAAAAACATAGTACAAAAGTAAAAGCGCTACCCCCGATTTAATAATCGTGAAAAACGAGAAACGGAATAACTTTTCTGCGGATATATTTTCTGAACCTGACTCACCACGATACGTAACCATGGCAACATCTAAACCGAGAACCACCAGTATAGCAAAAAAATTGAGAAACACCAGAGCAATAGAAAAATTGCCAAGTATTTGCACCCCGTAATATTTAGCTATTAGAACTGTAAAAAGATAACCGGATATCATCCCTAAAACTTTGGCTCCAACCATTAAAAGGGAATTTTTTAGTAAGCCGCTCTCACTGATATTAAATTTTTGAATATATTTATAAATCCAATTGCTCGTTTGTGTCAAATGCTGCTATTTCCAAATCAATTATAAGTGAATTAGTTTAATACATGATAAAAAAATTGTACGAAAATAAATACTATATACTTTTCTGTATATCATTTGTTATAGCATTTACCTTTTCATCAATATCCGGCTCAAAATCCGGACTTGTCATATCAAGAACCCTTTTCAACATGCTCGGTATCGCTTGTGCTATGGTATATGTTAAAAGTTCAGAGTGCGAAAATATCCGGCTGCCCGAAAGTTTCGGAAAACTTTTATTGATCCTTTTTTCCGTAACTGCCATATTATGTTTATCTGCTATTTTCTCGGCAAACATGTTTTATGGTTTTACAAAAATTTCAGGAATCCTTACTAATATATTACCAATTTTAGCATTATTTTCGGTATTTGTTTATAACACAAACAAAAATAATTTACCCTATTTTTTTCTTGTCCTTGTATTTTTTTGTGCCGTTTTTACAATGGGAATTATTATACTAAGCCCTTTTAAATATGATATGAACTATCATTTTAACTTTTCGAACTGGAGCCATGTAACCTTAGGCAGGTTTTTTTCTTTCACAGCTTTAATCATCCTGTTTTTCACCATAAAATACCGGAAAAATGGTTCAATGTATTTATGGTTTTTCTTGTTACTGTCAATTGTATCACTATATCTTACCGGCTTGCGTGCCGGTATCTTGGGCTTGATAATTTTACTGCCCCTTTTATTGTGGCTTGAAGCAAGGAATAAAACAATAACCTACAGAGCGATGATTTTCTTTTTTATCGTTATTGCAATTTGGAATGTTGCATGTGCATTGCAATTTTCGGGTAAAAACAGCAGAAGGGCAAGCATAGCAACTATTGTTCAATCTCCCGAAAAAACAAATGATGATGCGGTAAACGTGCGTTGGGAAATTTATGCTCTAAGTTTAGAGATGATTAAAGAAAAACCAATTTTGGGGTGGGGAATCGGGGGGTTTAGAAATCCTGATAAGGGGTACTTGGCAATGTTTAATAAATACCCGCACAACTTATTTTTGGAAGTTGGCGTTGAGTTTGGTGTGTTTGGATTAATCCTCTTGATTTATCTTCTCTCTACCATCATCAGAACTCTGTTGAAACACGAACCAATTTGGCTCAGTATTTTTTTGCTGGCACTGTGGTTATCGATGTTCTCAAAAGACATAACAACAAACGCAGTGATTTGGATGTTTTTATCATTCCCTGCTCTATCCGCAGCTACTCGATCCACATCAGAACTGCAATCCGTACCTGACTGATAATCTGAGCGTATTATTGGCGCCCAAAAGCCATTGCGGTCCTCTTGTTGCATCCTGATCCGTGATATACGAGTATTCATACTGAAGAGATGTGAACAAATCATAGGGATATTCATAAGCAATGCTTGTTTGGATACGTATTTCTTTCCGTATAGCACCTGATAGAAAATTGATATCATTTTCAGTATCCTCGTACGGTATCGCGATATCAAAAAGCCCGCCTTTACGGATATACTCCAACGACATTGACATCCTTGTTTTAGACATGCCGTTATAATTAACTGCTATGCCAATCATATCCGCGTTTTGACCAAGCCAATGACCTAATGAATAATTTAAATTTTTATACTCGGTTGTTTCATCTTTATGTTCGTAAACCCAGGGGTTTACCCTCGAATATTCCAGATTAAAATTCAGTCCGTCGAGTAAAAAGTCGTATTTATCCGCGCCAAAAGTATATGCTGCCCAGGATGTTTTCAGGTTACCGCTTAAAACTTCACGCAATTCTATCACATCTAAAAAAAGTGTTCCGTATAAAGATACATTGTATGGTAATTTAAACCGGTAATCCGAGAAAAGCTGGCCATTTCCGTCATCAACATCAGCCCGCCCCGTGTTATGATCCATTACTTTGTAATACATAAACGGAATGAACATTTCTGCTCGTATATTTCCACTATATACAAAAGAATTACCTATGGAAAATGAGAACCAGTCTAATGGGGTAACCGAAAGTGCATTTGCAACGATATATTTAGGAATATAATTTTTTCGCAAAAAGGGTTTATAACTCTCATTATGGTTATAATAAAAATTATTTGAGTCGAAGACCATGGAACTCAGCCAGCCATGAAAATAGGTAAAACTAATCCAGTCGGTAGGTTTTAGTGTAAGATTAACCCGAGGAAAAGAAGGTGCTTTTTCAGAAAAAATCAATTGCCCAAAATGCCCGGAACCCCACGTGAATTTTTCTTTCAACAAAGAAACACTCCCCCACTTCCAGTTGGCGTTAATTGCCCCAGTTACCTCACTGTATTCAAAGCCGCCGGGAGCATCTTTAATAAATGATCCTGGACGTGAAGAAAATTCTTTCTTTTTATCGATATGCGTCCCGAATTCCCCACGGTCTATGTATGTAAAATTTCCGCCAAACCAATCACTTAATTCAATAGAAAACTTGGCACCGATAAACTGTTCCCGCTGAATGTTGTTTTTGACACTATTAATTGTATAACCGGCAAAAGGAGTTATTTTTGCCGTAAACAAGGTATCATGGTGATAAAAAAGGTACCGGTGTTTATGAACCGGGCTATTTAATTCGCTAAAGTATTCATCTTGGAATCTGTTAAATTCCCAGTCGGTTTTCCTTCTGTTTGCTGTATCGGGCATTGAGATGAGTAATGCAGTAATTTGTTTTCTGCTTAGGGGCAGAGAGAAGGTGTTAAGATTAAGCTGCCCTTTATTACTGGCAGCCTTCAGATACTGATAAACAGGGGAAGAAATATCTTCATAAATCACTTGACCCCTTACGACAGCAGAAAATCCTATCAGAAAAGCAACAATAAAAACAGTAAAACTTTTATGCACTCCTTGCACCCTTGATAAAAATATTGTAAAAAGCCAGGAAAAAGTACTTGATATCAGCAAGTACTTTGTGTTTATCATACGCATCCAGATATCTCCGCTCGGATTCAATAATCTCATCAAAAGTTTTTGGCAGGTCCACGTAAAACGGAGGGACAAGACCCGGTGTATAGTTTTTTCTCCGCTCGCGGAATTCTTCTGGATAGAGGCTAAGGTAATGCTGGCTTAAAGGCCGGACCCCAACAAGCTTCAACTCTCCTTTTAACATATTTACGATCATAGGCAACTCATCTATCCAGAGTTTTCTGAATACCCTGCCCCACGTTGTTACCCGGAAATCATTTTTAATTTTTCCGCCTTCCTCAAGTTTGTTCTTCTCAAAAATAAACTTCTGTAAAAACTCGGAATACGGATGCATTGTACGGAACTTATACACATCAATTAGCTTTCCGCCTTTGCCGACACGGCGCATTTTAAATAATGGACCGTATGATGGATTGATGTCTGCTTTTGGTTCTCCAACTTTTTTAGCAACAAAATACACGAGATACTGAATATTCCTGTATTCAATAATTTCAAACCCCGAGGAGACCAGCCTGCCAAGAACTTCTGCAAGCGGCATAGCCCTGTCAATTCCTTTGGTCAGGTAAAAATAAACTTTTTTGAAATACGGAAGCCGGGGGAAAACCCGGTGTAGAATAAAATCAGCAAAGTAGTACGGGTACGAAAAAATCTTAGGAAACCGGTGAGTTATACGGCGAAAACGCTGCTGTACCGATTCAAACCGACCAATATAAATCCCGCCGGAAGCAAGTTTACCGTTAATTGCATGAAAAAATTTATTGATATACCTAATATCATTAACCGGTTTAAGATTTACCAACGATTCATAGTCGTTTTTTCTTAAAGTCATAATATTAAATTGCGAGGCTGTCTCCACGAAGTGAGATTTTTCATCATCATGCTCTGCATACTTGAAAATGAAATCAATCACTTCATCTTGAATAAAACCTGATAAGTGTTCGCGTAGTGGCAATTCTTCTAATAGAGCTAGTTCATAAAACATGTAATAATTCCTTGCAAAATTAACAAAGTAAACAGTACTAACCTAAAAAAAGTATTAGGTTATCGCTCAAATACTGGCTCAAATTTACGAATTTCGATTTATTGTGTTGTGATTACCCGCAAAAAACAATATTCGGGTGCGATTGTTTAGCCGTGAAGCGCTTCAAAACACAACTATGCTAAAGCATCCACACATTATCGCGTGCATCACAAAGAATTTTAGAGAATTTTAACAAATATTGGAGAAAAGGGGCAGGAGGTTTTCGGCGTACTGTTTCCACAAAATCATATTTTACGAATAGAAGCAGGTTCCGCTCAGGTCAAATGGCGGTGTTCATGCAGAAAGGAATTTTTGCAGTGTTTTGGGAAGCGAGGTAAGACAGCACTCAGTTTTTAATCTGGCCGTAAAAACTAACAAACATGTTTTTAACAAACATCCGGGGGAACATTCCGGAACAATTGTTAATAATGGTACGTTATGCGTCTAACGAAAATTATACTGGTAATCCGGATTTTTCTTCATCGTGTCCCTGCTTTCAGGATAGTTTTCAACAAACCAAACCATAAAATTGGTAACATCGATGTTTTCACTGATGATTTTCTCGCTGCTTTTTTTAACATCAAGTTTTATTGCATCACTGGTTAAAACAGCAAGTGCTTTTTCTGTTATCTCATCAATCCGGGTAATTTTAAACACACCATTGTACCGGCATATATAATCGAAAACACCAAAAAGATCTGCAGCCGAATTATTAAATATAACAGGAACACCAAGTACCGCGGCTTCGCTGGACATAGATCCGCTTTCACCGATTAACAGGGAACAACAACTAAGAAAATTGTGCAGTTCGTTTGCAGGTAAGTTATATTTATACTGCATAAGGCTGGGTTCTAACTCATCCTCGGATGATATATAAACCGTGGCATGTTCCAACAGCGTCTGGAGCAATCTTTGCTTGTCTTCGTAGGTCAATCCGTTGTGTCCCGTATCGTGCGAAGCATGCCAGCCCACGAAACGCAAAAGGACAATCGGTTTTTTACTGTCCTGCTTAAGTCCCGATACCACTGATTTATCCGGAGTAAAATGTTTCGGGTGCAGGTAGGCCAGATCCATGATACCAGAAAACCGGATATGTTTCGGACCGAAATCCTTTTTAAAATATTCGGGGGTTAAAATGCTGTCGGTGAATGGCTGATAAAGGAGATGGGCAATTTTCGCATGTTCTGTATCATCAAAGGCAATGTGGGGCTTACCCATTAATTTGGAAACTTGAGCGGCATACGGTGAAGCGAAGCTGAGGAAAAGATCGGGCTTAAACTTTTTTGCAATCCGGTAAACGATATAATCCGCATAAAACAGATATAAAAGTTTGCCAATTAATCCTTTACTCCCTTTTCCACGGGTTTTAAAAGGTAAATTATATTGATTTAATAATTTATGCAAGACTTCTTTATCCCGGGCAACAAGTTCAAATTGGTGCCCCTTGCCTTCCATAATTTTAATAAAATTTCTAAAGTAGTGTATATGAGCCGGATGCCCTAAATCGATAAGTATTTTCATATTTTAATCTATGTATGCTCTAAACCAAAGTTCCAGATTAATCCATTTCCAAATGTCTCCTGAGATCTGGATTTCTCTGTTGATATGTTTTTTATATAATTGTTTTGCCTTTTCGACATCAACAATTTTTCTATTCTTGAATGACTCCGAATTGAGAATATCAAGAATAATCTTCTGAAATTTCTCGTTAATAAACCATTCTTCTTCAGGGGTGGAAAAACCGATTTTATCTTTACGCAGCCTTATTTTTTCAGGCAGAATGCCTTTCATTGCTTCCCGAAGAATACTTTTTGTAATTCCGTTTTTTATTTTCATATCAGGTACCGAAGCCAAAGTTTTTTCAACAAGCCGGTAATCCAAAAATGGTACTCTGGATTCTATTGAAAAGAACATGGAGTTCCGATCCTCCCACTTCAGCAAGTGTTCCAGTTTATGTTCAAAGTGGTCAAACAAGGCGGCTTGCAGGTTTTCCGAACTGTACAATTCATCAATAATTTTAGATTGCTTGGAATATAAACTTGCAAATTCCTCTTGGAGATATCCTTTCTGAAAAAAGATATTGCTCTTCTTAATAAATGGAGGTAACAGCAAAAACC
>JACPGF010000083.1 GCA_016182615.1 Ignavibacteriales bacterium
AATGCCTCCCAAGGGAGGTAAATGTGTCAACTTAAGGGCTGGATTTGGAGCTTCCCTCTCCTGTTTTAGGAGAGAGGCAAGGGTGAGGTTGTTTTAGCGGCATTAACATTGCCTAAAAACAAACAAATGCTCTAATAACTCTTTCTTAAAAAATGTGGGTAATGATTTGATACCCCGGCAGGGGTTAAATTTTTGTAGTTGTTAACGAATTAGTAAGAGCTCCGTGCTCAATTTCCCCAAGTTTACTATTCAGTAAAAATTGTCAGCGCTATTCTGTGTAGTTCGGTTTTTACCTAAATCCTAAAAGTTCAACTCCTTACAGAGTTGAGAGATTTTTTTCGTGGCGCTTTTCTATAAAAATTGAACCCCGCTGGGCTCCTGAATTTTATCCAAATTACATATCGTGTGCTGATAAAGCCTGCAATTTATAGAATAGCATAAAGTTGCAGCTCCCTCTACTGTTTTAGGGAGAGAGGGCAGGGGTGAGGTTGTTTTAGCATCCCATAGGGCAATGCCTCCCAAGGGAGGTAAATGGGGCAACTTAAGTTCCCCAACAACGCGTGCATCGATGTATTACCTGATCACATTAATTCCTTTGGTGGACATTGCAAATAGCACATGATAAAACAAAAATTTAGTAAACCCCATTCCGTCGCTGTATTCACATAACAACTTTCCGCTATAGCCAAACCGCCCCCACCTTGGATGCTAAAAGCATGGATGTAGTCCCTTTTTCATCCCTTTGCTTCATTTTATCAGTCCGCTTTTCTTCTTATCATACTCATAGAATCAGGTGCTATCCGTACACTATAAAGTGCCCGGTTACCTGAAGAGTTTATTCATCTACATAAAGAAAACATATCATGAGCAAGAGCCAGAACAGCAAAAAAGGTTCCAAAAAAGAACCGGCAAAGACTATGCAAGAGAAGAAGGACGCGAAACGCGATAAAAAAAACGGTAAAAAAGATACCGGCCTGCTTATAAAGTAAACGACACGGAGCTAAAACTGCCGTGGTAATACTATCGCATATTCTGTCTAAAACGCAAAAGGAATTGTAACATTGCAACAAGTCGAGCCTATAAATCCGCCTGTTGAGCGAATACCGGAAAGTACAAACATTTCGATCCGGGTATCTCTCCTGAGCAAGTTCTTTTTAGAAGTTGCATCTTTCTCGCTGTTTATGCTGCGTTTTTTTAAGGAGGTATTCAAACCCCCGTATGAATTCAACGAACTGCTGAAACAGTGCTTCCTTATCGGCTACAAATCACTTCCTCTAATTGGAATAACGGGTTTTATTATAGGCTTGGTGCTTACCATTCAATCAAGGCCAACGCTTGCAAAATTCGGAGCCGTTTCGTGGCTGCCTGCTATGGTTGGCGTTTCAATTATCCGGGAAATAGGTCCGGTAATTAGTGCTTTAATTTTTGCCGGTAAAGTCGGATCAGGAATCGGGGCCGAACTTGCTTCTATGAAAGTGACCGAACAAATAGACGCCATGCAGGTTTCATGGACAAATCCTTTCAAGTATCTTGTCGTTTCGCGGGTGCTTGCCGCGACACTCATGCTGCCGCTGCTGGTTATATTTTCGGATGCAATCGGGCTGTTTGGCTCATTTGTCGGCGTCAACCTTAAAGATCACGTCAGTTTCTACTTGTTCTTTTCGCAGATATTTCAGAGTCTGGAATTTAAAGATCTTCTTCCTGCCATCACGAAAACCTTTTTCTTTGGATTCGCCATTGGCTTGATAGGCAGTTATACCGGTTACAATTCAAACAAAGGAACAGAAGGAGTGGGAGAGGCCGCGAATACTGCCGTAGTGTTCTCATCGCTTATGGTGTTTATTATAGATATGCTGGCGGTACAAATAACCAGCTTGATGCAGTCTTAAACGGTGATTGAAATGATGAACAATAATACTACTCCGCCGGAAATTAAAAAAAATGAGGTGCATGACAATACAACTGTTGTTGCAATGAAGCACTTAAAAAAATCCTTCGGTAATAACGACGTCTTAAAAGATATCACATTACAAATAAATAAAGGCGAAAGCCTGGTAATACTCGGCAAATCGGGTACTGGTAAATCGGTCCTGATTAAATGCATCGTTGGCCTTAATGTTTTTGATGATGGAGAGTTGTCAATATTCGGTCAAGATATTTCTAAGATTAGTAAACCGGAGCTGATTGCAGTCCGCAAGAAGATCGGATTTCTGTTTCAGAGCGGTGCACTTTACGACTCGATGTCTGTTAGAGAAAATCTTGAATTTCCCCTGAAACGGCAGCAACAGACAATCGGGGACGACGAGATGGATGCGATGGTAAAGGAAGCTTTGGGTAACGTGGGTTTATCCGAAGCGATAGATAAAAAACCATCCGAACTTTCCGGTGGTATGCGCAAGCGCTTAGGATTAGCAAGAACATTGATTCTGAAGCCGGAGATTATGCTCTACGATGAGCCAACAACTGGCCTTGACCCAATCACCTCAAAAGAAATCAGCACACTTATTCTCGATGTACAGAATAAATTCCAGACCACCTCAATTATTATAACGCATGATATCGAGTGTGCAAAACGAACTGCCAACCGTATAATAGTATTGAAAGAAGGGGTCTGTTTCGCCGAGGGGTCATATACAGAGCTGGAAAACTCCGGTGACAGTTGGATACGATCATTCTTTGAATAATAAAAAAGAAACTAAAAGTAAAAAACATGAAATCAGAATCAAGTAACAAAATTAAACTCGGTGCGTTTATAACCTTAGGTTTGGCGGTACTCATCGCGGGGGTCTATTTTATTGGTGAGAAACAGCAATTGTTCAGAAGCACGTTCCGCATCAGTGGAGTATTTAAAGATGTTGCCGGATTGCAGGCGGGAAACAATGTCCGCTTTTCCGGCATAAACGTAGGCACGGTTGAAAACATCAGTATTATAAGCGATTCAGCAGTTAACGTGGTTGTTATTGTTGATGAAGCCACCCGTAAATACATCCGGAAAGATGCGATTGCCAGTATTGGCTCTGAAGGGCTTATGGGCAATAAAATTCTTATCATTAACCCCGGGCTTGGCCTTAAAAAAGGCATTGAAGACAATGACCGCATTGCAACAGAGCAGCCTATTGATATGGATGATGTGCTGCTTTCGTTAAAAACAACAATCGATAACGCCTCCATTCTGTCAAGTGATCTGGCAAAAATTACTAAGAGTATCGAAGCCGGTAAGGGCACCATTGGCAAGCTTATAATGGATGAAACTTTAGCCCGGAATTTCGATTCAGCCATAGTCAGCCTGAAAGTCGGATCCAATGGAATGCGGCTGCTCATGGCTGATGCGCAGGGTAGTTTCGCGCGCAATTTCGACTCAACCTTTATCAATCTAAAGGAAGCCTCGGCAGGATTTAAAATATTAATGGATAAAGCAAAGAGCAGTTGGATGTTATGGGGGTTCTAAACAGAGTTGAATGAGTAAGAAGTGCTTTACATGCTGCATATCTCTTAAGTATATATACTTATTCTTAAGCATGCATTCTCTGAACAACCGGGGTCAGTCTCCGGGAATTAAGTTGACTGGCTGGGCATAGTCCGTTTTTCATCCTTTCGGTCTATTGATAAATTCTTTTTTACTGCACATATTCTAATGTAAATTTTGAATTTCTGCAGGTTAAATAATAACAGGTGCACAACAGATTAACATAAAACTATAGACATACCTTAAGAACAGGAATGTCAAGACAAACGTAAAACTATTTTGTAATTAATTATAACAAAACTAAGGAGTAATCATGAACAGGATCATTACCATTTTTATAAGTATAATGCTGTTTACAGTTTTCATTGGATGCGCGAAAAATCCTGCGCCCCAATTTCGGATCAGGAATGATCAGGCGGTTAAAGTAAATGTAAAGGTACAAACCTCAACCAATGAAAAAATTGCAATTAACGATATTGGGTATCAACAAACAACCCCGTATCAGGATGTTGCGGAAGGAAACCTTACGGTAACTTCCGTTACACAAAATGAGTCATTCTCATTTCTGGCAGAAAAAAACACAAAATATACAGTCATCATCAGCGAGGGAAAACCTCCAATGATGGTCGTTGACAAGTAAGATTAGTGAAAAAATGTTAATCAGGTGGTATTGTCTTTCGGTAAATATCGCAACTGCTTTACGCAAGCTTGCATACCGCTGGAGTAGCGGTAACAGAATGAACGATGATGTTAATTCCGGGTTATAGCACAGCACTTATTCAGTATAGGTGTCCAAAGTGAGTGTTTCAATATGTGAGTATCTAATTGGCTGCGGTAAAGGGCAGTTCTAAATAACCGGTACTGGCAGAAGTCCCTATACTCATGTCTTATGAATATTTGAATTAAATTTCTTTGCCCCGAATGGGGCTAAATCTGAGTAACCGCGGGTTCCTTACCCGCGGAACACAGGCATACACAATTCCCGTCCCCGAACGGGGGCGAACCTTGCAAGGATGGTAGCTAATCCAGTTTGCAAGTGATGTGAACCAGAATTTAGAAATCCCAGCATAGAAAAACTGTCGGCTACACCGCATTGCATTTCGCCACTTTCAGTAAAATGTATGCTTTGGCTGGACTATCCACGGATAAGGAACCCGCGGTTACTCGGATTTAGCCCTTTTGGGGCATTTGAAAGAAATTCTTTATTGCAACAAACAACAAATTCTTCCTTGTGAAAATATACTCGAACCCTATCTCAATGCTCCAAATATGGAATGCTTTTCACAATTGCGATTGATTTAATTGCTTATGGAATAATTAGTACCTAGCACAACTATTCCTTTCTATGAGATATCTATCTCACTCCTTCTTTCTCATAAAAAAACCGCCTTATGACAGGCGGTTTTTTGTAAAGTGACAAGTTTGTCAATCGAAGAACTATTTCATATAAGTCAGTTTTCTTGTTGCAATAAATGTTCCGGCTTCCAAACGGTAAATGTAGATACCACTGGTTAGATTAAGCCCAGCCTCGCTGGCATTAAAATGTACCGAATGGCTGCCTGCCGTTTGAATGCTGTTAACAAGGATACTTACTTCGTTACCCAGAAGATTATAAACCTTAAGCAGAACGTGCACCGGCCTTTCAAGAAAGTATTGAATACTTGTTGACGGATTAAACGGGTTTGGAAAGTTTTGCTCAAGAGCAAAGGCTGGAATTGCCGTTGAGTTATCAAATACGGATACCGCTGTACCTGTTGTAAAACTCCAAACATAATTACTAACCATTGAGCTTCCCGCGGTATCTTTGGCGCCGGTAGTGACCGTGGCCGTATATACCGTGTTTGGGAGCAGACTAATCGCCGGAGTGAACGTCGCTGTCAACCCCTTGTAAGTAACGGCTCCTGTAACCGGTGTACTTCCCCTTTTTAGTAAGAAAGTTAAAGTGGAGATTGTGGTGCTATCCATTTTTTGACTAAACACTGCATTGATTTTTTGATCTAGAACTACACCGGTTACAGAGTTTGCCGGAGTTGTTGCATTAATGGTCGGCTGCACGATAACTGCTGGCTGAACCACAGCATTTGCATCCAGCGTAATTGCTGTTTGTGCAAATGCTCTGCCGTTAAGCGAAGCACCAGTACTTATAACAATTTTTGTTTTACACAAAATAATTCCGTGCATTTCTGCAGTTGTACCCAGTGCAACTTGCCCAGCCACCTGCCAAAAAATATTTGATGCCCTAGCGCCACCAATAAGAGTAACACTAGCACCACTGCCTAAACTTAAATTCTGGTCAATCTGGAAAATCCAGATATCAGTGGCTGATCCGGAGATTGTTAAACCACCGGCCGATACAAGAACATTAGTTGTCCATTTGTACAAACCACGGGTTAATGTTTTGCCGGTAAGATTACCGGAATGTAATTCTGAAAAATCCGGCAGTGTTCTACCCGCCGCGTTTGTGTATGCAGTTTGCATGTCGCCAATTGCTGCAGTCATTTTCGCGGGAGTTGGGGCAGTGTAATCAGCAGCATAGATTTTACCTGTTACTACTGAAGATGTTGAATATGTGTTTGAGGAGTGTATAATTAAACTAAATCCTGTAATGGAACTGGCCGCGGCCGGACTAACACCAATGTCCCCGGTAATATGAGTCGTGCCTGTGGTTGATATCCCGGTACTTGCCAAGAGAACAAATTCACCGGCTGTTCCTAAATTGACCGGAGCAGGTGATACTTGTGGAAAGGTCAATGAAGTAGTCAGAACCACAAGGAGCAATATAGCTTTAATATTGAAAAACGCCCTGTTAAAAAATACTGTTAATTTTGTTTTTGCTTGTTGCATAAATTTTTCTATGTAATTATTAAGAAACTTATATAGCTAATCCTATCGTTATGTCGTTCTACTGATATGTAGATACGGCCTATTGACGGGACTCCACATAATTATATATAATGATATGCAAAAGCGCTTCATGTGGAAATCGGACAAAGGGATGAAAAGAGAACTACCGATGATTCAGAGAATGTATTATCTCGCTCTGAAATTTCTCCCTTTCGGGGATCCACCTGTTGCTCTGAAACTTTGTTGAGTTAACCATCTATATGAATGTTCACTAACGTTGCCGGGAAATATGACAAATCAATCTTATCTATGTAATTACTCAGCTCATCTATATAATATTTTCCATCCACAAACCTCAGACTTTAGACTGAGGAATCCCAACCCATATATCCACAGGCTTTCTCCAAAGGGGTGGATTCCAAGCCACAGGATATTGATTTGAAATTGTAAAGTAAAATTTAATGGCTAAAGCCTGATGTTTGTTGGTTATTTAAACCTCAGACTGAAGTCTGAGGTTTGGTGATGGGAATTTCGCTGTACTTCTTAACCTGCTAATTTTAGGTAAACGCCGAAACTTGACTTTATTTTACATAAATTGAGTAATTACCTATCTATTTAGGTAACTATCAAGCCTATGCAAAAAATATCGCATTTAGATGCTTTGCAAAGATTGACAACTGAAGAAGAAAAACAAAATTCCCATCACCTAACCTCCGACTTTCACGAAGTGATAGAAATGAGAATTGATATTAGCTAAATGGTTCCCTATTTAGTATCATGAGCAGTAACCCTGAATTGGTGCAACACCAATGTCATCCGATAGAATTATCCAAACACTTTCAACCCACAAATTTCCTTCAGCCCCGCAAGAACGGCTTTATACGCAGACGGAATGCAGTTCCTGCTGTGGCAAATTGCCCATCCACTTTCCAAATGCAAGTTCTTGCAAAGGGTTGCAAAACAAAATGAGCATCAATAAAGGTTTCCTTCATTTTCTTCGGCACTTGATGAATATTGGAAAAATTCCGCTTGTCTAGATGTAGTCCACTTTTCATCCTTTTGTCCGATTTATTTGGGCTTGACAACTTTGTAGCTTAGCCTCAAGTAAAAAACCCAAAATAACTTTAACAAGGAGTCAATTAATTATGAACAAAATGAAAATCTATTTAATTATGTGGATTATACCACTGCTGCTGGTCATGATTATGGCCGGTTGCGATGAGCGGTCAGGGCTGAGCGCTCCGGAACTTTTAACAACACCGACAGTAAGTTCTACCAATCCGGTTCATGCTGCGGTCAATGTTCCATTCAACCAAAAAATTACTGCAACTTTTAGTGAGGTAATGGATTCATTAACAATTACTACTGCATCCTTTACTGTTATGCAGGGTACTTCATTTGTTTCAGGGACGGTTTCTTACACGGGCACAACAGCAACCTTTGCGCCGTTAAGCAACCTAGAGCCGAATACTCCATACACGGTAACGATTACCACTATGGCAAAAAGCCTTCAGGGCAGAGGTTTGGCGAGTAATTACGTTTTCGGCTTTACAACTGGCTCGGCAGCTTTGATAACCCCGCCTTCAGTTAGTGCTACCGACCCGCTTAACGCGGCAACAGGTGTTCCGATAAACCAAAAAATTGCAGCCATGTTTAGTGTTGCGATGGATGCCTCATCTATTACCGCATCAACATTTACACTAAAAATAGGCGCAACTCCTGTCTCTGGTTTTGTATCGTACTCCGGTCTGTCCGCTCTATTCGCACCTACTGCAAATCTTGAACCGAATACGGCATACACCGCGACAATAACAACCGGAGCGAAGGATCTCGCGGGAAACACACTTGCAAGTAACTATGTATTTACTTTTACAACAGGAGCTGCGATAGTTGTTACCCCGCCTGTAATAAGTTCTACGGACCCGTCCAATTTGGAAACCGGTGTTGCGGTTAACCAAAAAATTGCTGCAACATTTAGTAAAACGATGGATGCATCAACAATAACAACTGCTTCCTTTACATTAATGCAGGGAACAACATTTGTATCGGGTACTGTTAGTTACATTGGCACAACAGCGTTGTACACACCAACAAGCAATCTGTCATTAAGTACAACATATACGGCTACGATAACTACTTTGGCTAAAGATCTTGCAGGAAATGCTCTGGCATCTAATTATGTATGGAGTTTTACGACAGGTGCTGTAGCCGTAATAGTACCGCCTACGGTAAGTTCAACCGATCCGCTTAATGTTGCATCCGGTGTCTCCTTGAACCAAAAAATTGCTGCCACATTCAGCAAAACGATGGATGCATCGACATTAACCACTGCTACTTTTATACTACGGCAGGGTGTAAATCCTGTACCGGGATTCGTATCTTATACAGGCACAACGGCAACTTTTGCTTCCACAAGTAATCTAATTGCGAATACAACATACACCGCGACGATTACAACCGGAGCCAAAGATTTGGCTGGCAATGCCTTGGTAAACAATTTTGTATGGAGCTTTACAACGGGTGCTGCAGTTGTTATAACTCCTCCAACGGTAAGTTCAACGGATCCGCTTAATGGAGCTACCAGTGTATCGTTAAGCCAAAAAATTGCTGTAACCTTTAGTAAAACTATGGATGCATCTACCATCACGGCATCGACATTTACTTTAAAACAAGGTGTCAATCCTGTTTCGGGCTTTGTTTCTTATACAGGTTCAACAGCTACTTTTTCTCCGGCAACAAATCTTGTTCCGAATACTATATATACTGCCACAGTAACAAGCGGCGCCAAAGATCTAACCGGTAATGCTTTACAGAGTAATTATGTATGGAGCTTTACTTCGGGCACCGTGGCAATAATAACACCGCCGACGGTAAGTTTCACAGATCCGGCAAATGCAGTTACGGGCGTTGTTCTTAACCAAAAGATTGCCGCAACTTTTAGTAAAACAATGGATGCGACAACCATTACTACTGCTACCTTTACCTTAAAGGCAGGCGTATCATCAGTTTCCGGCTTTGTTTCATACTCAGGCACCACGGCTTTATTTACACCAGCCACCAGCCTCGCACCCAATACGGTATATACTGCCACGATTACAAAAGGATCGAAGGATCTTTCAGGCAATGCACTTGTTAATGATCATGTATGGACCTTTACAACGGGCTCTGCAGCAGTCATTATTCTGCCTGTTGTAACCGCCACAGACCCGCTAAATGCAGCCACTAATGTTGCCTTGAACCAAAAAATCGCGGCAACTTTTAGTAAAACAATGGATGCATCAACAATTACGGCATCAACGTTTACATTAATGCAGGGAGCAGTTTCAGTAGCAGGTTTTGTGTCCTATACAGGCACAACGGCTTCATTTGCACCTTCAGTAAATTTGTTGCCAAACACGGTATATAATGCAGTTATTACAACCGGAGCAAAAGACCTTGCAGGTAATGCACTTGCTAACAGCTATGTATGGAGTTTTACGACAGGCACCGGAACCGTAATTACCCCGCCCACGGTTATTTCAACAGACCCGGCAAATGCGGCGACAGGTGTGGCCTTAAACCAGAAAATCGCTGCCGCGTTTAGCAAAACAATGGACGCTGCAACTATAACAACCGCAACCTTTACCGTAAAGCAAGGAAGCACCCCTGTTTCAGGTTTTGTTTCCTACTCCGGTACAACGGCAACATTTGCACCTTCTGTAAATCTATCACCAAATACGTTATACACGGTTACCATTTTAACCGGCGCAACTGATTTGGCAGGTAATCCACTTGCAAGTAATTACGTGTGGACTTTTACAACCGGCGCCGCGGTGGTTATTACACCGCCTACAGTAACCTCAACAATTCCATTGAATGCTGCGGTAGCAGTACCGTTAAATCAAAAAGTTTCTGCAACATTCAGTAAATCAATGGATGCTTCAACAATTACTACAGCAACATTTACTTTAATGCAGGGTACAACATTTGTATCCGGCACGGTAAGCTATGCCGGTTTTACCGCTACTTACACACCATCAAGTAATTTGGCTGCCAACACAACATACACAGCTACCATTACAACAGGCGCATTTGATCTTGCAGGAAATGCCTTGGCTAATAACTACGTATGGAGTTTCACCACAGGTGCGGCTCCGGTAATTATTTTACCAACTGTTGTTTTAACAGACCCGCTTAATGGCGCTACAGGTGTTGTTCTCAACAAAGATGTTTCTGCTACATTTAGTAAAGTAATGGATGCAGCAACGCTTACCACGGCAACATTTACTCTCAAGCAGGGCTTAATCCCTGTTTCGGGATTTGTATCGTACTCAGGTCTAACCGCCATATTTAACCCGGCAAATAATTTATCGGCAAATACGGTTTACACTGCCACTATTACAACCGGTGCTAAAGATACCGCGGGTAATGGAATGGCAAATAACTATGCTTGGAGTTTTACAACAGCCGCGGCTGCATTGCCTCCTACCGTAGTTTCAACAGTTCCTGTAAACGGGGCAACCGGTATAGCACTTAATCAAAAATTAGATGCGGTATTCAATAAAGTAATGGATGCCTCGACTATTACAACATCCACGTTTACTCTTAAAAATGGAGCAATCTCAGTTGCGGGCTTTGTATCGTACTCGGGATTAACAGCCACCTTCACACCTTCGAGTAATTTGCTGCCAAATACACTATACACGGCAACTATTACAACCGGTGCTAAAGATACGGCTGGAACGGCTCTCGCGAATAATTATGTCTGGAGTTTCACGACCCTGATTATTACCGCACCAACCGTAGTCTCTACGGATCCGTTAAATCTGGCAACGGGTGTGGCATTAAATAAAAAAGTTACCGCAACGTTTAGCAGGGTAATGGATGCCGCGACGATAAATACATCCACCTTTACCTTAAAGCAAGGATTAAATTCGATTGCCGGATTTGTAACCTACTCGGGTTTGATAGCAACATTTACCCCGGCAAGCAACCTTGCGGCGAACACCATTTACACGGCAACTATTACAACAGGTGCTAAAGATACGGCTGGAACGGCAATTGTTAGTAACTTCATCTGGAGCTTTACAACAGTGCTTCCTATCCCGCCAACCGTAGTCTCCACGGATCCATTAAATCTGGCAACGGGCGTGGCATTAAATAAAAAAGTTACCGCAACGTTTAGTAAGGTAATGGATGCCGCGACGATAAATACATCCACCTTTACCCTAAAGCAAGGATTAAATTCAATTGCCGGATTTGTAACTTACTCGGGTTTGATTGCAACATTTACCCCTGCAAGCAACCTTGCGGCGAACACCATCTACACGGCCACAATAACAACCGGCGCTAAAGACACAGCCGGAACGGCACTGGCTGCTAACTTCACTTGGAGTTTTACAACAGTGCTTGCTATCCCGCCAACAGTTGTGTCAACTGATCCAATTAACGGAGCTACAGGTGTACCTTTAGATAAAACCATAACTGCAACATTTAGTAAGGCTATGGATGATTTAACGATAACCTCTACGACGTTTATTGTAAAACAAGGAACAACTTCAGTATCCGGCTTTGTCTCGTACTCTGGTTTAACAGCTACCTTTAATCCAACAAGCAGTCTATGGTCTAATGCAGTATATACTGCTACGATAACAACCGGTGCAAAAGACTCCAGTGGTACACCATTAGTAAGTAATTATGTATGGAGTTTCACCACTGCACTGAGTGCAGGCGGGTTGGCAGTAAACCTTGGTACAGCTGCAAGATTTGCAATTTTATCTAATTCAGCAATAACAAACATTCCAACCTCATCCATAACCGGTGACGTTGGTATAAGCCCGGGCGCCAGATCTTCAATCACAGGATTAACACTTCCTGAAGTTATAGGCACCATATTTGCCGCTGATGATCCAATTCCTGTTCCGGCAATGTTAATTCTTGCAAAAACTGATGCAGAGGCAGCATACATGGATGCTATTTCAGCAACGCGTGGAACCCCAACACCAATCTCAGGTAATATTAACGGGCTTACGCTCGTTCCGGGATTATATCAATCAGGTACTTCCATCCAAATCTCCCCGGGCGGTATAGTTTATTTAGATGCCCAGGGTGACGTGAATGCAGTATTTGTTATTCGTAGTGCAACCTCTATTACAACTTCTGCAACAAGCAATGTTATCTTAACTAATGGAGCAAAGGCCAAAAATGTTTTCTGGTCTGCTGGTTCCGCGGTTACACTCGGTACTAACTCTATCATGAAAGGCACAATCATTGCCAGCACGTCAATCTCGCTTCTTACCGGAGCAAGATTAGACGGCCGGGCCTTGATACAAAGTGCAGCGGCCGGGCAAGTATCTCTCGATCAAGTTATTATAGTAAGGCCGTAATTAACAACGCGGGATGAGGAGTCCATGATTCCTCATCCTTTTGTTTACAAAATAATTCAAAGCAAAATTGCACTAACTTTTTGATAATAGGCCGGTACATAAAAATTGAGGTACCGGGCAAGCAGAAATTCAAATAAAAAAATTATAAGGAAATATGAAATGAAGAACTTTTTTTTAACGCTGGCATTGATGTTGTTAATTGGCATTGATGTATCACAGGCACAAACAGTTACAGAAAGCTGGGCTCTTGGGTTTGGCTTAAAGTATCCCCGGTATGCATCGGTAAATATTACTTCAATGAACTTCAATTACGGTGCATATCTTTCAATTCAAAAAAACTTCTCAGAGCATGTCGGCATGCGGCTTAAGGGCGGTTTTGCAAATATCAAGGGCGAATGGACCGATGCGCTCATGAATAATATCAAGCAAACGACAAATGTTATTTCTGCTGATCTTGATATGGTTTACTATGTCGTACCCTGTGCACCGGTTTCTCCATACGTGTTTGCAGGTGCTGGCGGTAACTACAAAATGATCAAGAACGGGCAATCCATAAATTCCGATAACAAATTAGGCACACAATTAAATGTGGGCTTGGGTGCTGAGTTTAAAATTAGCCCATCCTGGAGTTTTGTTGCAGAGTACACCTATAGCGTTACCAACAATTCCGAGCTCGATGGTACAACAGTACCTACTGAAATCAATGGTCGTGATTCATACATAGCTCTTAGCGCCGGTTTTAATTACTTCTTTGACAAGGGAGCACCTTCACCACAGTGTGAGCCATGCCAGGGAATTCAGGGCGTACCTCCTGCTATGAAAGATATGACCGACTACAAACGCATTGAAGACCTCATTAAGAGACACATAACAAAAGAAGTCACTAAAGAAGTAGTTGTTGACCGCTATATGTCGAAATCGAAGGATATACGGATTATATCGGTACTGATGCCTATAATCAGGAACTCTCGGTACAGAGAGCTGAAGTTGTAAAAGCCTATATGGTTTCTAAAGGAATTGCCGATGCGAGATTATCAACAGTTGGTTATGGCCGCGGTAATCCGGTTGGCAACAATGAAACCGAAGAAGGCAGAACGATGAACAGAAGAATAGTATTCAGAATTCTTAAATAAAATTCTATAGTTACGATTTTTTAAGGTCTCTGCAAAGTTGCAGAGACCTTAAAATAAAGCCGGTTTTTTAGTAACAATGAAACATTTAAGAACTGGCTGAGCAGATAACCTAATGTAAATTTAATATTTCAGAGAGTGTCAATCCAATGAAGAATATATATCGTGTCATGTTTATCGTGATGTTCCAATTTGTGTTTGTATCAATGGTAAATGCACAAATACAACTGAGCATAAATATCGGCAGCCAGCCAGCCTGGGGGCCGGTTGGATATGAAACCGTGCAGTATTACTATTTACCGGATATGGATGCATACTACTACGTGCCGCAGCGTTTATTCTATTTTCATGAAGGCGGCCGCTGGATAGGTAGATCGGCGTTGCCTGTCCGCTATAAAAATTTTGATATGTACAGGACTTATAAAGTTGTTGTAAATGAGAGGGAGCCCTGGAGGAGTCATGAGACATATAGAGTGCGCTACCTCGCGTATAAAGGCCGTCAGGACCAACAGTTGATACGGGACAGCAGGGAGCCCAGATATCTTGCTAACAAGCGGCATCCTGAGCATAAAACGTGGGTTAAAGAACAAAAAAGCGCGGTAAAAAAATATGATAAAAACAATCAGAAGAGCAAGAATAATGGGCACGGAAATGGTAAACACAAGTAACGGTACTGCTGCTAAACCTTGGGCACGTTTTCTGCATTTCGGGGAAATTTATCCGCTTTTATATGAACATAGTATAAAACCAAGCTTTTCCCCTTCGGAAGAACTGGTATTTTTCAAATTTTTTAAATGGTAACGACAATGGAAAAACTAATTATAAACGGCAACTGGGATGAACTTGTTGGTAAGCTAAAACAGCAGTACAGTACACTTACCGATGATGATCTGATTCTGATTGAAGGTAAAGAAGATGATTTGGTGTGGAGGCTAAAGAAAAAGTTACGGATGTCGCGTGAACAGGTGCGTGAAATCATAGCATCGCTATAGAAATACAACTACATACCATTGGACGCAGACATTAATTACAACAACAGTTTTCAACCAATGGATGTAGTCCTTTTTTCATCCTCATGCCCGATTGTTGTTTCTTGACGCATCTTATACCTTAGATAAGTATTCGAAAACAAAATGTGCAACAAAAGATGAAGGATGGAAAAAATTGAAACAATTTTACAAAACAAAAAGGAGTTCATTATGAACAAGAAATTTTTCTTCGGGTTGTTTATCGTAATGTTGGTTACAATAGCAGGCCCGGTAAAGGCTCAGGACAAAGGATTTGGCTTGGGATTCGTTTTAGGAGAACCCACCGGATTGAGTGCAAAACTCTGGACAACGAGAGAAAATGCATTTGACTTTGGTCTCGGCGTGGCAGTAGGCGGGGATCGGATAAATTACAATGGTCATTATAATGGTGAAAGCCGTGTTCATTTTCACATGGATTACTTATGGCATTCATTCAGCGCATTAGGCACATCCGGAAGATCACCGTTCTATTATGGTATTGGCGGCAGGTTTAACAGTGGCGGCGGTTATGACGGCTCACTTGGAGTTCGCGGTGTATTTGGTATTGCCTGGCTCCCCCGCGCAACACCTATCGATTTGTTTGTTGAAATCGTACCAGTGTTTCAACTTACTCCGCAAACCGGATTTGGTTTTGACGCAGGCGTTGGTATACGATATTTCTTTCAATAATATTTCAAAATTTACAACAAAAAGGTTCTAAAATGAAACTGTTTACTCTCATCGCTGTCATGTGTATGGGCTTGGTTCAACTCGCTTTCTCGCAAGAAAAGATCGAGGCTCCAAGATTAAATACCATGTCGTATGTTATCGCCTTTACGGCAGAATCAGGTATTACTTTCGGATTTACCGATTATAAAACCAGCAAAATTAATTTCACAGGCAAAGGCTCACTCGAATATTATTTCCCTTCAACAGGAAATGGTAATGTTGGTATAAGAGCCTTCGCTCAAACCGGATTCGTAGGCGGTCAGGATGCCCGTGTACCTTTTGGAAATCCTACCAGCAAGTTTTCAACAAAAATGGAAATGTATGGAGGCGGCGCTATATACATGGTTAATTTTGGTGAGGAGGTTTATCTTTGGGCTGCTGCTGGTGCATCAAATCTTTGGTTTTATCCCAAAGATGGCAGCGGCAATAAACTGGTGAACTATGCAAACAAGGTTTATAGTAATCACATGTTAGCTTATAATGGTGATGTTGGCGTACGCTTCATGCTATCCGAAAGAATAAGCCTTAACGTTGCTTCGGGCATTGTTGTTGGAACTAAAGACTGGTGGGATGATGCACAATATGGAGCAAGCAATGACTATTTGTTAAATGGCACTGTTGGCTTAACTTATTACATCGGCAGGGACAAAGACACGGATAAAGATGGTGTTATTGATTCAGAAGATGCTTGCCCCGGCACCCCGAGCGGCACACAAGTTGACGAGACAGGCTGCCCGTTAGATACCGATAAAGATGGCGTTGCCGACTATCTTGACAAATGCCCCTTTACACCTGCAAAAGTTGCTGTAGATGCAAATGGCTGCCCGCTTGATGCAGATAATGACGGCATCGCAGATAATATTGACAAATGTACCAATACTCCTTACGGAGTTAAAGTTGATGCAAATGGCTGCCCGCTTGATACGGATGGCGATGGTGTAGCTGATTATCTTGACAAATGTTCAAATACCCCGGCCAAAGTAAGTGTCGATTCTAAAGGCTGCCCGATTGACGCGGACGGTGATGGAGTTGCTGATTACTTTGACAAATGCCCTAACACCCCTAAAGGTGAACAGGTAGATGCAGAAGGCTGCCCGATGAAAAAAGAAGTAATTGTTATTCAAACACCCGCGGAAATCACTTCACTTGTATTGAATGGTGATACCAACTTTGAATTTAATAAAGTAAAACTTTTACCGACTGCGTACGCGGTTCTTGATAGTTTGGTTGGCACAATGAAACGCCATCCTGAATACAAATGGGAAGTCGGCGGTTATACCGATGCAGTTGGTTCGGACAACTCGAACAAAAAACTTTCACAACGTCGTGCACAGGTAGTTGTTGATTATCTCGTCAGCAAAGGCGCCTCGAAAAGAAACCTTAAAGCCGTTGGGTATGGCGAAACAAATCCGCTTACCTCAAACGAAACCGTTGAAGGCAGATCTATGAATAGAAGAGTTGAAATTAAACTCCTCAACAAATAAGCAGATCGCTTCGGTAATATTTTGCAATAAAAGAAGCGGCTTATATGGCCGCTTCTTTCAATATCAAACAAACTGTTCAATAAAGAACTTGATAGTTCACGGAGTAATAATTATGAGAAAGTTTAAGCTTACATATACTGTGGCGGCATTGCTGCTGTCGGTATTTATATATGGATGCGGCGCAAGTAATGCGGTAAAAGGCGGAGTAATAGGTGGAGCCAGCGGTGGAGTTGTTGGTGGCGTCATCGGGCATTACGCGGGTAACACAGTGCTGGGAGCAATAATTGGAGCCGCGGTTGGCGGTACTGCAGGTGTTCTTATCGGGAATTATATGGATAAGCAAGCCGAGGATATGAAGAATGAACTGAAAAATGCTAAAATTGAGCGGGTGGGTGAAGGTATAAAAATCGTTTTTGATTCGGGAATTCTATTCGCGACTAATTCTTCAACGCTAGAACCTGATGCAAAAGTAAACATTGGGAAGTTCTCAGAAATACTAAACAAGTATCCTAACACAAACATACTCATCACCGGGTTTACTGATGATGTCGGTACAGATGAATACAATCAGGCACTGTCTGAAAGAAGAGCCCGTGCTGTTTCAGACTACGCTGCAATGTACGGTGTTTCTTCCAGCCGTTTTTCTGTTGTTGGCTTTGGTGAGCGGGAACCGGTAGCATCAAATCAAACATCAGAAGGTAAAAGAATGAACAGACGAGTTGAAATTGCTGTTTTTGCAAACGAGAAATTAAAAGACGCGGCCGAAAGCGGCGGACTGAACTAATAGTGCCCGCTATATTTAACAATTGCTTTCTGAAGATTACGTAACAAAATTATGGAACCTCTGTTGTTTTTAAGGGGACTGCTAATCGGTTTTGCTATGGCAGTCCCTATTGGACCAATTGGAATAATGTGTATTCGCATGACACTTTCTGATGGCCGTATGCGAGGATTTATAATTGGGCTTGGCGCCGCGACCGCTGATATGCTTTATGGATGCGTAGCAGCTTTTGGTCTGACGGTAATCTCGAATGTATTAGAGACGCAACGGTTTGGGATTCGGCTGGCTGGTGGTATTCTTTTGCTGATACTCGGGATTCAAGTTTACCGCGCAAAATCCCGCAATCTAAAATTCAACAGTCAGGAAGGTGGAACGCTAAAGCTATATTTTTATACGGTTGCCCTTACGATGACAAATCCATTTACCGTATTCGCATTTCTTGCAGTATTTGCAATGCTAGGCTTAGCTGATTTTTCCGGAGCTATGAATGCTTCGTTTTTGGTGGCCGGCATTTTTACCGGTTCGGGTTTATGGTTCTTTCTGTTAAGTTACGGAGCCTCTCTCTTTAGAGATAAATTAAATACAAAAGGGCTTCGTTGGACCAATCGTATTGCCGGTATAATTATTTTTATTTCCGGTGCAATCGCGATAGTAAGTATATTGCCGTAGTGTAACTTACATTAAGGTATTAATATTTTCTTTAACGGTTTTTAGCGTGTTTTGTAACTGCAATAGTAACAATGGCTTGGGCAGACTTAAACAAATGAAGATACCGGTATTTGAATTTAAATCGCAGGTTAAGATTAAGTGATACAGTTCACGTCAACACATTATTTGTTAAGATCCCTGTTCGCAGTTTTTGGGCTGCTTGGTACAGCATTGTTCTATCTGCTCTTTTCCAAGTATGCAATTGGCATTTCACCGGATTCGGTCTCTTACATTTCAGTTGCGCGTCATTTGTTGGATGGCTCAGGGTTTATTTGTTATGACGGGTATCCCTATGTCCTGCAGGCTCCTCTTTATCCCATTCTGTTATCAGTTGTATCAATAGTAACAGCGCTTGACCCGTTATTATCCGCGGGCTATGTCAACGCTGCCCTCTTCGGATTAATTGTTTATTTTTCCGGGGTTCTGTTTACAAAGCACCTTAAATCATTACCATTGGCGTTACTCGGATCTGCAGCAACCCTCTTCTCGTTCATCCTCGTACAGGCTTCACTTATTGCCTTATCGGAACCACTTTTTATTTTATTAACTATCGCGGCCTTAATCTTTTTTGAAAACTACCGGTTGAATAAAAAAATCAGTTCGCTTCTAGGCTTTTCTGTTGTTGTGGCGCTTGCCTGTCTTACCCGTTATGTTGGCGTGATATTAATTGTCACTGGTTCTATCTGTATTTTTGCATTTCTTAAAAATACCGTTGTCTTAAAATTAAAACATGTTTGCCTCTTTCTTTCTGTTTCGTTTTTACCGGCAGCTTTTTGGATTGCCCGGAATTACTATTCATCAGGAACTCTCGTCGGGCAACGGTCGGCCTCATCTTTTTCATTCAAAGAAAACTTTTTTTTCACATTGCAAACATTTTTCAAATGGTATTCACCTCTAGAAAAAAGTGAAATGGATATGCTGATTTCACTATCGCTTCTGTTAGTGTGCGTTATTATTGCAATTTTCCTGCTCGTAAAATTTAACAGCGCCAACAGGCAGTTTTTATCAATGGGATCAATATTTTTGTTCGTCATATTTTATGCGGGTATGATTCTCATTTCATCCACCACCACGGCCTTTGACAAAATTGACAACAGGCTGCTTTCCCCGCTTTTCATCCCTGTAACCCTATTGGTGTTCAGTATTATTGATAAAACCGCTCAATGGTTGAAGGAATACATTAACGAGGGAGTCCTTTCAATAGTTATAATACTTGAACTGACTCTGTGGATTAAATATCAGACCTCAACAACAAAAGCAACGCTTCGCACATTTATTGCTCAAAACGGATGCGAGTATAGTGGCAGGGAGTGGAAAGACAATTCGGTAATTGGTTTCCTGAAAGATAACAGGGAAATCACACGCAGTTATGCGTTATATAGTAATGTCCCCGAGGCCGTCTATCTGCTGGCAAACATCAACACAAAATGGAGCCCGCCAAAAACCAATTATAATTCCCCGACCTTACTTAATATGCAGCCAAGCTTAGCGGGCATGTGGAGTGAGAAAAATGGGACTTGCCTAGTTTGGTTTACAAATGTTGACAGGAAGTTTTTATTTACCCTGGAGGAGTTAGCCGAAAATTCAAATTTACAGTTGATTGCCGATTTGAAAGACGGATCAATTTATACCATTTCTGAAAAATAATTCTGCAGCGTTGTGTGTAATCAATAGGTTCAGATTCTATTCCTGTCCGTGATCCAAATGTAACAGTCCCCGATGTTTTATCGCCTGCAAAATTGTAATTGCTCAAAATTTTTCCCGCAATGTTGATTTGCCAGTACAGTTCTTTCTGCCACATAAACCACTAAGGAAACCACCCAAAATAATACCCGGAGGATCCGCTTCACTGTGTATTTGCGTATTCGTATTATTGTCCTTAAAGCAGAAGATGTAGCCCATTTTTCATCCCTTTGTACGATTGAAAATTTAATCTGCCTAGTGTATAATAATATTAGTAATACACTAACTTTTTAATAGATAACATCACAACAATAGAAGGATCTTCAAAATGAATACTCTACAACTAAAAGGGAACTGGAACGAGGCTGCTGGAAAGCTGAAACAACAATTCGCTAATCTAACCGACAATGATTTGCTTTATGCTGAGGGCAAAGAAGAAGAACTATTAGGCAGACTGCAAATTAAACTCGGGAAAACTAAAGAGGAAGTGAAAAAAGTTTTATCAGAGCTATAAATATGCAGCGAGGAGGGTCATTCTTGCTTGCAAAGCTGTAAGCATAAAAACAGGCAAAATATTTTCAAAATTAAAGATTGGTTAAAAAATGAAAACAGGAATTCACGTGCTCGCAGTTCTGGCAATAGGCTTGCCTTTATTTGTTATTGGTTGCAATGTTGACCGAGAAAAGAAAGTAGAAGATGCCAAGGAAACGGTTGACAATGCAAATAAAGCGTTAAAAGATGCTCAGGCTGAATACGATAAAGATTATCAGGTGTTTAAGAATAATGCTGAAACAAAAATTAGCGCAAATGAAAAAAGTATCGAAGAGTTTAAAGTTGAGATCAAATCAGCAGGCAAAAAATTTAAAGCTGGTTATGAAAAAGAAATAGCCGCCCTTGAGCAAAAAAATCTGGAACTCAAAAAGAAGATCATCGAATACAAGTATGCAGGCAAAGATCAATGGGAAGATTTTAAGGTTAACTTTAACAAAGAAATGGAATCCGTTGGCAGTGCAATTAAAGATTTCTTTGCCAAGAAATAATAACCGGTCTGCGATATTACACGGAACGGTTATATAAATCATAGAGCGCATTAAAATTCTGATGGGGGCGGTAACAGCAGGGTAAAAACCCTGTGGTCGTTAAAGCTAAGTAACGTGCAGTTTCAATTAAGAGGTTTTGCCGTGAGGCAATACCGGCCTGGCCTGAACAAGTTCCAAGATAGTCGATAGAATTTCCGGTCTGACTTTATGAACTTGTTTATCCGGGAATTACAGATATAAAGCATCGTTAAAAAGGCCTGCTTGAACAATAAAGCAATGTTTATTTATGGCCTGTTCTTTGATACATGCAAATCTGATAAGCACATTGAAATTGAAGTTATCGCCCCAATTCAGGAAAGTATTCGCGCCAATTCACTTCCGAGAAAACCAAACCGTGATTTCTCCAAAGCGATTTTGATGACAATGGTTTCATTTAGCAGTCTAGACTAGCCTCAGTCATTTCAGGCTCCCATGAAAAATATCATATTCTGTTGTGGGTCGCGATGAGGTATCATCACTATATCCATTCTCGGATGAGGAAGAAAACGTCAATATGAATCTATTAATTTTCGAATTTCAAGATAAATGCAACATTTAAAACTATCGTTCATTGCAATTTTTTATTTGAGCCTTGTGTCAATTGTTTATGCACAGCAAAGCTTTCCTACTCTCATACGCTCATCTCTCGAAGATGAGATCCTTATTGTTTCCATCGACAAATCGGTGTACTACCCCGGCGATACTGTAAAAATAACAATGCAAAGAAACGACAGCTCAGCTACATCCGTTGCAACGCCAATTCTCCTGATTGATGGAACAACTATGAAGCAGACGGGCCGTAATGTTTACACCGCGGAAATACCCCCAACCTGTGCTCCAGATGAATACAGGGTCCGCATAAGAGTAAAAGACTCACAGGGAAGGAGATATATTTACGAGTCCGACTGCATTGTTAATGTTGAAGAGCATCAGGAAATTGAAGACTTAAGCAGGTACATTAGTATTGAGCCCGGTGCAGGCAGTGATGAAATTAAAACTGCCCAAACGCTTGATTTATGGCAGATACGCAGGCTGCATGTGGTTTTCCAAAGGGACAGTATCCGGCTTGGAATGGGTCCACAGTTTGTAACCATACGTACTACTGTGCTTCTCCGGGACGGCAGTAGTTCTCAGGTATTTGAGCGGCGCGTTTTAACATTTCGTAGTGATGACGATCCCAGACGTGACAGGGCAATGCTGGCGCAGTACCGCAAAGCTTACGGTGAATTTGCCGCGATCCGGCAGGAGGAATTCTCGCGGGTAAAAATTAAAGTTGATTCACTCCCTGATTGGGCATTTGTCACCATTAATGTTGAGCCAGATTATACAATTAAAATCGGCGGTTATAATCCGGCGAATTCTTACACGCGTTACTATCACGTACGCGGCCCGAAAATGGAAGTAGGGTTTATCTTAGGCATTCCAAAGGTTCTCTATGATACTAAAGCGAAAGACACCATTGAGTATGGCAATTATACCGCTATGATGCGCTTTTACTATGTGGAAGAATCTACCGGACACCGTTTCCCCGTTAATTTAGGGTTTGGTACCTTCGGGGTCAATTCTCCGATTGATGTAAAAGTTGGCGGTGGAGGATTTGCACTATCTGTACTATTTAATGTTGCTGAAATGACCAGAATGGTTGGCTTTGATTTAGCAAAAAAAATCAGTGCCGGTATAGAGTTAACCCCATTTTTCCCATTGCAGAAAAAGGCACGGTTTTTATTAAATGTACAGGTGGGTTTTGTTCTATAATCTATAAAACAACAACCGCAGAATGTTCCTTGCCCTTATTCATTAGTACACCATATCGTAAAGGATGTAGTTCCTGTTTCATCCTTTTGCCGCATTGCAAGCGCGGCGGGTTACAGGTAACTTACTATGAAAATTTATTAAACCTTATTTGAAAGATAAACTATCATGCTTTATACAATTGCAATGCTTCTCATAGTACTTTGGCTGCTTGGGGTAATTACATCCTATACAATGGGAGGAATAATTCATGTCCTTTTAATCATTGCGATAGTTATGGTTGTGATGAGAATAATTTCAGGACGCAGAGCCGTCTGATATGCACAAGCCCTCATTATGAAAATTATCAGTAAAACAGTCAGTGAGAATAACTATCTGGCCGGTATAGCTGCGCTTGTAATAATAATAGCAGGTATAAATCTTGCGCAATCGGTAGTTGTATTGTTTCTGGTATCAATTTTTTTAGCGTTGCTGGGAGCGCCTGCTGTGCTTTGGCTAAAAGAGCGGCGCATTCCATCTGGAATAGCTGTAACGATTGTTATGGCTGTTATGGTTACGGTAATTATCCTTATCGGCGCACAAATTGGCACTTCAGTCCGCAGTTTCTCAGATGAATTGCCGGGCATGCAGCAGCGTATTAAAGAGCAGGTGCTGCAGATTAGTACTTTTTTGGCAGACAAAGGCTTCATAGTCAGTGAAAACTTTTTTCTTGAATATCTCAATCCATCTGCAATAATGGGGCTTACTGCAAATTTGCTTTCCGGATTAAGTTCGATATTATCCGATCTCCTGCTGGTTCTTCTTACGGTTACATTTATTCTGCTTGAGGTATCGAGCTTTCCGGTAAAAATTCGGGCAATCCTTGGTGATCCCTTACAGACATTTCCCCGGTTTTCAAAGTTCGTTGTTGATATAAAACACTATATGCTTTACAAAACCATTATTAATTTGATTGCAGGAATTTTGATTACAGCCTGGATGTACATTCTAGGTATCCAATTTCCGGTACTCTGGGGTTTCCTTGGGTTTTTGTTACACTATATACCAAATATTGGTGCTATTATTTGTGCAATCCCCGCGGCGCTTATGGCCTTTACGCAGATTGGGCTTAGCAGCGCGCTGCTTGTACTTGCCGGAAATCTAGTCATCGGATTTATCGTTGGCAATGTCATTGAACCAAGATTGATGGGCCGGAAACTCGGGTTGTCGACTTTAGTGGTATTTGTCTCCTTAGTTTTTTGGGGAAGTTTACTCGGTCTGGTCGGTGCTATACTTTGTATTCCCCTAACAATCGCATTAAAATTCGGGCTTGAAAGTAATGAAGGTACCAGATGGATTGGAGTACTGCTCGGTTCAGAAAAATTAGCCGCGCCTTTGCCGCCCATCATTGATAACTCCAAGATTTCTGTAAGCTAAACCCAGCTTACGCTACAGCGGCTCAAGCTCGCGGTATGCCATATAATGGTAACAAGTTATTTCATATCCCCAAAAAATTCCGGATCTAAAAAGTTAAGTATTCCATAAGCAACTAAATCAATCTCAAATGTGAAAAGTTTTTTTCAATTGAGCCTAATTACAAAGAGCTATCGTAAATGTTTTCAACATAGCTAAGGGTAGTGGTAAAAAGAAAAAATTCTTCTTCAAATGTCCCAGTGGTGGGTGTCGCATAACATAATTTTATCCCTAAAAAGCGTGGTAGAGACAGGAAGTGGCTAAAGCCGTTGGTCTATTTTTGTGCTCTATCCCCCGGTTTACCCAATGCCCAACCATAGACGGCAGTGGGTAAACCAGGGGATTAAAAGACCTAAACAAAACGGGCTTCAGCCCAACTTTGTTGTTGAATACTATCCATTTCTAAATTATGCGAAACCCACGTATTGCATTATCCGTACTAGCGCTTATCAGGTCTAATCCTTCCGTACCCGGATGCATATACCGCAACGTAGTAGTATCCTGTGGAGCCAAGACACCCGGATAGTTCCTTATTCTTGTTATCGTTGATTCGACATGTGGGGTTAAAATACCATCTTGTTCCCTTCTTATTATTGAAAAACCTGTACGCTCCTTTGCTTGAGGCATGTGACCTTCATGCTTCCGGTATATTAGCCAACGGCCTATTGTAAAAGTTTTCGCCGATGATGTATAATCTATTCCTCAACCGGTTATCTAATAATCTAACCAGCTCAAATTCGTGCCCATACAGCAATCGGCAGTTTCTACAGATGGTGGAACGGCGCGGAGGTCATTCAACGGTTCTTTGCACGAACGTTCCTGCCAATCTTGGCACAATGGATAGACATAAACATCTTTTGCCAATCCATCACGTATCCCTAGTGTTTTTCTATTATTTCACCGATTGGCCGTCTAATTTACTCGAGCCAAAGACTCGTATTTAAAAAGAGCGGAATCACTTCAAGTTAGTGCTAATGCCGATAAAACAACCTCACCCTTAATCCTCCGCCTCAAGGAGAAAAAGGCCTCAAAACAAAATCTATTTCTTCAGTTGACACGAATGGGATGGGTTGAGAGAACGAATATTACCCGTACTACGGGCGGAACATACCTGTTCATTTTTTAACTCAGGAGTTAACACCGGGATGTCACACCAGCGGTGCTCATGCTTTTTCCAGGGGAGGATTGCCATACTGCTAAATGATAGGAAAGCACAAGATATTTTATTAGAAATTATGCTTGTTATAATGATACATTACCAAATGTGATTATCAGGCCTTGTTTACCTAAATAAAGTATTGCCGCCAATAAATTTAGTTAAACCGGTTCACCTGATTTTTCGGTGGAAGTGAATACAAGGTTACTGATAAAAGTACCATCGAAAAGAGAGTCATTGGATAGCGGTCAGTTATTCACCTGTCCTCAATGTGCAGATGTTATCGGGATTTTTTCAGTGGCTAAAGCCTGAAATACTGAGCGTGAAGTAGCTCCCCGGCTTGAAAAGCCGGGGTTAGGAGATGAGGGATAACTGCTCTGTGAGCGTCTAGTATTGAATATGACCTAACCCCGGCTTTTCAGAGGCTGTGTTAAAACTCTGAACAAATACAGGT
>JACPGF010000084.1 GCA_016182615.1 Ignavibacteriales bacterium
CTCTATTGAATTTATTAATTGTACTCTAACGTCATGATGGGAAAATCCAAGATACTAAAAAAATATTGAAGAATTCGTGACAAAATTCCGCTAAAGAAAATTTTATTTTTAAAACTGAAGAAATAATTAATAGAACTGTTTTGAATTGTTCTTTTTTATAATATCTTTATTGCATGAGTATATAACTTTTTGGATTTCATGATGGCAGTACAGCAAACAAAATACAAACTTCATGGAATTTCTTATATTATAATAATTGCTTTATCTTTAATTTTTCAACAGTGTAACGATTCTACTTCACCAAACGAACTCAATCTGTCGGCTCCTTCAAACCTGCAGATGGAAATTCTTAATACCGGCTCTGTAAAAGTTTCTTGGAGAGTAAACAGCAATGGTGCTCAAGGAATTCAAATTGAACGGAAATTAGGTGAAAACGGGATTTTTAAAGCTTTAGCAAGTGTTGATAACAGTAGAAATTTCTATATTGATTCAACTTCAAAATCAACAGACAGCGTCTATTATTATAGATTACGCGCTTTTTATAATTATCAGTTCGGTGATTATTCAGCAGAAATTTCGCTTAATCTTACTTTTGCCCCACCAGCATCCCTCACTTTTGTTTCAGAAGATATCTACTCTGTAAAGCTTTCTTGGAATGATACTGTTTCGAATGAGCAAGGTTTCCAGATTGAACGCAAAGCACCCAATGGAGAATTTTTATCTGTTGGCAGAGTGATAAAAAACAGTTCTTCTTTCGCGGATTCGTCTGTGCTTTCCGGTGATACTAAATATACATACCGTGTCAGAAGTTTCGGACCGGGAATTCGTATCGCCCCCACGAATGAAATTGAAGTAACGCCCGTTTTTGCGCGCCCAACCGGATTGACCATCACTTTCGTGGAAGATTCTCTTGCCATACTCAACTGGACTGCTAATAACCCCTTGAGAAAAGGTTTTAAAATAGACTACATTGATACGGTGAAAACGTATAGTAAAGGGGATAGTGTTATTAGTTCTGCTGTGACACATTCACAAAAAGCAGCCTTTAAATTAAATGTTCCCTACAAATTCAGAGTTTACAATGTGGCAGGTAACCGTATTAGTTTACCGAGTGATTCAGCCACTAGTACCATAATATTTAAAAAACCTTCAGGCGTTTTAATTACCAACACGGAAGAAGGAAAAATCACTTTTACATGGTCAGATAATTCGGATTTTGAAAAGGGATTTGAAGTTGAACGCAGGGAAACCGCTGGCGGCACGTTTACAAAATTGAATTTAACCATTGCCCCAAATGCTGTTTCGGCATCTGATGTTAGTGTTATTAAAACAAATGTCCAATACTATTACCGGCTTCGTGCAGTTACAAAAAAGAATAATTATTCTGCTTACTCAGATACTGCATCGGTAATAATACCTTTTCAAGCGCCAACAGCGCTTGGATTCACCGAAGTCTCATCAAGTTCAATCAAACTGACTTGGTACGACAATTCCTCGATAGAAGATAGTTTCAGGATTGAAAGAACAAATCTAGTTACAAACAAGGATACTGTGTTTAACGTACCCTCAAACCGTAATGATTTTACCATTAATAATATGGATAAAACAGGACAGTTTCTTTTCAAAATCAGAGCTATCACCCCTAAGAAAAACCTAACAGCTTACGCGAATGATTTAAGAATAGCATATACAGCTACTTCAATCGTTGAACAAAAGCGTGTAAGTGATACCATGGAAGTGACGAGTGTTGCTTTAGATACTGCCGGGCAAAACCTTTTTGTTGCCGGTGGTAATGGTGTCATTAAAGTGTTAAATGTGAACTCAGGAAGCACGATCCGTACAATTATCAGTGACTCATCTGCAAAGATAAATTCAATGGCAGTTAGCCCGAATAATAATTATATTATCGCGGGTTATGATAACGGAAGAGTGGTCGTCTGGGATATCAATACCGGAGCTAAAATTGCTTCAAGAGTTTTTTCGAATGCTTGTTTAAGTATAGCATGGTCGCAAAAAACAAACCAAGTTGCAGCAGGTTTTAGTGATGGTAAATCGTACATAATAGATCCTGTTCCAGGAACCTTAGTAATAAAGAAATCGTTAACTCCAGACCATCTCGCCGCTGTTTACTCGATCAAATTTGGCGTTTCGGATTCTGTAGTTGTTACCGCTTCATCCGATAGCAGCCTTAAAGTATTTAAAGTACTTACGGGTGGATTAGAAGCGGCGTTGCCTAATAGTCCAGTTTCACCTGTATTATCTGCAGATATTTTGCCCGGCAGCAGCCGGCGGTTGGTGTACTTTGATAAACTGGGAAATGTTAAATCTCGTATTGGTACTGCCACTGGTGCCTCTTATTCGGCGGCCACGGTAATTACTACTCATCCCTTAGGCAATGGACATGTTCTTGGATTGGATTATACTTCATTCATTTCTGTAGGTAGCGATAATTTACTGAAATTAGTACGGTATCCCTCCATAGGTGTGGTTAACACCATAACACCCCATTCGTCCATAGTTATTTCTGTTGCAGTTTCGGCCAATAAACAGTTTATCTCTTTGGCAGCAAAAGATAAATCCTGTTCTGTCTGGAAAGTTGAATCACGTTGGGAAAAACTGTAAGAATAGAATAATTTTTCAGATTTTTCTGTTAATTTGTGCCATTGGCCTTTTCCGTGGCTTGTAGAAATTTTTTAAATAATTTGTGTTGACAGCAATGATGGCTAAACGAATTTCTTTTATTTTTTATGCGTGTACCCTGTTTGTACTATTGCAAACAAGTTTGCAGGCACAGTTTTCTGTTATCGATAGTATTTTTACGAAGACAAGAACTTACAAAATATGGAATGGTACGGATTCTGTTTTGGTAACTGATACAATAATTGATGACTCACGGATTGATGTTGTAAATTCTACAGCGATTGATGTTATTAACAATAAAGGTAAAATACAGTTATCAACAGGTTTGCAGACTAACCTTGCCAAAGGGACAAGTGCATTAATTTATTTTTTGGGAGCGGTAAATGTTGATACTGCACAGAGAAATCCTTTGAAACTTCTTGATGGGGATGTATCAAGCAGCTCTGATGTAATATTCCCGGGTTTAACAAATAAAGGTATCCCTGGTTCCTATTTTATTGTGGATTTAAAAGCAATCCGCAGTGTCAATCAAATTAGGTTATGTACTTATATTGCTTCAGGTAGAATCCGTTCCTACACCGTTTTCGGTGGCTTAGATACAGTGACTATGGAAAAACTGTATGTCGAAAAAGAAGATACAATATTTAGTTCGGCTAAAGGTTATTCTGAATTGAATTTTAACACAACAAATGTCAGGTATTTAAAATTCAGGGTGGATGATTTACCAAATAATGATATGGTGCTTTCTGATTTTCAGGTGTTTGGACCGGGATTTTTGCCCGAAGGTATGATGTATTCAACTGTCCGGACAATAAGTAAGAATGTCAATTTTAGTACGATCAGGTACGAAGGAAGTATCCCAAATTTAACACGGGTATTTTTTAGTTTTAGAACCGGTAAAAATGCTACAATTGATACAACTTGGGGAATCTGGTCAGATGAAGTTTCTGGTAATGATGATTTATTTGATGTGCCGGAACCAAGGCGGTTTATTCAATACCGGGTGCATCTTTTTACAGATACACTGAACACCCCCGTAATTGAAAAAATAATTATCAATTATGATACTGAACTCCTTGTTTCAGAAACAAAATGTTCCATTAATCCACAGCAGGCTACGGTACTGAAAGAACAAGATTTTACTCTCAAGACTGTATTAACTTTCAAGCCTACTGATATTGGATTTGATACACTCCTCTTTACTACACCCTCACCGGTAATAATAAAAAGTGTTTTATTTAATGGTGTAGCTATTGCATACAATGCAAAAACATCATTTAAAGAGGTACAATTAACTTTTCCTGCCACGGTAAAAACATCTGGTAATTTGGATATTATTTTCCGAACCACTCCTTTTGTTGATGCAAAACCGCACACAATGAGAATAAGCAGCAATAAAGTACTCAATAATCCACAAAGGGTTGATTCTGATACAAAAGATGGCATTGACGGTTGGAGCATTATTCTTGTTGGTGTACCATCAAAATTGCTGAACGGAGTTAAACTGACAAAGAACCCCTTTACTCCAAACGGTGACGGGAAAAATGATTATACCGAAATTGAGTTTTTTCTGGGAAATATAGCCGAACCAAAAACTTTCATCGGAACTGAGTTAAGAAATTTATCGGTTAAAATTCATGATCTAACTGGTAGGAATATCAGAACGGTGTTTGATGCACCAACAAATGCTTCAGCATTTAAGGGCGAAGGAAATCCGATGATTTGGGATGGAAGAGATGATTATGGTAAAATTGTCCGCCCCGGTATTTATTTGATACAAATTGTTATTGATGCTGATAGTGGCACAGAGCAAGTAACAAAAACAGTTGTTGTAGCTTACTGATTTTATGAGGTTATTAATGAAGTTTATCCAAATAGTTTCCCTTTGTCTGCTTTTTGTATCCATAAGCACTGCTGGTGGATTTGATGATTTAGGTTATAGCGCTCGTTCTGTTGGAATGGGTGGCGCGGGAATTGCAGTTCATGGAACTCCTTATGGATTGTTTTATAATCCGGCCAATATTTATTCATCCAAGAGCTTATCTTTTTATACTACTTACAGTAATCTGTTTCCCGGAATCGAAGATGATCAGATTTCATACGGTACAGCAAGTGGAATTGTCCCGATCAGTTTTCTTGGTTCGCTGGGAACAGGAATTACTTTTCTCGGTTCGGATTTATGGAAAGAATACACTCTGCACGGTGCGTATGCGAAAGAGTTATTTGCTGGTTTTACGGTTGGTGCTGCAGTAAAATACTTAGGTTGGTCAGCTGCTGCTGCCGAGGGTGAAAGTGCTCTTTCATATAGTGGTTTTACGGTAGATGCCGGTTTGTTATACGTGCTGAATGATGCAATCCCAAATTCGCAAATCAGCATTGGATTGGCAGCTCAAAACATCACCGAGCCATCGATTTCTTCATCCGGTTCTTCCAATAATGCGAAACTTCCCCGGAAGCTTGGAATGGGGTTCGCCTTTTATTCGACTTTATACAGCTATTTGCTGACGGTTGATTTAACAAAGGAAGAAGATGTTCATTGGTTAAAAACAGGTGCTGAGTTTTTGGCTTACAAAGGAGAAATTTTAACACTTCCCGTATCTCTTTTTGCACGAGTTGGATATTACGAGATAGTTAAAAGTAACTATAGTGATGCTAATGGTTTAAATGGGGGCTTTGGCCTTAAAGTAAATGATTATACACTTGATTATGCTTACCATTATCCTCATTTAATGGAAGACCTCGGTGGCAGTCATAAAATTTCATTTTCTTTCAATTTTTAATTCTTCTGTTATCGGAGGAAATTGTGACAAGATTTTTAATACTTTTTATAGTTGTATTCGGTCTTTGTGGAGAAGTTTTTCCGCAATTTATCTCTAATAAAGGTAAATCGGATGAAACATATCTCAATTATTCCGGCAGGAATTATGAAAACTACAGCACTGCCTTTATCAAGAAGAAATTTTTTGATAATTTTGGAAACTTTTTAGTTGAAGGAACTACCGTTTTTGAAATGAATGAAGTCCAACAGTTTGTTGAGTCCTCACAGTCCAGCACTTCTGTTGGAAACAGTAGCTTACTAAAATCAAGATATTATCAGAATTATTTTAACAATCTTGTAATTGGAAAGGATGCATATAGCGGTTTTCAGACCAGATTGATGGTTGGTGATGCTATTCGTACAAAATTTACCGATTTGACATTAAATAAAGCACGCTTCAACGGTATCAGGTGGGATGCCGGTACTGCTAAGTACAGGGGTACTGTTGTTGCATCCAGAGTGAGCGATCCAATCCGTTTTTCGTTTGATACCGGTATTTATGATGAAGGCAGAAGACGTGTGAGAGACTGGACGCAATACTTGTTTGGCGGTCACTTTGAATCAGACTTTGGTGATGTGTTAACTGTTGGTGCTACGTATGTTAATCAACATCAAAGAAGAAGTTCGCTCGATAGTAAAGAAGCCTCACTTAAAGGCGTTGTTACAAGTGTAATACCGCGTATGATTTATTTGCGTGTATCGGACGATTCCCCTGACGATAACCTTGGCCCCATTATTTTTGGTCCTCCGGTTGTTTTATTAAATGGAAAAGCTGTCCCAACAGTTCCCATGTATAAACCCGGTCCTTCAGGTTCAAATATGCCAACAGCGGCAAGCACAACTATTGAACAACCTGTTCAATATTATGTTTTACGGAACACTGCCCAAAGTAAGGGATTCGATATTAATTTATCTTTTTACAATGTTTCTCCTGTGGATACTTCGTTAGGCACGATATTAAGAGTTTTAGGCGGTACCGGCTACTCCGTTCCACCACCAAGTTACCCGCATAAAATTCCGGGGATTGCAAAAGAGAATATTACCTATGCCTATTTAATTCCCGAGCAAGTCAAATCGGTACAATTTCAATTGATTCTTGCCAATGATTACAAGGTTGAAACCGCGCAGGATTATATTAATGAAACTGATTCATATAATGATCCCAATATCAAATTTCAGTCTCACGCGAACACAGAAGTTACTGCTACACCAACACCGTTTTTTGTGCGTGAAAGAGCAGAAGGAAATGTAAAAGATGGCAGTAATAAACGTGTTGTAATTGTTAACTATGGGCTTGCAACAGGAATGTCTGTTTACGGGGCAAATTTTAATTTCAAGTACCAGGGGCTTGAAATCCAAGGGGAATACAACGAAAGTGTTGAGTATCTAAAATACCCTCTGTTAGAGGGAGGTCAGTTTGAAGGCAAAGGAACTGCATATTATATAAAGGGAAAGAAAAAATTCGGTCGTCTGACCCTTGGAGCTGAAAAGTACCATATCGAGTCAAAATATTCAACCGGATTTCATACGTATGTGAAAGATAATTCTTACTATGGAGCAACCGCAACAGGTGCATCTGCACCCGATTACACTGGTTACGACCCAAGTTTTCAATCTACTCTAACCAATATAAATCCAGGTGGTATATTCTTTCCGTTAGTTGACGACAATGATGACAATGACCGGTGGGAAGATGGATTTTATTACTATAATGTTACTCCCAGTGAATCTGATGCAAACCGGAGAAATTTTGACGTAATTAATAAAAGCAAAACCGGTGATAAATATAAATTTGGGTATCGGCAAAACTATAACGAACTCCAAAATCTGGGTTCAATTATCCGTAAACCGGATACAGGAATTTTTCCGGGAAAAGATAAAGATAATGATGGAATTCCTGATGATGACAGAAACGCGGATGGTTTGCCGGATTATTCACAGGACTTTTTAACGTTTTATTCCGATCCCCCAAGTTTTGACTATGGCGATGACTGGAATAATAACGGTGTAATTGATGATCAGGAAAATGACATTCTCCCTGATTATCCTTATGAACCTGATATTGACGGTCATCATTTATTTGCAAATCTCGAGATACTTAATGGTTTTAATTTAACACTTGGAACAATTCATCAAGAGGCAATGACCCGCGGTGGCGAAAACAACGTTAAATATGCAAAAATATTCTATTCTGCAGAAACTCCTCGGTTTGGAGCAATTAAATTATTTTATGTACTTAAACATGTACGTGATAATATTTCAAACGATGGATACCAATTTAAAGGTGTAATTACCGCGAGAGATCCTTATCCTGAATACATTGAAGACCCATTAAATTTCAGGAATTCGTTAGTAAATTCATTGTATATCGGAACAAAATACACTCAGATTAGAAACCTGAATATTGAAAACAATGTGAGAATTGAGTTCAATAATCAGTTTGCCATCGGAACTCGGGCCAATGCCTTTAAATTGGAAAGTAAATTACTTGGCGATCAGATCCCAGGCTCATTAACCTATTATGGTATCGTTAATAAAATTGACTACACAGTTCGTTTGTTCAATAATTCTTTTAGAATTATTCCACAAATAAAAGTGCGTACCGAAAAACTTATTCGGAATACTGAAGATAAATTTGGTAAAAAAGTATTAGTCGTCGAGGAGAGCAACCAAGAAATTATACCGATTTTTAGAATTGATTACTCAGTTACGGAGAACACGGATATACGGTTTGGTGTTCAAGGCTCAACACTTTTCGGGACGAGTAAGTTTTTTACATACCGGTTCCGTAATATGAAAGATCATGTTGGTGACCTTGACCGCTCAACAATGGCCATTTCGATAAGCAACAAATCTCAATTTCAGGGTTATAACATTGTTTTGGATTTTGGTTATAAAAATACTGTTAATGACTATATCCGTCCTGTTGACCGGGCGGCAGGAACACAAGAGTCAACGTTGTTTTTTACAATCTTTGCTGGTTTAAATTAAAACACTATGATTTGGCAGGTTATTCTGGTTGTTTCTTTTGCAGTTGCCGGATATTTTATCCCAACCCCAAAAGAATTACAGGAAAAGTTTACCGGTGCACAAAATTTATTTGCCGCATCCAATTACAATCGTGCAATACAATTGTATGAACGCATTACGGCAGCTTGGCTATCTGGATTCAGCAATTTCTGTTTTTAGAAACGTGGAAAACCGAAAAGATGAACCGTTGCTATCAACACTTTCGCAATATCAAATATATGACATCTTTTATATAGAGAAAAAATTTCCTGAAAGTATATTTGAGGCGAGGAAACTGGTAGAGAAGTACCCATCTCATCCAAAGGCCGAAATTGCACTCTATGATATAGGCTGGGCAAATAAAGAGATGAACAAACAGGTTGAAAGTAGTCAGGCATTTCTAGAGCTTATTGAACGATATCCGAATACCGATCTCTACTCAAAAGCGTTATATCAATTGGGTCAGAATAGTTTCGAGCTTAAAAAGTATTCTGAAGCAATCGCTTACTGGACCACTCTCGGGATAAAGTTTAAGCCAGCCAGCTTTAAAGATCAGGATTGGGAAAAAGTTCAGTTGAAAGCTGTGAAGGAGCGTCAGATTTTCGAAGCCTCATCAGCACGGGAAAATGAAGCCTCGGTTTTGGAACTGGTTGCTAAAGCTCAGGTAAAAGTTGGCGATTGTTACCGCGATTTGGATAACTATGATTCTGCTATGACCAGTTACCGTAAAGTAGTTACCAATTATTCGCTGATCCCTTCTCTTGTTGAAGTTACCTATAATAAAATGGCTGCCATGGCCAACGAAAAGCGTGGTTTAGCCGAGGGCGAAAAAATTTACCGCATAGCGATTGATGAAAATTTTGCCAATAAGGAACTACAGGCAAAATTTCAGTACAAAATTGCCGATACCTATCAAAATGCAAACCAGTTTGCAAAAGCAGCCGAAGAATATGAATTCTATTCTCGTGCATATTCTGATGTTGCTTCCATTATTAATTTTAGCGTTGAAGATGCGATGTATTTGTACAATGTTTGTTTGTACAATGCCGACAAATACCCGGAAGCTATTACCGGAATCGAATCATATATCGAGAAATACCCTGAAAGTTCTTATCTCTATGATTTAAAATACATAAAAGCTGTTTGTTTATTTACCGGAAAGAATTTTGATAAAGCAGAATTAGCTTTTAAGGATGTCATTGAATTACAGCCTGAAGGGCCTCGTTCAGTTGCTTCTAAGGTGTATCTTGGCAGGGGAATGATGGAGGCTAAAAAAGAGAAAGAGGCTGCGGACTACTTTAGAAACTTGTTGGCAGAATATCCCGGGCATCAAGCTAACGAAGAAATGTATTACTTTTACATTTCTGCATGTTATGAAACAAAGCAATATGATTCTATTCCTGCTGCATTCCTAAAAATGAAGCCGGGTACACAGTATTATGTTTCCTCGATTATTAAATCAGCAAAATCTTTTACACTACAGAAGAAATATGCCGAAGGGGAGAAGTTTATTAAAAAAATAACGGCTTTAGCAGATAGTCTTAAAGACTCAACCAATTTTAAGCCCGAAGCGTATTTTTCTTTAGCTGACCTAAACATCGCGACCTCCAAATTTGCAGATGGAGTACAGAACCTTTCGGTTGTAATTAACGACCCGAAAACCAACGAAATGCTCAAATTGCAATCAAGGTATTTAAAAGGTACACTATTAGGTCAATTATCAAAGTACAAAGAATCTATCGAAGAACTAGAACCGGTTCTTGCTAATCCCACATTTTTAGAGCGCTTTAAACCTCAACTGGCAAATGCCCGCGGCAGGTTAGCTACCGCTTACACGAAAAATGGGCAATTGCAAAAGGGTGTGGATATGATGAATAGGTATATCAGCGAAACAACCGATTCCATTGAGAAGGCAAGATATATCGTGGCACTTGCTGAAGTTTTCTTCGAAATAAAGAACTATGATAAAATTATTCCGTATGGCGAGCAAATTGTTGCAATGGGTGTGAACGATGATTTTCTGTATTCACGTGCAGTATATTTAACCGCTACGGCTTATAATGCGAAAAATAATATTGATAAAGCCCTAGGGTTGTTTAAGAAATCGGTCGAAAAATATCCGGAAATGAATCAGGATGTATTCTTCAATTTCTGCGTTAGTTTGTACGATATGCAGTATTTTGCAAATGCTTCGCTTGCTTTTAATCTCTATGTTGAAAAATATCCTACAGCGCCATCTGCTAAAAATGCGATGTTTTTTAGTGCATACTCACATTATAAACTGGGCGAGTGGGATTCATCGGTTACTGCCTTCAGAAATTTTATAAAGAAGTATCCTGAAGATGCTTATGCGGCTGAATCGCAGTATAATATTGCCGAGGCCAGATATAATGCCAGTAATTTTAATGAGGCCATTAAAGAGTATATTGATGTTTATACAAAGTACCCCAAAAGTGATTTTGCCGCTCCGGCAGTATATAACGAAGCCTGGGCAAATTATCAGTTGAAGGACATGGATAAAATGATCGTTCCTCTGCAAAAATTAATAAAAGATTATCCGCAGAGCCCATTGGTTGCCGAAGCACAGTTTACCGTGGGCGATTATTTCTATAACAAGAAGGATTATTCAAAAGCCTTGTATGAGTATAGGACTTTTATCGAAAAATTTCCTAATCATATAAAAACAGAAGAAGCCCGCAGTTTTATAAAGGAGCTCTCTCAAATTGATGCCTTCAAGGATTATCAAAAAGCAATCATCCAGTTTGATAAAAAGAATTGGAAACAAGCAATTACAGAGTTGAGTGCAATTGTTGAAAAATATCCTGAAACTGAAATTGCGATGGCCTGCGAAGCAAACGTTGGCTCAGCTTATGAACAATTGCAAAACCCGCAGAAAGCCTTGGAAGTTTTTAAGAGTATAATTACTAAATATAAAACAAACGAATTGGCAGCCGGAGTGGTTTACTTTGCCCAGCAGCATATAGAATGGATAGAGGGAAATGCAACGGCCGGCAAATAAGTTTTTCTCGTATTTTAATTTTAGCGAGCGGAACCTTCTCGCTAATCTAACTTTTGCCTCATCCAAGTGGAGAGTGTATTATCAGCGTGCCTTCGGGTATGGTGTTTTGTTTTCACTATTACTCCATTTGTTGGTAGTTGGAACTTTTTATGTCATGTCGGAAAAAGGCGATCCGAATGCAAGGCGTGTTAAGATAAAAACATATTATGAAAAAATTGCTCCACCAGTAAAATATGAGCCGACACCGCCCAAATTAGTAAAGTCCTTCGATTTGGTTAAAGAGCAAAATATGGTTCAGGATGTTCAACCAAAGGATTACGCGATTACTGAAGCACCTTTGGAGGATGTAAGGACTGCAGACATAAGGCCAACAACACTTGGTTCTAATTCATCTGTCGGTGGACAGGGGAGTGTTTTTCATGGAGCTCTTTCTTCAGGAGAATCATCGGGCGCTGAAGGCTGGTCTATACCAGCTGGAACAAAGAGTTATGGACGGAGCCTTGGAAGGGGTGGCTCGGGTGGCACTCAAGGAGGGAATGATAATAGCATGGGTTATGGACCTGATATTGCCATGGAAGTAACGAATACCCGTGCATCAGGCCGTGCTTCTACAACTTACAGTGATCAGTTAATCGATGAGTCCAATTTTAAAGACCGGTTTGAAGGCGACATAAAACAGGGTGCAAATAAAAAAGATGTAAAAGGTTTTCTGAATTTGTATCAGTTGCGTTACCGGTCAAGTAAAGCTGAAGGTGTAACTGAATCGTGGAATTTTATGCCAATGGCATTGCAAAATCTGGGGCGCTTTGCCGAAACAAAAACGAAAATAGAAATTGTATTACGCGGCCAGATACGATTGGATGATAAACTGGTTTTAGAAGTTCCTATCGTGTATATGATGGGAAACGAGGGTGCTCCCTTGATGTCACCTGTTGAAATTAAAAACCTTGCAACATATCTTCGCGGCGGCGGGTTCTTGTTTATCGACGATGGTTATGCATTTAAAATGGGTGCATTTAATCAAAAAATGCGCAGTATTCTTGAGCAGGCACTTGGTTATGATGCGGAGTGGGAACGTATTCCATCCACGCATAAATTATACCATGCATGGGAAGATTTTAGTGGCCCGCCTGCAGGCAGCGATGACATACCACCACAGACAGGCCAAACAACTCATCCTATGGGAAGGCCTGTACCGGAAAGGTATCCGTATCTGGAAGGAATTTTCCTTAACGGCAGGCTTGCTGTTGTCCTTTCAAGTAAAGGGTATTGCCGTACCTGGGACGAATGGTATAAAAGTAAAGTTGATAATGTCCGCCAATTGCAATTCGGGCTAAACGTTGTAGTTTTTGCCTGTACTCAAAAAGGCGGTATAATTGATAGAAACAAAGAAAAAATAGCAAATCAAAAATAGCATGAGTTTGAATAACTGTAGGAGATCTATTACATGAAGCAATCCGTATTTATTGTATCATTAACGGTAATTGCCGTAATTGTAGCGTTTTTAGTTTTCGTTTTTTATCTATCATGGATTTTGCAATCATCATCGAGAGGATTATTTCTTTGCGCAGAGCAAAAGGAAAAAAAGCCAATGATGTCTTTTTCAGGAAAGTGCTTGAGCATTTAAGAAATGATCAGTTTGACGATGCAAAAAAAGCATGTGATGAGCAGAAAGGTGCCGTAGCCAATGTATTGGGCGCCGGGATAAACCGTTACATGGAGTTGCAAAACTCACCCAAGAAACTTGATGAAGATAAAAAACTTGCAGAAGTGCAACGCGCGGTTGAAGAAGCAACAATGCTTGAAACACCATTGTTAGAAAAGAACCTTATCGCACTTTCAACAATTGCGTCAATTGCAACCATGGTTGGGCTGTTAGGTACAACTGTAGGAATGATCAGATCATTTAAAGCTCTTGCACAAGCAGGTGCGCCCGATGCGCTTGCGCTTGCAACTGGTATTTCTGAGGCTTTGTTAAATACTGCCGGTGGTCTTATTGTTGCGATTTTAGGTATTGTTGCTTATAACGTATTTATTAACAATGTTGACAATTTTACCTACATGGTTGATGAATCTTCATTTAACGTTATACAGATTTTACGCAGCAAAGAATAAGCTATGCCCAAGATTAAAAAACGCAGGGTCAATGTCAGGATAGACATGACACCGATGGTTGACGTGGCTTTTTTATTGCTAACCTTTTTCATGTTGACAACACAATTTAAGCCAACTGAAGAGGTAGAAGTATTATTACCGGACTCAAATTCGAATCTGAAAATTCCAGATAAAAATGTCATGACGGTTTCTGTTGAAAAAAAAGGAAGAATTTTTCTTGGGTTCGACTCGCAATTTCTGATGATGCAGATTTTCGGAGAAGACTTTAGGATGAAAAAATCTTCCGAAGTACAGATGAACCGCTTGTTCGATTATATCACGCAGGCAAGGATTTCGAACCCCAAACTTGAGGTTGTCATCAGGAGTGATTCGGAAGCCGAGTATGGAGTTGTTTCGGATGTTATGGAAATACTTCAAAAAAATTCAATAACAAAGTTTTCCATGATGACAAATCTGGAAATCCCTAACAAAGGAAAGAAGAAGTAAGCTATGTCAGGTATGGATTCCGGTGGCGGCGAATCCCACGGAAAACAAAAGAAAGGCAGAAGGCCTAAGCGTAGGATGGGTGTCCGCATGGACATGACCCCTATGGTTGATATTGCTTTTTTGCTGCTAACCTTTTTTATGTTAACAACTGTATTCCGGAAACCGCAAACACTTGAGATTAAATTGCCTCCGGGTAGCGGTAAAGCCGAAGTGCAAGAAGCAAATTTATTTATTCTTCGCGTTGATGAAGGAAATAATTTCTTTTACAATATCGGTACTGAAAACCCGAAAAAAATTAGTTTTGCAGATTTAACAGTTCTGCTGAAAGAAAAAGGTAAAAATGATGCGAAATCAATTATTTTGATAAAGTTAGACCGGAAAGCTAAATATCATTTTATGGTAGATATTATTGATGAATTGAATATGGCTAAATTAGACCGGTATTCCGTAGCAACACTAAGTGATGAAGAAAAAGAAGAACTTAAAAAAGTAAAATAAATGCAAAGAACAGCCATTAAACTAATACAGCAAAATATAACTGCACATCCCGGCTACTTTTTTGTGTTGTTATTGGCTGTATCCCTTGGTCTCAGCTCAATTAGTTGTGACGAGAAATACCGGGAGGTTACCCGTGGTACTTTGCAAGTTTATGTTGATGAATCATTGGTAAAAACCGTTAAGGAAACAGCCGATTCATTTATGACACTATACCGGGATGCTAAAATTGAAGTTACCGGGGTGAAATCCCGCGAAGGTATTACGAAAATTCTGAACGGTGAGACTGCAATTTTTGTGTCGGCTAGAAATTTAAATGATGAAGAGAAGGCATTTAAAGTCAAAAATCCGTTGGATATGAAAACCATCAAGTACGTCTATGATGGTGTAGTTTGCATAGTGCATGCTGATAATGCCTTAGAAAACATGAGTTATGATTCGCTTGCTTTGATACTTTCAGGTAAAGTGAAAAGAATAACTGCTTGTGTTCCGGAAAGAAATTCCGGTATTACCGAATTCCTAAATGTGCATGTTTTGCACCCTGATGATTCGTTAGCAGCAATGCGTGTACAGAGCGAGGCAGATGTTATTACCGCGATTGAAAATAAAGATGCATCGCTTGGTTTTATTGGTTGGAATAATTTTCCGGTAAACCGAAAATTGCATTATATCAGGATAGGAACCATTAAGCAAGGGGGGGCCAGTTCAGTTTACTATGAACCTCATCCAGGATATTTTGTGCAGAAATTGTATCCATTAACACGGGAGTGTGTTATATTTTTAAGTGAAGTGCGATTGGGTCTTGCCTCTGGTTTTGCCACATTTTTGGCAGCAAATCCGGGTCAACGAATTGCACTACAAAATAATCTTGGGCCGGCAACGGTACCAGTACGGTTAGTTCAATAATTTTATCAATTAAAATTGTCTCATGAAAAAATTAAGTTTTATTATTATTCTCGGTTTGCTTTTTGGTGGTTGCGATGCTGTTTACCGGTATTTAGTATTGCCGGATGTGCGGCAGGAGTATGCAATTTTTCCGGATGCAACAGCATTGGCTGCATTAAATGATACAGCATATTCCGTCTCGCAGGATGGTATGTCTCTAATTTATAACGCGAAGAATTGGAAAATTGAAATCCGGTACATGTCCGATTACCAATTGAATAATTTCGAGTTTCCTGAGGAATCGAAGTTAGGTGAGTTCTCCGGCAATCCTTATACTTTCGGTAACTGGATCGATCCAAAATTAGGGATTACCCCAGTCAGGTTTAGTGTTTTTAAGGTTTCAATTTTTAACTATACCGGTACAAAACTAAACTACAATCCCGAAGGAACAACTATGTTCACTAACCGTGGGGATGAGTTGCGTGCCTACGCCCGTGAAAAGAAAAACGCGAAAAGCATGAGCATGGAAGAGTATTTTACCAAGCGAAAAGGTAAAAGCGGTGTTGAGGATGATGTATTTGAAACACGGATGGGCATCGTGCGCAGAACAATGCTCTATTACGGAAAACCCGTTTACAAAGGTGACAGCCGCGAAGGTTTGGTTGTTTTTGATCCTGTTGATGAATCGGTTCAAAATATCAAAATTGAAATTAAAGATTTTGTGCTTGCATATAATGAAAACAATGAACCGACAGAATTCAGGGATTTGGTATATCACTGTACGCAAAAGGAAATAACAGATGTTAAATACAATTCTCTACAAGGGAAAGTGCGTTGGGAACAGCCCTGGAACCCATATCCCCAAAGCGTGCCTAACCTAGTTGCACATGCTCAACGCAATACGCAATTAAAATTAAAATTTATACAGGGTTCTTTTGATGATGCTTTTCAGGTTAAGGCCCCTATTGCGATGTTATTCGGGAACGGATTGGTTCCGGAATTTTCTCCTACTTTTGTCAGTGCTTCGGCAGAGTTTATTTCAAACGGAGGCGTTATATATATTGACAATTGTTATGTTAAAGAGGGTAATAATTTCCGGCCGACAATGGATGAGTATTTATCCAGTTTGCAGAAGAAACTGGTTGGCAAAATGGAATACAAGCGGATTGAAGACACCCATGCTATTTATAACCAACCGAATAAACTTAACGAACTTCCAAACGGATATGATGAACTTTTGCCCGAAAGAGAACGTGCTTACTTCCTGAAGGGCATTTTCTTTAATGGCAAACTGGCAGTCATCTATTCTTCAAAGGGATATCCGGTACATTGGGCCGAAGATTTTACAGAAGCCAATACAAAACAGCTCGATTTCGGAGTTAATATTCTTACATACGCGTTAAAAACAAAACAAGAGTTTAAAAAATGAAGTTAATAATAGCTTTATTGCTGGCGCTATCCACTACAGGGATTTTAGTTGCCCAAGCTGCCGATAGTATAAGTGAAAAAAAATCAGTATCGGAATTGTTGCAAGATGTAAAACAGCCGAGTCCGCTGGGTCAAAATACTCAGGAGTGGACTATACGGAAAATGCGGGCTGCCGTTTTATCGGGGTTAATGCCGGGTACCGGACAAACTTATCTTGGGCAGGAATACAAAGGAGTTGGACTCACAATTGGTTTCGCCGGTGCTGCCTTGGCAGCTCTATTAAACCATAATAATTTCACCACCCGTGAAGACCGCATAAGTAATTTATTCGAGGATTACGAAGCATCATCTTCTTACTCTGGTGCTGAAGCTATTTGGCAGACAATTGAACAAGAAAAAGTCTCGAGAGATAAAGACTATTCACGGCGTAAATATTTTTCTTATGCAGCGATTGCGATTTGGGTTTATAATATGGTTGATATTATTTATCTTACAGAGGATTCAGGCGTAGAACAGTTTTCGTTTAACACTAATCCTGTTCACTCAAATAGCGGAAATCCTTTTGCGTCAAATCAATTACTTTCATTTCGAATTAATCTATTTTAAGTTATATTATGAATAAATTAGCAAATTTGGTTATTATTTTATTCATCTTTGTCGGTTGTGAAGGCCCTCAAGATGTACCGGCTGAACCGCCGCATGCCAGTAGAGTTCCTTCTGTCCTAAGCTTTCAGGCTGAAAAGGACACTTTACCGAGTGGCAAAGCACAGATTTTGTTGACTTGGAATGCGACTGACACAGTGAATTTGAAAAGCTTCGAGATATTCCGGTCGCTAAATTTACTTAGTAAATTTAAATTAGAAAAACAAACGGCAGGTTATAAAATGGTTGATTCATTTGCTGTTTCTGCCATCGATTCAGTCGCTTACTATTATATCTCGACCATTGGTCGTGATTTGTTCATTGGTAAAAATTCAGATACCATATTAGTTAATATAAAAAGATAAAGGAGGCCAAATGCTTCGTTTCTACTCAAGGTTACTTTTGTTAGTTTTCTTGTGTGTTGCGGGTATGCAAACTGTAAATGCTCAACAAACATTAGACAGTGCAGATGTAATGTACTTCGACAATACCAGCGATGGTAATGTCGGTACAAATGGTACATACATGAACGATCCGAAATACGTTGAATATCCTTGTCTCAATCCGGTGCCTGCTTCTACAGACGGATTTTGGACAAATACGGGCGCAACAATTTACTGGGGTGGTAATCACCGCCGCGCCAGCCGCTACGGCTCTGGTAACAATACCGGTGCCCATGCAAACTTTTATTGCACTGTTTATCAGCCAGGCTCATATTTAGTGTACCATCATGCAAATTCAGGAAACTCTTCCTCTAACGCATATGTAAAGTTTTACAAGTTTTTAGATCCGAATCCTGTTGATAGTATGCGCTACAACATGTTGTTGAATAATACCGCGGATGTGCCATCATCATTCGGTAGCTGGTATCCTTTGGGTATAGTTGATCTGGTCGCAGCTGATAGTGCATTAACCGTTGAAATCGGTCTAGATGAGTTTAGTTCGAACACTTTACGTGTTGATGCATTGGCGTTAGTGCGCAGTCATAAAACAGGTCCGGATATTGAATTCGGTACCAGGCGTTTTACCCGTGTTTTTGTTACGGGTGTGGACACAACTGCTCGCCATAACTTTATGACAGATAGAGCACCATTGGGATTCTCAGAAACAACTTTCAAATGGAATTCTTATTCTGATAAAGTGTTGCCGGTTTTTAACCTCGGTACTACTCCTCTTGAAATAACCGGTTATACTTCACAAACCAACCGTTTTATGGTAGTTACTCCATTTCCTGTTGTTGTTGCCCCGGGAAGCAAAGCAAATATTACCGTACGGTTTTCGCCTAAAGGCGAAGAGTTGACACGTGACACCATTATATTGTTGAATAACGATGTTGATGAAGCTCAGGCAAAACTTCCTGTTATTGGTACCGGTATTAATTATAACTTTATTCTTAATGCCAGTCTTACTGGTTCGGAGCCACACTGGAATGTGCCTGCTCCCGGTGGCCGATTTACTGTTTTTGGTACTTTTTTAAGTTCAACCCCGACACCTTGGCCGTATCCTATTACCGGTGGAAATTCACAGAGTATTGTAAACACATCAGCCGAGCCAAATACAGCCGTCTATTATGAATTCACCATTCCGGATTCTTTATCCGGCAGATATTTTTTAGAGTACAGTGGTCCGGCAGGTTCATCAAATGCTGCTCAGCACGTAACCGTTGATGTGGTTACTCCATTCTATTCAAATCCTGATCCGGCATTGGCAGATACGCAAAGAGTGCTCGATTTTAACTCTCGTGCAGTTACCACAAACGCTCTTTGGGCAAGAATAGGCGGTAATACCGTATTTCAGTTAAATCCCGGCGATACAACAGTTGTCCGCTATACTAATCCCCTGCAGGGGGGCAGCGAGTTATTACGCGCTGACTTACTGCGTGTCCGTCTTGTTCCTATTGCGGCAACAATCAGCACCAGCTTAGATCCTGCTAGAGTATTAGCTTTTTCTCCTGTATCAATTTATGATTCAGTCAGACAGGCTCAGTTGAATTTTACCAGAAACATGATAATCGGGTCAAATGGTGAAACTCCTTTACGTATTGATTCATTGTTCTTAAAGTCCGGTGAATTGTTTCACATTGCTAATTTACCTAGCCTTCCAATTACGCTTCCTGCAGTTGATGGAAAATATGATTTACGTATAGACTTTCTTCCTGATTCATTGCAGGCAGAAAGCGATAGCTTAATCATTGTTTGTAATTCACCCGATCAGCCTCGTATCGCGATCCGGCTCAATGGCAGCGGTGTTGGTACCGGTATAACAGTTGATGATACCGATCCTTCAATCTATATCAGCCCATCCGAAATTCAGCAATGGACAGGAGTTCCTGACCCGAATAACATGGATAAATGGTACAGGGTTACCGGCAGCGGTGGTAACTTGGATAACAGGTTAATCCATTATATTTATTTCAATTCACCAAGCGGTCCTGAAACAGTAGAATGGTTCCCGAACTTCCCGAATAAACCGGGCGGCCAGCCAAACCAGATGGACTATTTCAGAGTATATGCCCAGTTGTCGGTAGGTTCAAGCATCAGCTCATGTATTCTCGCATGATAGGGAGGATCCCGATACAGTGATTGTCAATCAGAACTCCACAAACTATACCGGCGGTCAGGTTCCTGCAAGCGGATTGGTACAATTAGGCGGTGCCAATAAATTGTATAAATTCATGCGTGGCGGCCAGGATGTACATGGGCAGTCACGTATATTCGGTTATGTTAAATTAGTAAATGATACCGCTTTGGTAAGCGATTTCTACAAAGACAGTTTGTTTAACCGTGCAAGGCAGGATTCATTTGTTGTCCGTGCCGATGCAATCATCTTTGAAGAAGCATACCCAAATGGTGTTGCAGGCGAAAACCAAAATATTCTGCCGACAGAATTTAGTTTAAGCCAGAACTATCCGAACCCGTTTAACCCGACAACGAATATTCGTTTCGCGCTGCCATCGGATTCGAAAGTTGACTTACGCGTTTATGACATTCTCGGAAGAGAAGTAGCCGTATTAATGACCGGTGACATGCGTCCGGGTAATTACACGATTACCTGGAATGGCAGAAACGGCTTCAATCAGCAGGTAGCAACCGGTATGTACATTTACCGTTTGCGGGCAAATAACTTTGTCCAAACCAAAAAAATGTTAATGATTAAATAATTTTCATTTAACCATTTATGATTAATCAAATAGCCGTCTGCGTTAGACGGCTATTTGTTTTTAAATCACTGTTTTTGTTTGGCGAATGGAATGCTTAAATTAGTATTAAACAACTATTATAGCTCCCGGATGATTCAGTTTGGATACATTTAAATTCATTTGTGGTTCAACTGAAATATGATTCATGGGTCGGATATTGTTTAAAAGCCTAAAACTGTTTCCCTGAGTGTATAACGTAAAAGCTTAACGATTAATACAACTACAATGGTGATAATTTTAATAGAATTTTTTGGATATGCTTTTGATATCCACTTTACCTTCACTGGCATAAGCTTTAAAAAGCTCTTGATAGTGTTTGTTAAAAAGTAAAACTAAGATATAAATCAATTTAATTAAAAAAAGGTGTCAACATGCTTCGTTTCTTTTCTCAGTTACTCTTATTCCTGTTCTTGTGTATGGCAGTCGTTCAAACAACAAATGCACAGCAAGCACTGGATAGCTCAGATGTTCTGTTCTTTGATAATACCAGTGATGGAAATGTCGGTACCAACGGCACGTATATGAATGATCCAAAATATAAAGAATTTCCCTGCCTTAATCCAGTACCCGCATCAACTGACGGATTTTGGACTAATTCAGGAACAATTTATTGGGGTGGCAACAGCCGCCGTGCCAGCCGTTATGGGTCAGGTAATAATACCGGAGCCCATGCAAATTTTTATTGCACCGTATATCAGCCGGGCTCATACCTTGTTTATCATCATGCTAATTCAGGCAACTCGACAACAAACGCGTATGTGAAATTTTACAAATTTCTCGAGCCTAATCCGGTTGATAGTATGCGGTATAATATGCTGCTTAATAACACGGCTGATTTTCCAACCTCGTACGGCAGTTGGTATCCTTTAGGTATAGTCGATTTAGTAGCTGCTGATAGTGCATTAACCGTTGAAATCGGCTTGGACGAGTTCAGTTCGAATACCTTGCGGGTGGATGGTTTAGCATTAGTACGCAGCCATAAAACCGGACCGGATATTGAATTCGGAAGCAAACCATAATTTTATGACGGACAGAGCTCCTTTGGGGTTTTCAGAAACGACATTCAAATGGAATTCATATTCCGATATAGTATTGCCGGTATTTAATCTTGGGACGACTCCGCTTGAAATAACTGGCTATTCTTCACAAACCAACCGTTATTCTGTTGTAACGCCTTTCCCGGTTGTAATTGCTCCGGGCAGTAAAGCAAACATTACTGTACGGTTTTCACCCAAAGGTGAGGAGATGACCCGTGATACCATTCTGTTATTGAATAATGATGTTGACGAACCACAAGCAAAACTTCCTGTTATTGGTACCGGTATTAATTATAACTTTATTCTTAATGCAAGTTTAACCGGATCAGAACCCCATTGGAACGTGCCTGCACCAGGCGGTAAATTTACTATTTTTGGATCATACTTGAATTCAACGCCAACTCCTTGGTTATACCCCATAACGGGAGGAAATACAAATAGTGTTGTTAATACGGCGGCAGAACCAAATACAGCAGTTTATTACGAGTTTACAATCCCTGATTCTCTCTCCGGCAGATATTTTATTGAATACAGCGGACCTGTGTTTTCATCAAATGCGGCACAACATTTAACAGTTGATGTTGTTACACCGTTCTATGCAAATCCAGACCCTGCGTTGGCAGATACACAACGGGTTCTCGATTTTAACTCACGGGCAGTTACTACAAATGTACCGTGGGCAAGGATTGGCGGCAACACGGTATTTCAGTTAAACCCGGGTGATACAACAGTGGTTCGTTATACCAATCCCCAACAGGGTGGTACGGAATTATTACGTGCTGATTTATTGCGCGTCCGTCTTGTTCCGGTTGCGCCGACAATTAGTACCAGTTTAGACCCAGCACGGATACTGGCGTATTCGCCTGTTTCAATCTATGACTCAGTCCGGCAGGCACAATTGAATTTCACAAGAAATATTGTCATTGGCTCTAATGGTGAAACACCACTGCAAATCGATTCATTATTTCTTAAGTCAGGGGAAGTTTTTTATATTTCAAATTTGCCAAACCTTCCAATAACACTTCCGGCAGTTGATGGGAAATATGACCTGCGCATTGATTTCCTTCCGGATTCTCTTCAGTCGGAGGGTGATAGTTTAATTATTGTTTCGAACGCTCCACAGCAGCCGCGTATCGCGATCCGGCTCAATGGCAGCGGTGTTGGTACCGGAATAACCGTTGATGATACCGATCCTTCAATCTATATCAGCCCTTCGGAAATTCAGCAATGGACTGGCGTACCTGACCCGAACAACATGGACAAATGGTACAGGGTTACCGGCAGTGGTGGAAACTTGGACAACAGGTTAATTCACTATATTTATTTCAATTCACCAAGCGGTCCTGAAACAGTAGAATGGTTCCCGAACTTCCCGAATAAACCGGGCGGCCAGCCAAACCAGATGGACTATTTCAGAGTATATGCCCAGTTGTCGGTAGGTTCAAGCATCAGCTCA
>JACPGF010000085.1 GCA_016182615.1 Ignavibacteriales bacterium
TGCTACCTCGATGGTTTCTCAATTGAATTCAGCACCTAACGCAGTCCTTTCACTTTTCAGATAGTAATGTGACTCAATTAAAGCCGGGCACCACCCTGTGTGCCCGGCTTTTTTTTCGTTTAAAGATCTACCTCATCTATTCTTCAATTTCTATACAAAACATATCAAGCATAAAATGCCGGCATTCATTTCACCATAATAACATTTCACAAAGCCGCGTAACTCACCCCTGTCGTATAATTTAAGTATTAAACAAAAAAAAGACGGGTTGCCCCGTCTGAATGATTATTGTTTTTTTACGAAACTGAGTATCTCATCCAAAGCTTCCTGCGCTATCGTGTTTTCAATTTTAATGTATTCCGACGGAGAGCCTGTTTTTGCCTGCTGAAAAAGATGGTTTAACCCCGGCATTTCTTTAGTAATAAAGTTTTTATTCTTTGCTTTCTTTAATGAAGCTTCAATTTTTGCAAGGTTTTCTTTTGGTGGTACCTGCATATCCAAACCTCCAATAAGTGCAAGAACCGGGCATTTCACTTTTTCCAAATTTTCCACGGGGTTATATGTAATAAACGTGCGGAACCACGGACTGTTAAATATCTTAAATTGATTTTCAAAAAATGCATCTGCATACTGCGGTTTGGCCTGCTCTGAATCAGGAAGTGCCTCTTTATATTCCCCAAAAATTTTCATTGTCTCTGTTTTAGCTATTGTGCTGTCTGTTGTTGATTTTAAAACAGAAAAAATTCTTTCCGTTACCCTGTTGTCCAGTTCAATCATTTTTTCGGAGGCACCCTCCGCCCTGCTGATAAGCGCGGATTGTAAAAGGATAATTTCATCACCGGGTAAACCGGGACCCGCCAGCAGTATGATAAAATCAACGTCTTTCGATTCCACCGCAACGATAGGTGCAATAAGGCCGCCTTCACTGTGCCCAATCAATCCAATTTTTTTCGCATCTATTTCCGGGCGGGTTTTCAGGAATGCTACCGCGGCTTTTACATCTTCTGCAAAATCAAATGTGGTCGCAGTGCTAAATGTACCGGTTGACTTTGCTGTTCCTCTGTCGTCATACCGCAGCACTGCTACGCCGTTTCTCGTTAAATAATCAGCAATAACTAAAAATGGTTTATGGCCAAGCAACTCTTCATTCCGGTCTTGCGGACCGGAACCCGAAATAAGAATTACCGCAGGAAATTTTGTACCTGTGGCGGGGGTTGTAAGGGTTCCTGCAAGTTTTACATTGTCTTTGGTATTCTCAAAAACAACTTCTGTTTCAGTGTACGGGTAGGGTTTTTGGGGTTCCTGAGGCCTGTTTAATTTGGTTTGCACATTTTCGGTTCTCCGCAATTCTAATGGTAAACTACTCGCTCCCTGAGTAAATATGCCATTGATAATCTGGCCGGAAGGAAGTATATCACCACCAAATTTCGCGCCTAATGATTTCATAATAATAATAAGTTTATCCCCCGAAGTGCTAACGCTGTCGATTTTTATACCAAACGCACCCTGATCGGGGCTGTCCAAGGTTCCGGTCAGGTTATTTGTAGAATCAGTAGAAAAATGAAAAACAATTTTTAGCGTCGTGTTGCCAAATATCAATTTTCCTTCCCAATGACCGGTTATGCCGTTTTGCGCTTGAGACTGCGCACAAGAAGGAGTAATAATAACTGCAAGAAGCAGTAACAACAATCCTGTAAATAGACGGAGATGCATGAATATACCTGTAGAATATTGAATACAATTTATTTCGTAAAACTATAAAACAGAACCTCTATCCAAGAACCAAGTATGAAGAATGGTTGCTCAGGCAAGTAAACGGAACAATTTATCCATGTTGCATTGAATAATTTTTTTTGCTTCCGGATTATTTTGGTATTTGGCTCAATGCTTTTTCTATAGCTGCTTTGAAACTTGCTAAATTTACCGGTTTTGTAAAAACATGCTCCACGCCCATGTCTGCATACATCATTTGTTCATTTTTGCCGATATCACCACTTAAAACAATTACCGGGGGCTTCCCGCTCATCTTCAATCTTCTGAACTCTGCAATAAACTGATACCCATCCATTACCGGCATTGCATGATCGGTAATGACGAGTGCCGGAGAATGTGCCTTCAGAATATCAAGTCCCTCTCTTCCATTCTTTGCCAGCAGTATCTCGTAATCTGCAACTATACTTTTTAGTATTTTGGAGTACAATATCCGGTCAGTATTGCTGTCATCAATTAAAAGTATGGTAGCTGAGGCTTTTGGCAGAGTAAACCTGAAAGTGGTACCCATTCCATACTCGCTTTCAACACTTATGCTGCCACCATGTTTTTCGACTATTTCCTTTACCAGCGATAACCCAAGTCCGGTACCCTTTTCGCCTGAGGTGCCCTCGGTGGTAAATTTGGCGTCAACATTAAATATTTTATTCATGTTTTCTTTTTTTATGCCCATACCGGTATCACTGACGAGAATTTCCATGAACCGTGGTTGGGCTGACTGCCGGGCCGCGATGGTAATTGCACCACCGCCGGGTGTAAATTTTAATGCATTCGACAAAAGATTATTAAAAACTTGCATCGTAAGGCTTTGGTCGATGAAAAGAACGGTGTCTTCGGCTACTTCATTAAGCAGATCCACGTCCTTTTTCATGGCAACACCATGGAGCCCTCCAAATACAGAATTCACGAACTCACGGAGATTAACATGTTTCGGCTCAAATGGAACCCTGCCAGTCTGAATACGAGTCCAATCGAGCAGTGAATTAACCAAGGATAACATATTATGTGATGATTCCTGAATGTATTGGATATATTGCCTGGCTTCTTCGGGAGTCAGGTCATCCTCATTTAACAGCAAATCAGTAAACCCGAGTATTGAACTAAAAGGTGTCCGTAAATCGTGCGATATAATCGATATAAATTTATCTTTTGTTTCATTCAACTTTTGCAGGTTTTGTGCCGAGAGAGCCCGCTCCTCTTCAGCTTTCTTTTGTAAAGAAATATCACTAACCAAACCGAAAACTTTTAATACTTTCCCTTTCCTGTCCCGAAGCACGTTAATTTTATTGCGTATCCAAACAACGTTACCTGAGCTGTGTACAATACGGAAATCAAGCTCCTCGGAGCGTTTGTAATAATTACTGTAGAACCGTTTCAGTTTTTCCTTAACAACGGAAAAGTCATCGGGATAAATTATTTTAAAGAAAAATCTACTGTCATTCAAAAAATCATTCTGTGTATATCCGGTTATTTTCTCAACTGAGCTGGTATAAAAAACCGGTTTCATCACATCATTTATTAATTCTGCAGTCCAGAAAAAATCGTCTATATTCTCTGTTATGCTCCGGTATTTTTCCTCTGATTCTTTAATGACCTGCTGTGATCGTTTAATTTCGGTTATATCCCGTGCCACAATTACAAAGTATTGCTCTTTAGACAGTAAAAACTTTGTAACCGATATTTCAGCAGAAAATCTTGAGCCATCCTTCCTTAATGCAAAAAAATCATAGCGTGATGGTACCTCCTCGGATTTACTGCGCTTTTCACCATATTCTTTAATTCTGTTCAGCTCTTCCATCGCAACTATTTTCGACCAGTTCTCACCAATCAGTTCTTCCCTTGATTCATATCCGAACAATCGCGAAAATGCATCATTAACAAGAAGAAAGGTGTTATCCTTTTCCACGGCTATCCCATCGTTGCTAAACGAGAATACAGAGTTCAATAGCTCGAGTTCCTCTGTTGCTTTTTTCTTGTCAGTAATATCCTGCAATGTACAGATAAACTTTAATTCATTTTCGGAATCGGGTATCCGGTTTATAGTGCACAGAAAGAACAGATTTTTTCCGCCAGACACGGAAAATGGGATTTCGAGGGCTTGCGAATTTTCTTTTGAAAGTCCGTGAAAAGTAATGTCACTGTTCACAACAAATGAAGTGTCTAGTAAGTCAACTAAATACGGGTCAGAATTATCCCGTATTCTTTCTGAAAACACCCTGTTAAATGCCTCGTTTTTAATGAGAATTTTACCATCTGCACTGAGCAGCATACCGGGATTGGCATGACCTTTGAAAAAAGACGTCATCAAAGTAAGCAATGATTTAACTGCCTGCTCCCCTTCACGCGAGGCGGTATAATCATTGGCTATCATAATGTAGTATAAATTGTCCTCCTCGGTTACCGTATAACACTGGAACCCGATCATCCTGTTTTCACCATCAATCAGTGGAACCAGTGTTTCAAATCCATGCGAATCCTCTTCTAAACTTTGCTTGTTTATTTGATCAACTTTCTCATCTGTTAAAAAAGGAAATACTCTTTGTGCCTGCTTCCCAAATACCTCGCTTCTCCGTAATTTGAATACTTTCTCGCTCGCCTTGTTCCAAAAAACGATTTTACCCTGACGGTTAAATACAAATACCGATTCGGCAATTTCCTGCGTGAATTTATAATACTGCTGTAACTCACTCAGCTCACGCTGATAATTCTCGATCATTTTCAGGAACGTGGTGATTTCCCGGATACTTACAAATGCCAGGCCTGATTTTATTCTGTCCGAAGGAATCGGGGCTATCGCACACTCGTAATACTCTGCTTCTTTGTCATCCGCCTTCGGAAATTCAAGAATTATTTCTTCCGTTTGCTTTTTAAGAATAGCCCCTTTAAATGAAGATATTATTTTATGCTCGTAATCAGGAAGAAAAATTTCGTAGAGTGATTCGGGTTTAGTGTTTGATTTTTTGATAAAATGTTTAATCTTTTTACCGCCGAGCAGCAATATTTTTCCATCCCCGGAGACAAGCATAAACAGGCTCCAAATACGGTTCAGTATATTTTCAAAATAGTTTTCAATCAGCTTGCCGGATCGTTGAGTTTGGTCTTCGGGCAGTTTTATATCTTCTATAAGAAGTACAATTCCATTAAACAGCCCTTCATTTAAAATAGGCATTGCCTTAAGGATAAGGCTAATTTCACTGCCGTCAATTGCCTTATTAATTCTGAGTGATTTTTCTACCGCGTAACCTTCAACAAGGCTTTTCTCTTCATCCGGAGTGATAAACTCCCGCAGCGGAATCTCCGGAAATCCGTTTTCATCAAAATTTTGCGGTGTAAACAGGTTAAACCGGAGTAAATTTTGATTCATGTACGCTGGTTTCATTTCCGCGTTCAATATCACGATGCCAACGGGGAGCAGTTCGAGTATCGGGAATTCCATCCCCGGTGCTATATGAGCAGACGAGTCGTTACCTGAAATAATCATTCTCAGAGAGCCTTTAAATAATAAGTTGTAAAAAATACGTTATTGGCGAACAAATATCAATGAATGACGGATAAATATCATGGAAATGATGCCGGGACATGAATGATTTTTTTATGGATTTTTAATTGCCCCGTTCTCAGCTGTAAACATAACATCAATCATATTTGCTAATTCAATATATTATGGTTTAAATATTTATTACCGTTAGATGTTAACACTTAAAGCAGATATATTCAGGCAGTTTGATAATATAGTATTCGGGTTCAGCACAAAAACAGGGCTAAACAGGTCTGCACCATATCATTTTAATCTTTCGCTCTCGGTTGGCGATGAGGAAGCAGTTGTTGTTGCAAACAGGCGGGCGTTCTACGCGGCTCAGGGATTGCGGCTCGAATCAGTGGCAATGCAAAAGCAAATTCACGAGGACGGCATCCGTGAGGTACATTCACCGGGTTACCAAGGCGAAAGTGACGCAATGATAACCAAGATGACTGGCATTGGTCTGGCTGTCAGCACTGCCGATTGCGTACCCGTTTTTATCTATTGCAGCAGTACTGGTTATATAGCGGCAATTCATTCCGGTTGGAGAAGTACTGAAAAAGAAATTACCCGCAAAACGGTTGCGCGGCTAATAAATGATTATAAGTGCAATCCGGAAAAAATGTTCGTCTATATTGCACCATCTATCAGCCAGAAAAATTTTCAAGTCGGGATTGAAGTTGCAGAAAAATTCCCTGCTGAATATAGTTACAAGTTCAATGAAAAATACCAGTTGGATTTAACCGGATATAACAAGCACATGCTGCTTGCATGCGGCATACCGGAAGCGAATATACAGGTGACCCGGCTCTGCTCGGTTGAACAAAAAGAACTTTTCCACTCCTACCGCCGTGAAGGATTTACTTCAGGACGGGCATACGGGGTAATTTACCTTAAAAACAAAGAAATATGAATTTTAAAGTTATTGCTATTTACGTGTTAGTCTGCCTGACGTGGGGCCTTACCTGGTTTGCCATCCGGGTGGGGTTACTCGACTTTCCACCCTTTTTTGCTGCCGGGTTGCGGTTTACCGTTGCCTCGCTAGTGCTCGGGGTTATTATTTATTATAAAAAATATCCAGTGCAAATGGATAAGGAAAGTATTTTTCTTTATCTGTTCATGGCGGTATTCTCTTTTCTGCTGCCCTTCGGGTGCGTTTACTGGGGCGAGCAATACATTGGCAGCGGCCTGGCGGCTGTATTATTTGCAATTTACCCCTTCTCTGTTCTGATAACAACGAAGATTGCCATACCTGATGAAGAGATTAAATCAACGCAGGTTATAGGCATGATACTGGGATTTGCCGGAATTGTAATCATTTTTTCCAATTCGCTCTCGGTTGATTTTTCCAATCAGTTTGGCGGAATGATTGCCGTGTTAGCAAGTGCACTTATGCAGTCAATTGTAGTTGTAGCAGTTAAAAAACACGGGAAAAACCTGCACCCCGCTGCCTTGAACTTTGCCCCGATGGCTCTTGGAGCCATCGCGTTTTTTGTCGTTTCGCCTCTGCTGGAGGACCGGAGTAAAATTCAATTTACCATGAATGGCATTTACTCGGTTCTGTATCTCGGTATATTCGGTTCGGTATTTGCATTCTCTGCATATTACTGGCTGCTTAAACGGATTAGCATTATTTTACTTTCGCTCATTGCATTTATCACTCCGGTTGTGGCATTATTTGTTGGCTGGTTGTTCCTTGGCGAGCAACTGGAAAGCCGGGAAGCTTTAGGGAGTGTTTTTGTTTTAGCCGGATTGTTAGCGGGCAACGCGCATGTTTTTATTCAGAAACGGAATCACAAGGCATAACCCTATGCATAATATAATACGGCAGAAACAGATATCCTTCTACGCCTATCATGGCGTCTTCAAACAGGAACAAAACATCGGCGGAAAATTTGAGGCTGATGTTGAAATATACACCGATTTTCACATCGCAGCCCAAAATGACACGTTAAATAATACAGTAGATTACGAAAAAGTTTATAAGACAATTATCGGACTCTCGGACAGCCATAAATATAAACTTATCGAGACGCTTGCAATGCACATCGCGGACGCGCTTTTCACAAAGTTCGAGCATATTTCCAAAGTCATTATCCGGCTGCGGAAAAATAACCCGCCGATTGGCGGTGTTGTGGATAGCGTTGAGGTTGAAGTTGAAAAATCCCGGGAAGACTTTTTGCAATCGGGCAATATTCCATTATGACCAAAGCTTATCTTGCGCTTGGTTCAAACCTTGGTGAACGTCAATTATATTTATTGGATGCGCTCCGGCGTATTCACAAATTGCCTGATTGCACCATAACGGCAATTTCCCCTGTTTATGCAACAAAACCGCTTGGACAAGGAACTGTTCTGCCGTTTTACAATATGTGTATTGCTGTTGAAACGGTATTATCCCCCAAAGCATTATTGTATAAACTTAAAGAAATTGAGAAGCATGTTGGCCGGAAAGACCGGGAAAGGTGGACTGAGCGGGAAATTGATATAGATATCATCCTGTTTGGTGACGAGACGGTGGATGATGGGAAACTGCAAATACCGCATCCGGGTTTACTGCAAAGAGATTTTGTTTTAACGCCCCTGCTTGATTTGGATAACAATTTGAAATATCCAGGTACGGAAAATTATTTAAGGGATTCTCTTGCCGGATTACAGCAATTTTTTATTGAAGAATTGTTACTTTTATACTTTACGATTTTGGAAAATGATATAATTCTAACCTATGGATGATATAAGATACATTGCCGTTGAAGGTGTTATCGGAGCTGGTAAAACTTCATTGGCAAAAAAATTAGCCGAGCGGTTAAAAGCACGTTTGGTGCTTGAACAGTTTGAAATGAACCCGTTTCTTGAACAATTCTACAAGTTTCCCGAGCGGTACGCCTTTCAGACGCAGATGTTTTTCCTTATTAACAGGTATCAGCAGCAGCAGAACCTGCATCAGGAAAGTTTATTTGCAGAATATACCGTTGCAGACTATATTTTCGACAAGGATAGAATTTTTGCCTATTTAAACCTTGGGAACGAGGAGGTAAAACTCTACGATATGCTCTTCCCTACCCTTGCAAAAAATTTACTGGCTCCGGATTTGGTCATTTACCTGCAATCTGATGTTGACCGTTTAATGTATAACATCCGCAGCAGAAACCGCGAAATTGAATCGCCCATAGCGAAAGATTATATAGAGAAATTGGCAAATTCATACAACGATTTTTTCTTTAAATACGACCGTTCGCCGCTCTTGATAATTGAAGCTAGTGAGATTGACTTTGTTAATGATGATGAAGATTTCGACGCGATTTTTGCCGAGATTTTCAGGAAAGAGCGCGCAAAAGTTGAGTACTATAAACCTGAAGGCAGGACAATACTATGAGAATTTTTTTCTGGTTTTTATTTTTCTTTGTTGTGTACCGGATTTATAAAATTATCCGAACCGCGACAAGGCATAACCCCGATGAACCGAGTATTCATAAAACTGATTCCTATATTAAACAACCTTCATACTCAGAACATGATGTTATTGATGCCGAGTATAAAGAAATAGACAAAGACAAATAATCCGATGGCAAAAGCTACAGGACAATACTCGATAATCGATATCGGTTCCAATTCCTTCCAACAGATTATTGCGCGCGTTTCTAAAAACCATAATATCAAATACATCGACCGGCAGAAAACCACGCTCCGCCTTCTTGACTTTGCCTCAAAAAATAAAGTTATTTCAGATGAAAAAATTGACGAGGCTATCAAAGTCCTTAACCGGTACAAAGATAACGCGCTGTTTTTTAACGCTGCAATAGTTGCATCAGCCTCATCCGCAACCCGTGAAGCCACAAACGGTGCCGAGTTTTTAGGGTTGATAAAAAAACACTGCAATATTGAAGTAGAGCTAATTTCCGGAACACGTGAAGCTTATCTGGTTTTTAACGCGGTTAAAGCCCATTTCCCTCATTTATATACGCATGCCTGTGTTATGGATATTGGCGGGGGTAGTTTCGAAATTGTGTATGGTACCGGTACAGAAATTGTTTTCAGAAAAAGCCTCCCGTTAGGTGTGGTACGGCTTTCCCAAATGTTTTTTACAAATTACCAAACTACTGCAAAATCAATTGCTGCCCTTCGCAGGCATGTATCACAGGTACTGCATGAAACTTTGGAGCCGCTGACAGTGCCTAAAAAAACAGAATTTGTCGGAACGTCAGGTGCATTCAGGGTTATCTGCAATATCCTTTCAGGCATTGAAGGCACGAAACGGAGCCGTTTTTCCGTGCAGGATTTACAAATGCTTTCTGAAAAAATACTGCCACTTTCTACAACGGCTCAAAGAAAAAAGCTGCTCGAGAGTGAACCTGAGAGAGCGGATATTTTACCGGCTTCAATCATACTCATGGAGGAAATCGTCAGGCAGCTCAACGCTCCCCGGATCCGTTATGCACCTTTTGGGCTAAGGGAAGGACTACTCTTCGAAAAAGCCGGATTACTGCCAAAGTAATAAAATTCTCCGCAGAAATCATCTGCATTTTTATTCCATTCAGCCATGAAATATGGCATCGTTTTTCCATACTTTGCATCATATAGCTATTACAATAAAAACAAGAGCAGTAAAATGAATTACTTCAACACAAAAGAATCGACAGTGAACTTCGATGAAACAATTATACGCGTTACCGAAGAATTGCAAAAAGAAGGATTTGGCATATTAACCGAAATAGATGTTCAGGCAACAATGAAGAAAAAACTGAATGTAGAGTTCAGGAAATACCGCATACTGGGTGCATGCAATCCCCCGTTCGCCTTTAAGGCATTATCCTTTGAACCGAATATTGGTGTGCTGCTTCCATGTAATATAGTTGTCCAGGAACTTGAACATGGGAAAACACAAATATCAGCCGTTAATCCGTTGGTAACAATGCAATCAGTAAATAACAGCGCTTTGGAACCTATCGCTGCTGAAATATCGGAAAAATTGCAAAGGGTTTTGGCAGCGGTTTAGAGTCAAATGGGTAGGAATTGGGGGCCGCGAGAACGTAATTGCAACTAACGAAGTGCACATGAAAGAGTTTTATCACGCACTAATGTATCCTTCTTCGCGGAGAAGTTCAATGATACTAACTTTGACCAATTCGGCGATGTTAATAGCCGAAAGCGCTTCATCTTTTGAAACGTCATCATTTTCGCCCGGAATTACAGAATCGCTTAACTCTTAGCGCTTTTTGCGCCTTTGCGGTTTAATTTTTCAAGCCATGAAACTGCACAGTACCCTAAAAAAATCGCATAACTATCTAAATTTACTACAAGAAATGTCCCTTACAGAACTAGACTTATTAAATTAATTAATATAGAACAACTTGCCAATATCCGGTAAAATGATGTATCATTCCACCGCATTGTTGCAGTACTGAAGTTGATGCCATTGCTTTGGTATGGGCGTCAATTTTTTTTGTAACCTCTATTTTACGGCTATCATCTTTAGAATTTGCCGCTCATTATTACAAATAAACTCGCAAAAATAAACTCCGGAGGAACTGCCGGGCAATCTCCAGCTGACCTCAAAACTACCTGATTGTTGATATCCTTGAAATAATGATTCCACTTCATTACCCACAACATCAAAAATTTTGATTGAGATAAAGCTGTTTTTGCCTAACTCGTATTTGATTTTTGTTTCAGGGTTAAACGGATTGGGATAATTCTGAGAAAGCTTAAATGAAACCGGGCCGGATGCGTCTTGCTGAATATGCAATGTTCTCAGGTCAAGGATTTTCATCCATATCTGATAGATGCCCGTGTGATCATCCATCCATAATGCATAAAGCCGGTCGCCTAGTGAAAGAAGGCTGATATGGTCACCCTGATAACCGGCTTTGCCGCCGGGAATGGGCTTTGGTTTAAACCTAGTTTCCGAAACAACCTGTTCTGACCAAGAACTTCCTCCATCGGTTGACCGGGCCAGCCAAACTTCGGCCGAATCAGCCGAGGTGTTCCTATCATCATAAAAAATAATATTTACCCCTCCGTCTTTATCCACATCCAAAGCGGGAAAGTATTGAATTTTTCCATTGTTCACGGCATCACTGTTTACCCGTACGCCATTTGACCAAACAGTTCCACCATCAGATGAATAGCGCAAAACAATATCAGGGTCAGTACCGGCAGGTGCAGAGTTTATTTCAGCGGTTACAATATACAGCCACCCTTTTCTCGTTCCATTGGACTTATCCACCGCAAGCTGCGGGAGGCCATTAACCAGAATATTGCTCTTGGTTGCAAGGGTACCTGAAATACCGTTTATATTGAAAGCATTTTGCTGCACTGTCCATGTTTCACCGCCATTGGCCGATTTTGCAAAACCGATAAAATCTTCGCGGAAAGGGGCGCCCCCAGAAAGTCCTGCCCAACATAAATACAATGTTCCATCTGCTCCGGTTCGTAAATATCCTCCTGAACAGACTGCAGTTGGCCCGGGATTAACCGCCTTGGGAGCTGTCCAATTGAGGCCTTTATTTGTTGAATAGGAAAACGATACGTAGGGATTGATAAGATTTACCCACGCACTGTAAACCCTTCCATAATAAGGACTGCCAGTAGTGTTGTCGAGTGTTGCCGAGCCTTTGTCCTCGGGAGGCTGCGAAGAAACAGTAACAGCGGCGCTCCATGTTTTACCGAAATCGGTTGAATAATGACAATATACCCCGGCTATAAATGTAGGCACACCGATATGGGTCAACAACAGGCGCCCGGTATTATCCACCATTACCTGTGGACTGCCGCCATGATTTTGTATGATTGCACCTTTGCAGGTATCGGTGCCGCTCCAAGTAATGCCGCCATCCGGGGATACATAAACTCCTTCACTGGTAAATGCGTTTGCAGTATTAATAGTTTTGCCACTGACAAAAATGAGATTCGGATTCTCCGGATGCACACCAATTACCGGTTCTGTTTGAGTCACCAATCCGGGGAACACTCTAAAGCTCTGCTGCGAGAAATTCAATCCCGAGAAAAGGATAATACAAATGAAAGTATTTTTTAAAACCGGTATCATTAAAACTTATACGTTAAATTTAACCCTGAATAAAAAGTGCTGGGCTCACCGGTTTCGTAAAACATTTTATTCGCTTCGTTGATGTTGACAAATCCTGAATATCTTTTATCGAATATGTTGCCTGCACCCGCGTAGAAAATTAACCCATACCGTTCTGTTGCATAATTGATGCCGCACATAACATTTCCGTAAAAATAGGGATTAGTTTTTTCGGAGTTCCTATCATCCACATACATAGCTGCAATATAATCGCAATCCCATTGTAACAAGCCGGAGAATTCCTCGGAGACTTCAAACTCGTAATTTAAGATGAAGTTTAAAATATTCGTGGGTACCGATGGCACATATTTCCCGGCATAATCCTCTGATACGGTGCCGGACGGTGTGTAGATTTCAGCCTTATAAGTATCGTACGTAAATTTTGTAATCGTGTAATTAATAACAAGTTCAATGCCTTCCACCGGCTCACTCATAAAACCGAATTCGAGTCCCGTCCTGTTGGTTTTAGCCGCATTCCGGTAGTATATATTCTGATTGAATGCAAAAGGCACAATTTCCTGATCAATCAGATAATTGAAATAGGTTAATTCAACGGATAACTTGCGCATAAATTCACGCTGTTTATCTACTACTTTACTTTTTATTCCCAGCTCAAAATTACTTGATTTCTGCGGTACGAGATCGGGGTTCATGGAATATTTGATGTTGCTTGAAAAAGGTGTATTTGCAAGTTCACTCAATGCCGGAAAATCGTATCCGATTCCGTATGATGTATAAATTGCAATAACCGGTGTTAGTTTATAGTTAAATGCAATCTTCGGTACAAATTTCTCAAATTTTATTGTTGAATCGGTATAACGGTAGGGATTAAAAACATCCCGGTTAAAAACATTTCTGTCGTATCTGCCGGATAGAAAAAAATCAAATTTTTCAGGAATAATATTAATATGATTGAGAAAGTAGAATCCAAGGTTTCCTAAGCTTGATACATACTCCCCTTCTACCGAAGTCCCCCGCTGCCCGTATATATTTTGAAACTCGGTAATTGGTCCACCCTGATAAGCATATTCCATACCACAAGTAATGATATTCGATCGATTGAATATTTCAGATTTATTCGTATAGCGTATTAACGAGCCGAGCGAATAGCGTGTAGAATAAGTATAGAACTGACTATTTGCCATCTCTAACTCCTTTACACTGCCGTAACCGGTAATTTCAATCTCATTGTTGTTGGCATTATCCAGGCCGAGTTTATATCGCACGGCGAGCCTGCCTTTTTTTGTATTCCGTTTAAAATTATACTGCTCAGCAAATTGATTGGCCTGAAAAGGGTCCGATTCAAATTCGGCGCGGGTTAATGAACCGGGCAGTGTCAGTTTACCTTCGACAAAATTTCCGAGTATGGTTAGGGTGGCCTTGGGCAAATACATCTCATATATTGCATTCACCAGATGCCTGTTTTCTGTGCTGTGTTCGCGGTAACCGTCAAGGTTGCGGTAATTATAGGTAAGGAGCAAACGGTTATCATTGTTTTTCAGCCCCAGCCTGAACCCGTTCTGCCGGTAACCATATTTACCAACTTGGTTTTGCAGTGTCACATAATTACTCGGGAAATAGAGGTCGGAAACAAAATTAATAACGCCACCTGCCGCGTTCGCGTATAGTGATGATAAATTTCCTTTAACCACCTCAACACCGCCAAGCGAGTTTAAGTCAACGGCATCAATCACTGTTTCGCCATCCGGTTCAGACTCCGGAATTCCATCCTGAAGGATGCGGACACCGCGGATGCCGGAGTTAGAACGTGTACCGAATCCACGGATGGAAATTCTTAAATCCTGATTCCCATATCTTGATTGCAGGAATAATCCCGGAACATCAGCAAGCACATCCTTAGCAGACACCTTTCTTCCAAAAGCAAGCTCCTTTTTGTCGACCCGGAAAACCGAATAAGGAATATCGATAATTTTTTCAGTTGTTCTGGTTCCTATTATGGTAAACTCATCCATAATAAACTGCAAACTGTCTGCTTTTCCCTTTTCCTGTCCTGTTAATGGAACTATCGCCATAATAATAAACAAGATGAAAAATAAAAGCGTATGATGTTGATTGAACTTATTCATAAAAATTCTACCTTACTCTCATTGTCGATAGACAACAATGTCATTGATTTTTACCGCACTGGTCTGGGCTAATTAAGTAAACCCAATCAGTACAACCCGTTATAAAAATTAACTATTACCTGCAAAACAAAGTTATTGTAGATGTTTATACTGCTCACAGCAGGGATGATGAGCTATTTTACTTTAGAATTACCATTTTTCGCGCTGATAAATACTGTCCCGCTTTCATGGTATAATAATACACACCCGATGGTAACCCCGAACCATCAAACTGCACCTGATGAATACCCGGGAACTGTTCTGCCTTGACTAAAGTTTCTTTTTCTTTTCCCAAAATATCATATATGGTAATCACAACAAAAGTTCTTTCATAAAGTTCATAACTTATTGTTGTAGCCGGATTGAATGGATTCGGGAAATTCTGATTCAATGAATACTCTTTTTTATGCACAGGTGCTTTTTGTGTGGCAGACAGCGGTCCGGTATATCTAAGGATAATTCCATTCTGCCCAACAGCATAACCATGCAGCGAATCCGGGAAAACGACATCGGCGAGATATACACTATCCGGGGTCGGGCTTTCAACCCAAGTATATCCCGAATCAATCGTCAGCAAAAATTTTCCGGTTAAGCCGCCGTTCATAGATACCCAGCCTTCTGCAGGAGTCCTGAAAGCGAGGCCGAGACCAATGCCAAAAATATTGAGCTCTGTGTATGACCATTGCATGCCTGCATCAGTTGTGCGCACAACCGAAACACCGTACTCAAAATCACCGCCGATTCCTTCAACAAGTAATGAGTCTCTTAAATGAAGCTTATGAACCGGTTCAGGGCCGGTGGGTTTACCTTGCCACGTGCGTCCACCGTCCGATGTCCGCCATATCAGTCCAACCACATCGAAGGTGCCGCCGCAAACATAGCCATATTCTTTATTGAGAAAAGCAAAATCTTTTTTGGGGAATCCACCAAATGAATCAATTTCAGACGAAATCCATTCCCTGCCGCCATCGGTGGTATAATACAAACCTGCCGAGCCGGCGCCGACCCATCCTGTTAACGAATCGATAAAATATACCGGTTGCAAAAAAATATTCTCTTCACGGAAAAACTCATTTTCCCAGGTAATACCTCCATCGCTTGTTCTTAAGATATAAGTGCCATAGGGAGGAACATCTGATTTCCATGCAAGAGCACGGCCGGAAAAAGGTGTAGGGAAAGTAACGCTATGAATATTAGCGTCTATACCCGATTGCTGAATCAGCCAGTTTTCCCCGCCATTTGTTGTATGCAGAATGGCACCTGAATCGCCAACAGCCCAACCGGTAATACTGTCCGTAAAAACCAGTTTATTCAGGTTTTTACTTGTTGGCGACAGCTGCTTTTTCCATAAATCCTGACCGGAAACAATGGAAAAAAGACTTATTATGGTAAACAGGGAACTACAAAAAATCTTATTCATGGTTTAACAATATAAACATTATTTTCCTAAGCAATTTAATCCTATGTTAGTCTTAATTGAATTTCTTTGTTCTGAAAGCATTAATTCAATTTGCTTTTCAACTGAAAATTTCTATATTCATTTTACTGTGTTACAAAAATAATTTTTAGAATAAAGCATCGCTTCGTGGACTAAATTATCTCCCTCAGCGGTTATTTTTATATGCTTACCATAATTGTCCAATAACTACGGCCACATGTGTAGTCATAATCCCTGATCTTGAATTCAATTTTAATTACAAATATTTAAGGACCGACACATGAAAAAAGTGATTCTACTGCTGTTTATACTATTGTTGCAGACTCATTCCATTCTTCTAGGACAATCAAAGAACGCGGTTTTTTCAGCAGTGCCATCTGCTTCTCATAACGCGATAACAGAACAGAATACCGGATTTACAGAAACAGTTACTATAGCTGTAACTACAGGAGCCAGCACGTCCGGAAATTCTCGGGCTCCTCAAGGTTCACAAAGATATATCCGAACCTGCTATATTATTAGTGCTGCCGAAATGCAAGCCGCAGGTTTTCCCGTGGGCGAAATTAATTTAATTGGTTTCACCTATTCAACAGCTCAAAGTGTAACGACTACCGGTACATTTAAAGTGTATATGAAGAATACTACCGATGTCTCATATGCCTTGCCGAGTACAGCTTGGACCAACGGCTCGAATGGTGTCATAGATGGAATGACGCTGGCCTGTGATAGGAGTATAACAATTCCAAATACTACCGGAGTATTTGATATACCGTTTACCGGAGGCTCTGCATTTACCTATACTGGCGGCGGCGTGTATATTGCATTTGAATATCAGAATCCTTCGCCGGGAACAGTTTCAACTTCAAATGTTGCATATTGTAATACTACTATTACCACAGGTTTAAGGAATGCATTTTCTACAACAACTTTACCAACAGCATTAACAAATGCATCAGCGTTCCGGCCAATTACCCGGCTTGGGGCAAATCTTATCGATGTTGTTGAGGTGACCCAGATTTATGCCCTTGGTCAAATTCCTGTACCATTCGGCAATCCGAACATTATAAAAGCGCTGGTTACCAACAAAAGTGATGCAGCATTAACCTTTGATGTTAATGTTAACGTGTTTAAAGCCTCGGATGGGACATCACGTTACAGCAATTCTCAAACAGTAACCGATTTAGCTGCAGGGGCTTCTCAAACTCTTACTTTTTCCGATTACACATCGAGCGTAATTGAAACCGATTCAATTAAGGTAACAGTGGCTGCACAACCCGGTGAAAACTGGACAACAAATAATACACGGTCTGTTGTACAGGATGTTAACAGTAACACGTATAGTTATAATCAGGGAACTGTCGCTTCCGGTGGAGTTGGTTTTAACGGTGCAACCGGAGACTTTGTTGCAAAGTTTACA
>JACPGF010000048.1:0-37152 GCA_016182615.1 Ignavibacteriales bacterium
TTTTTCAAATTACTATAATTTCATTACGTTTAACAAACACAAAAATTCCCAATTACACATTCCTGCACCCCAGCGGGGTGCTCTGTTTGTAGAAAAGGCCATCCAAAATGCGTTCAGCGCCCCGTAGGGGTGCACCTTCCCAATTGCCAAACATTTCCATTTTATCCATCTCTCATGCTTCCCGTGCGGGATTACCCCTACGGGGCAATAGGACATTCGGCTGGCGCGGTTTCCTACAAACAGAAAACCCCTCCGGGGCTTAAAACCGCCAATAATGGGGTTTGAATCAAAATTGTGCTGATGTTTTGTCATCAACATTGTTTTTTCAAATTACTATTTTTTCGCTACGCTTAATAAACACAAAAATCCCCGATTACCCGTTTCTGCGCCCCATCGCGGTGTTCTGTCTGTAGAAAACCCCATCCCAAAAGACGTTCAGCGCCCTGTAAGGGTGCACCTTCCCAATTGCCAAACATTTCCATTTTATCCATCTCTCTTGCTTTCCGTGCGGGATTACCCCTACGGGGCAAAAAAAGCGGGGGTAGCGGGTTTTGCTACAAACGGAAGACCCCTCCGGGGCCTTTAGAAGCCAACAATTGGGTCAGAATCAAAATTGAGCTGATATTTTTTCGTCAACACTTTTTCAAATTTATATGTTTTCGCTACGATTAATAAACACAATAAACCCCAAATACACATTTCTGCGCCCCGTCGGGGTGCACTCGTTTATTGAATATCAAGAGGAATAAATTTAGCATCATAGGTAACGTGAAATTTCTCCAAAAATAATTTATATTCCTCGGTGAATGTTGTTTTCTGTGATGTTTTTCTTGATCCTGTATATATCGCACGACCTGTTCGATTTGTGAATGACTGTAGGAAAATGCCCCATATCCCTCTTGCCATGAAAATTTGCTCCGGATAAGTCTTTCCTGATTAATCCACATGGAAGATGCCGATTTGACATCCCTCATCAAATCGGGAATTAATTGGGCTATTTCATACCCAATTAATAAATGAACATGATTCGCAACCCCATTTATCGCGATGAGTTTATGCCCCCGGTTCTGAACAACTCCTGTAATATAACGGTACAGTTCCTCTTTCCATTCAGGTAAAATTAGTGACTCTCTGTTTTTAACAGCAAAAACAAATTGCAGATAAATTTGTGTAAAAGTATTTGCCATATATATCCATTTATTAATGATGTATGCAATTATAAACGGCTCTAAATATTCTTTTCTTACATGGTAAATGTAATATCTCTTGCAATAAAATGAAATTACATCTACCATTTTTTTGTTTTCCGTGCGGGATTACCCCTACGGGGCAATAGAACGTTGGTGGCGGGGTTTGCTACAAACGGAAGACCCCTACGGGGCTTGGAACCGCCAATAATGGGGCTTGAATCAAAATTGGATTGATGCTTTATCATCAACATAGTTTTCAAAATTTTTTGATTTCATCTCGTTTAACAAACACAAAAATTTCCATTTACAACATTCAAGCGCCCCGCGGGGTGCTCTGTTTGTAGAAAAATCCCTCCCAAATGCGTTCAGCGCCCCGTAGAGGTGCACCTTCCCAATTGCCAAACATTTCCATTTTATCCATCTCTGTTGCCTTCCGTGCGAGTTTACCCCTACGGGGCAACAAAACGTGTGTGGCGGGTTTTGCTACAAACAGAAAACCCCTACGGGGCTTTTAGCGGCCAACAATGTAGTTTGAATCAATATTGGATTGATGTTTCATCATCAACAATTTTTTGCAAATTTATATGTTTTCGCTACGCTTAATAAACACAAAAATCCCCAATTACACGTTTCTGCGCCCCGGCGGGTGCCCTGTTTGAAGAAAATAATGAACCAGGCTAACCGGCAGGCACAGCTTTGGCAGATTGACTGCCGGTTTGCCCGGTCCGGTTTATTACACGGTATAAAGTAATTGCGGGATTATGTACAGTTTATAGAACAAATTGTTACATTTGTTTAATTCATATACTTAATTTAAGACACGAATGACCACCGAAAGAAAACTGACCAAGTGTATTAATCCGGCAACCTTTGACATAATTGCCGAGATACCCGAGCATACAACTGAAGAATTACAATCCGCTATTGCTCTATCGAGAGAAGCACAAAAAATATGGAGTAAGATGCCGTTTCAGGAGCGGAAAGCCGCATTGCGGAAGGTAGCGGGATACATTGCTCAGCATGCCGATGAACTTGCTAAAACCATATCGGATGCAACCGGTAAAACCCGGATTGATGCAATGAGTACCGAAGTACTGCCTTCGGCTATGGCGGTAAGTTACTATGCAAAACACGCGGGCTCCATACTCAAGAAAAAGAGATTAATGCCCGGTAACATTCTTTTGGCAAACAAATGGACGTATGTTACACGGGTGCCGTATGGGGTAGTGGGAATTATCAGTCCATGGAACTATCCGTTCGGTATTCCGTTCCATGAGGTCGCGATGGCCCTGATGGCGGGGAATGGAGTTATACTAAAAGTGGCATCGCAAACACTTACCGTGGGCAATGCAATAGCTGAGTGCATGTCAGCGGCCGGTTTACCTGAAGGACTGTTTGCCCATGTTAATCTTCCCGGTAAAATCGCGGGTGATGCAATGATTGACGGCGGCGTGGACAAATTGTGCTTCACCGGTTCTGTACCGGTCGGCAAATATCTAATGAAAAAAGCGGCGGACAGGCTTTTACCCATCTCACTGGAACTTGGCGGAAATGATGCGATGATTGTATGCGCCGATGCAAATATTAAACGTGCTGCGGGGGGTGCATTGTGGGCGGGCCTTTCAAATTCAGGGCAATCGTGTGCCGGTGTTGAGAGAATATTTGTTGATAACAAGATTTATGATGAATTCATGCGGGAATTAAAATCGCAGTTAACGAAACTCAGGCAGGGTATTGATGAGGGTTTTTCAGTCGAAATAGGCTCTTTAACAACAGCGGGACAGCTCGAAACTGTCCGTGCTCATTTTAAGGATGCTATGGAAAAAGGAGCTGAGATATTTGTCGGGCAGAGCAAGCAGGGAGAAAATAATATTGGCTATTTCCATCCACCGGTTATCTTGGAAAAAGTTACTCCGGATATGCTGACCATGCAGGAAGAAACATTCGGACCATTATTAGCAGTTGATTCATTCTCAACAATTGCAGAAGCCGTGGAAAAGGCGAACACCGGCAAGCTGGGGTTAACTGCATCCGTGTGGACTGAGAATAAAAAGCTCGCGCACGAATTGGCCGCTAAGCTTGAAAGTGGTGCAATTACCATAAATGATCATCTGATGAGTCACGGCATGGCAGAATCGCCTTGGGGCGGTTTCAAAGAGTCGGGTTTTGGCAGGACGCATAGTTATATTGGATTAGAAGCAATGACTCAGCCGCGCGCGGTGATTGATGATATTATGCCGGGCCTGCAGAAAAATTTGTGGTGGTACCCGCACTCGAAAGAAGTCTATATGGGGTTAAGGGGAGCATTGCACTTTTTATATCACCACAATCTCTCGAAAAGAGTTGAGGGATTAATAAATACCATAAAATTGTTTTTGAAGTGTTTTTAAAAAAAGCCCTCCCAATTGCCGGGCAATGGTGTCAACTTAAGGGCTGGGTTTTATTTTGGAGCTTCCCTCTCCTGTTTTAGGAGAGGGATTAAGGGTGAGGTTGTCTTGTTTTAGCAGCGTTAACACTGCCTAAAAATGATTCCCCCGTCTCGCTAAAGCGATCCACCCCCTTTTCAAAAAGGGGGACTTCGGAAAATACAGTACTATTGAACCAGTTACAAACTAATTAAACCTGAAGCGCCAGCCTGCCGCGAAACTAACACGCTTACCTGATTTTGGCGAGAACAAATACTGGAAGTCGGGGGTTGCAGCATTGAGTTCTATCCTCCAGATATTAAGCCCCAGACCAACGGTCCAACTGAAAAAATCCGCACCGCCGAAGCTTACTCCGCCCCGCAGGTAAGGCAGCCATTTCGCGGCATTCCATTCACCGCCAAAAGAAAACCGGCCAACTTTTTCGTTTCTGGGAGCATCGTTAAGTCCAAAATTCCAGTCCGCGGTTAACATAAACACATCAGGGCGGAAGACATATGAAGCCCCTAAACGTAACGTGGTTGGCAGTTTTGTCGTAAAAGAACTGAGATATTTGCCCTTGTCTTTAAATAGATTTTTTAATGAATCGGACAGGTTAGGGTCTGAGGCATCTTTAATAATCATAGATGATTCGGAAATATATTCAGCGGCGTTTTTATTCCAGTTAATTGAACCAATATCGGTAACAGCAAGGGCAATGCTCCATTTATCGTTAATGATAGCAGAAAAACCAATGTCGTAACCCATACCCGAACCGGCAGCTTCGGGAAAAGCCGACATTGATGATTTTTTCTTAACACCAGATGAATCAAAATCGTAGTTTACTCCAAAGGACTCGGAAAAGGCGGTTAAAACCCGGTGTGCTGATGAAACGCCAATATAAAAATTAGAATCCGTTGTAATACTGGTATTAATTTTATCAAGGGATACATACGCGTATCCCGCGACATATTTTATCCCGATACCCAAAGTTGCTTTCCTGAACCATTTAGGAAGGATTTTCACTTCGCGGGCATAGGCAAAATTATAGGTCCGGTATAAAGTGCTTTTGAACTGCATATCGTTCAAGTCGTAATCGTTGCCCACCCGGTTTCCGTTCATAGCCAATTCGATAATGCCACTGGGAAATTTGAATTTCGTGTAGAACACATCTTGTATCGAAAACCCGAAAGCGCCGATACTGCTGTCGAATTTTGCAGAGGCACCAAACTGTATAAATGACAGGTCGGTTATAAATGTGCCGCCATCCTTAAAAAGGTTAACTAAGCGTTCCTTGTCATCATCGGTAAGATACCTGCCGACTTTTGTGCCTGCACTGTCAACACCGCCAAAGAAATAGTTGAATTCGTCTATGGATAAAAAGTCAGTACCGGCACGCATAGCAATATTGAGCGGGGGCGCTATTTCAAAACGGGTCCCGCCGGGCAGAGCAAGGTTAGCGGGATTAATACCTATGGCATAAACTCCACGGGAGTTCGCGGTATATGTTTTGCCAAAACCAGTAGCATGTGCATCTACCATGCCAAGCGAGCCGTTTTGCGCGAATGTAACAGCCGAAGAAAAAATTACAGCGATGAGTATATATAGTTTTTTCATTATTTCCTCCTTATGGCTTATTGCGATAGTTTAACTGGCCGGCTGCATATACTTTAATATAGTCAGTGGTTAAAAACTTAACCGGAACAGCCTGTCCGCCTGTTGTGAAAAATTGCAGGGAAATAATCATGCTTTTACTATCGATAAACTTTTTAATCTGCTCGGTGTTTAAAGTTATTGTAATTTCCGATTTTGCAGCAGCCGAGACTTCGCCCTGCTTCGGACCGGTAGTATATACTTGTGCGGCCGCTACATTTATACTCGAGGGTGTGCCGGGGGGTAAATTCATGAGGAAATTACCAGATGCATCATACAACTTTCCGGTAAACACAACTTCAGCCGGTAAACCGTTTTCTATCTGAAGTTTTACCGTGCCTGAAAGGATGTTGTCGAGCTTTTCTTTGTTCGATTCGGGAATATTTATTTCAGTCGTATCGGTTATGGTGCCGCCTTTAATACCAACATTCAGCGGGATTTCCATAGCACTGTTGCCATAGACCGAATCGGCATCATTGATAATAATTGCCTCGCTATTTGGGTTTACTGTAGCGTTATAACTTATGATAAGGGAATCTGGAGGCTTATTGACAAAAGCATTAATAAAGTCATTTAACTGAGTTTGAGGTATCGTAATCTTTTGCATAGACCCTCCACCGTTCAACAGCGTTGAAGCGATGTTGAGTGACCTTGTACGCAAACTGTTTTTACCGACCACCGTTGCATTATCAAGGCGGATTTTAGTGTTTGCCGACATACCGAGGTTAATGTCAAAGACAAATTTATTAAAGAGAATTGTTTCTGCGGTAAAAGTTTCCAGTGAGCCTAAATTGAGTGCTATCGCGGTTGTTTTTGTAGTTAACTGCGTTGGCTTCAGTTTGCCGTCAACCCGTTTAAGAATAAGAGTGTCCATGTTAACCGTAATTGAAACGTTATCACTTTTGGTTATTTCGACAGCAGTGGTGGTGGGAAGAACAGCAGTTGTAACATTAAAGTTAACTACACCCGTGTACGAGCCATCGGTTGATTGTAACGACCATCCATTCAAATCCGTTATTGTTATTGGTTTACTCTCATCCGGCCCAAGAGTTACGGTGTTGGAATATATTGCACCTGAACTTGTTTTTAGTTCGGGGATTGAAAAAAATGCGTTGACTGAGGCTTTGAAGTTATTTTTAAGGGTGTAAACTAATTTGCCTTTTTTTACCGTTACCAGTTTTATTCTTGAATTTTGATCAAGTTGGAAAGAAGAACTGTTGCTGTATGGATCCTGCGCCGGAATTTTTGCTTTCATTCTGGAAGGGCTTAGGTTGACCATAGCAAAACTGAAACCGATAGTCTCTGCTGGTTCAATTTTAGAATTACCGGCGACTGTTGAAATGGTTATTGATGCTTTTAACGAATTCCTCATCGTTTTTCCGGCTAAACTCCGTGAGATTGTTTTTGATTGACCCGGAATTATCATTATTGAATCGGTATTTGCAAAAACCACACTATTATCAGATGCATTGACAATGGTGACACCGTGTACTTTTAAGGAACAAGTTCCGGTTGTATTATTCGAAATTGTCAGGTTCATAGTTCCGTCTTCAAGAACCATTTCTTCGAAGTCATTAATCGGGGCAAGGTTTTGGGTAATGGTTTGTTTAACATAGGGAATAGGAACGACCACACCCTGAGATGACTGATTGAAGCCAGGGCCAAGCTGGCTAATGGCAACGGTGGTTGTGAAGGGAGCCGGATTAATTGTAAGTTTTTGTATCGCGAACTGAACATTTGCAACACTTGGGTTCAATTTCAGCTTATCCTCAACAACAATGCCGGTAATTGGTTGATCATCGGCATAATACAGGTTATTGGTTGCATCATATTTTAGCGTACTGTCACTATCCTTTTCGATGACCTCCATGAGCGTATATTTTTTATTGGTAACTGGTGCATTTAATTGCACATCCCATACGGGACTCACGGGTTCATCAATACAACCCGAAATAAAAAGGGAAGTAAGTAAAAGTAAAAACTTACCAATCGATAAAGGGGGAAGAATCCCCATGCGATTTTTCAAGTGAGTGAAAGTTGTTATTGGCATATTCCGCGCCTAAATAATAAAAGAAAATCAAAAATCCAATTAAACGGTTTTATGGCCTATTAAAGAAAAAAAAGCGATAGATTAACGCTTCCAGCAAGGTGCCACAATCCCGTTTTTGTGTAATTAATATAATACGCAAATCAGTTAAAAGAAAATAAGTTTTTTTACTTTAAAATAAAGTTATAATTACGACCCTATAACGGTAATCACAATTTTTCTTGAGCCGCCTGAATCCCTGTGTTCGCATAAATAAATACCCTGCCAGGTGCCGAGCAGCAACCGGTTATTTTTTACTGGAATGTTGAGGGTTGCACCCATAATTGAGGCTTTGATATGGGCAGGCATGTCATCGCTGCCTTCATACGTGTGGGTAAACCGTGGAAAATTTTCGGGCACGAGATGATTAAAGAAGATTTCGAAATCGCGCCTGACTGACGGGTCGGCATTTTCGTTAAGAGTAAGTGATGCCGAAGTGTGTTGAATACAAAGATTGCAAATACCTTTCTCAACATGTCCTTCGGCATCAATTGCCTTGTGAATAATTTCTGTTATCAGGTGAAAACCCCTGCGCATCTGTGGTAAGCGTATTTCCGTTTGCAGTACTGTCATAAGTTGCTAATATTTGCTATAAATGATAAAACAAATGTATCAGGTACAGCCTATTCCTGCAAATACTTTTCTTCCACCATACGCATCTCTGGTGTATGTGCCGAATTCATCGATTGAATTGAGCACCTCACCCGAAATTACCGGGCCTTCTATGCAGAGCCTTATCCCGGCAGGGTCAAGCGTGCATTGGCCGCAGATGCCAATACCGCATTTCATGTATCGCTCCAAGAGGAACCAGGATTCTAACGGAGTACTGCCAATTACTTCATGCACTTTTTTCATCATCAACTCCGGGCCTGCTGTATAGAGTATATCAAAAGCAGAGTTTGTCAATACTTCTCTTAAAATATCAGGAGTAAATCCGGCATATCCCTCGCTGCCGTCATCCGTTGAAGTAATGAGCTCGATGGGGTAGGAGCGGAATTCGCTAGCGTAGAGTAATTCATCGGCGGACCTTGCACCATTAATAAATGTTATGTTCGAATAACCGTGCTGCAACAAATGCCGTAACCAAAGGCGCATGGGAGCCGTACCGCAGCCGCCGCCAACAAGGATAAGCTTTTTGTCTTTGCCGGGTAAGGTAAAGCAGTTTCCATAAGGGCCGCGGAGGTACACGGTTGAGCCGACAGGCACCCGTGTAATTGCTGAAGTAAATTTTCCGACAGCTTTTATGGTGAGGCCGCATTCGTTCTCTGAAACAAACGAAAATGCAAATGGCTTTTCACCGGTAGCAAAATCGGTAAGCATGATAAACTGACCGGGCTGCATTTCCATTTTACCAGATAGCACAAGTGTAGATGTCGAAGGTGTTTCCCTGATGATATCTTTAACAGTAAAAGGTTTCCATGTAATCATAAGGTACTCCTTAAATTGGTTTAATATCTCTTACCGAAGCAAGGTTGTTTTGACGGAGATAGGAACTGAAAAATGCATTAATCTTCGCGAACACATCAATGCCATTGTAATAAACGGCAGTCCCAACGCCGACGTATGCAGCTCCCGCGAGGAGGAATTCAACGGCATCCTCACCGGTTAACACTCCCCCGGTGCCGATGATGGGAATTTTGACCAGTTTACTGATTTCATAAATCAGTTTAACCGCCAAGGGCTTTATAGCTGCCCCTGAAATACCCCCGAATTTATTAAGAATAACCGGTTTTTGGGCATTGATGTCTATTATCATTCCCGGGCCGAGTGTGTTAATAAGCGTCAGGGCGTCCGCACCTGCCTTCTCTGCAGAGAGTGCAATCTCCGGTACATTGTAGGTATTGGGAGAAAGCTTTGCAATGACAGGCAGTTTGGTAATAGACTTAACCGCTGAGACAATTTCGAAAACTTTTTCCGTTGATGCCGCTATGGGAATACCGTACTCATCTGCTACATTGGGGCAGGAAAGGTTTAACTCGATAGCATCAATGATACTGCTGTCAACAGCGCGTACCAATTCGGTAAACTCTGCAGCGGTTACACCAAACAAGCTGATGATGATTGGTGCATCACAGCGCTTTTTGCAGTCGGCTATTTCCTTCATTCCTTCGTAGATGCCGGGATTACTGAGGCCCATTGAATTGATAAACCCGCCGTTAAACTCGGCAACCACAGGGCCTTCATGACCTTTCCGGCGCTGCACAGTATAGGATTTTGTCGTAATGATACCGCAGCCGTTTTCAACCACTTTCAGCATACCGGAATACGAGATGCCCATGACACCCGAAGCGAGCACTAATGGTGAAGCGGCAATTTTACCGAAGAAATCAACTGATAAATTTGGCTCCATAATTATTCTTCTTTGATGGGCTGCATGAATTTGTTAATGTCATCGATAGTAAACACCCGTTCACAATAGCCGCAGCGGACAGTAACAGGTTTTTCTGATTCAACGCCGAATTTTGTCTGCATCTGCTCATGATTTGTTATACAGATGGTATTTGGACAGGTAACCAATCCTTTGATAATCTTCGGGATGCGGGCATCGGATTTTTTTACAGCCTCAAAATTTCTGATGGTTACATAGGTTGCCGAAGGAGCCAGCAGGGTAATGATGTTAAGCTGATCCTCGGTGAACTCGGTATTCTCAATTTTTATAATATCCTTGCGTCCGAATTTTTTGCTGGGTAACTGCGTGCCAACCATAACCGGAATATTCTCTGCAAGTTTCAGGATTTCGATAATCTTGAAGGCTCTGCCAGCGGGTATGTGGTCTATCACCGTTCCGTTTTCTATCGCGTCAACTTTTAATACTTTCATGTTACAATGCTCCTAGTAAAGTTGCAATAATTGCTTGCCTGATATAGAGGCCGTTTTTTGCCTGCTGAAAATAGTAGGCATAAGGCAGCGGGTCAACATCCACGGTTATCTCGTGTACACGAGGGAGCGGGTGCAGAATTTTGAAATTTTCCTTCGGGTTACAACTTGTGATGAGCTGTGAAGTAATTTGATAGCTGTTTTTAACAAGGTCATATTCAACAGGGTCTGCAAACCGTTCTTTTTGGACGCGGGTCACGTACATGACATCGAGCAGGGGAATGATTTCCGCGAGCGAATCGCACTCGATAAATTTCACATTCGCTAACGCGGGGTCGTTTTTAATATAGAGCGGCAGTTTAAGGTGTTTGGGAGCCACTGTGTAGAAAGTTACGCCAAAGTGGGCAAGTCCGTAAACTAAAGAGTGAATGGTTCTTCCAAAGCGGAGATCGCCGACCAAAGCAATATTTAGGTTGGAAAGCGTCCCTTGTGTTTTTTTAATAGAGTACAGGTCAAGCATGGTTTGTGTCGGATGCTGATTACTGCCATCACCGGCATTAACAATGGGGATGGGGAGAATTTCGGAGGCGTAACGTGCAGCTCCCTCAAGAATGGAGCGGATAATAATAATATCGACGTACTGGCTGACAGTCTGTACCGTATCAGAAAAGGACTCGCCCTTTTTAACCGATGAAGCCTCGGTACCCGCCATGATGATGGATTTGCCATTCATGCGTTTAACCGCAGTATCAAAAGAAAAAACAGTTCGTGTCGAAGGCTCGTAGAAAAGCAGGGCTGCAACTTTATCGGAAATATCCGGTTGCAATTCCTTGTTTTCAATCTGCGCGGCGGTTTGCAATAGCTGCAAAATATCCGCCTGCGATAAATCTCTCATGGATATTACGTGTTCCATAAATGCAAAATAATTTTGTTTGTAAAAAGTGATTTGTAAAGGGAAAGTGAAAATGTGAAAAGGAAAAAAGACAGGAATGCTAAAGAGCTTTGTTTTATTAGGGAATGAAAGTCTCCCGTACTATATATTCGTACGTTTTTCATCCGGGATGCAACCCAATATTGTTATCAGTGCCATTTGTTTTTCCGTTGCCACATCAAGTTGAGGAAAATCTAATTTGTAATAATAATAAAAATAATTACGAATCTCCAAACGAAATCTTTATTTATTTGCTTAAAAGTGAAAAAAGATTAATAAAATAAATAAAATTTAATTTTTACTTTAATAAAAAAACTTTTAGTTTTGTTATTACATTTTCAAATATGAAAACATTAATACAAAACTGCTTGATCGATGGTGCTTTACAGTTTGTACTCATCAATAATGAGTGCCTGGAGAGTGTCACCCCTTTTCCGCAGGAAGCAGACCGGATTATTGATCTTGAAGGCAAGATGTTGATACCGGGAATGATTGACCTGCACACGCACATTAGAGATTTACAACAAGCATATAAAGAAGACTGGCACAGTGCCAGCTCCGCGGCTTTGGCGGGGGGAGTAACAACCATCTTTGATATGCCTAATACGGTTCCGGCAACAGACACCCTTGAGCATCTTATGGAAAAACAGCACGTGGCGGCTTGCTCGAAGGTAAATTATGGTATGTATGGCGGTGCCACACCCCATAATCTGGAGGATCTCGAAGAGATGCTTGATGAAGGCTCCATATCGGGCATTAAAGTATTTCTGTCGGCTTCCAGTTCTAATGAAGTAGTTGCCGATGAAAACCTGCTGAAACAAATCTGTGCACTTGCCCGTAAATACGATAAGCCAGTGCTGACGCACTGCGAACTCCAGGACTGCATAACCGAACATGAAAAAATGTATCACGGCGATGCATACAATTCCGTTATGTATCATGGTGCAATAAGGAACAGAGTATGCGCGTATAAAGCGGTTGAGCTAATGCTGAGGATTTCATCGGAAGTAAAAAATAAGCTGATGATTTTGCACGTCTCAACGGAAGAAGAAATGCAGTTGGTCAAAGCATACAAGCAGACAGCGGATTTCCCGGTTTATGCCGAAGTAACCCCGCATCACCTGTTCTTAACCGAGGATGTATTGAAAGACGCGGGAAATTACGGTAAAGTTAACCCTCCGCTCAGGATGATGAAAGATACCGAAGCCTTGATGAATGCCCTGTTAAAAGGTTACATTGATACAATAGGCTCAGACCATGCCCCGCATGGTTTGCAGGAAAAGCAGAAGCCGTACCGTGAGGCACCGTCCGGGTTCCCGGGTTTAGAGACTTCGCTCCCTCTTCTCCTATCCCGGCACTTGCAGCAAAAAGACATTCCTTTAGATACTATTATCCGTTTAACATCCACTAATCCTTCACAAATAATGCAATTGGAAAAACGGGGGAAGCTGCTCCCCGGCTACTATGCCGATTTTGCCGTTATTGACCAGCATGCCGAAGTGGTTGTGAGCGCGGAACATTTTTTAACGAAAGCAAAATATACTCCTTTCGAGGGCTTTCCCTTGCAAGGTAAAGTAGTTACAACATTTATTAACGGCAAAGAACACCATCAGAAAGGAAAGGCAATCTTTCATGACTAAAACCGATTTTATCGTTAGTATGTTTGAAGCCGGAGTGCTGAAATTCGGGTCATTTACCCTTAAAAGCGGTATAACATCACCGTTTTATCTAAACCTTCGTCAGTTTATATCGTATCCCGATTTGATGCAGGGAATCTCGAGGCTTCTTGCAGATGTATTGCCTCCTGCCTTGCAATACGAGAGGATAGCAGGAGTGCCCTATACTGGAATCCCTCTTGCATCAGCCCTTTCCCTTCACCTGAACAAACCCTTAATTATACCCCGCAAAGAAGAAAAAGCTTATGGCTCAAAAGATGCCATCATGGGCGAATACAGCCAAGGCGACCGCTGCCTTCTGGTAGAGGATTTGGTGACTTCGGGCGAGAGTATTCTTGAAACAAGGCAGCAGATGATAGACAATGGATTGAATCCCATTGCAGGTGTGGTACTTGTTGACCGGCGTGCGGTAAAGGATGATTTTGCCAAAAATACCGGGCTGCCGCTTTATGCAGTAACAAACATCGAGGAAATTATTCAGGTGCTGATGGAAAAAGGCTTAATGTCTAACGAAACAGCCAAAGAAATACAAATGTTTCTGATGAATTCATCAATGCCGAAAGCTGTTCAGCAGACCGCTATTGAGAATGCTTCCACCGCATCACTATTGCAAACCATGCAGCGCAAGCAAAGCAATCTGGTGCTCTCGTTGGATGTTGACACGGAAAAAGAATTTTTTGCAATAGTTGAGCAGTGCGGCAAACATATCGCGATGCTTAAAACCCATATTGATATACTCGCGGATTTTTCCCCTGCATTTATAAACCGCTTGCAGGAGGCTGCAAAAGCATACGACTTTAAAATCTTCGAGGACAGGAAATTTGCCGATATAGGTAACACGGTGCGCATGCAGTACCGCGGCGGAATTTATAAAATAGCCGACTGGTCAGAGTTTGTAACCGTTCATGCAATTGCCGGTGAAGCGATTCTTAACGGTCTATTTGACGGGCTTGCAAACAGGAGTTCTTTCTTGCTGGCAAGAATGTCGGCAAAGAATAATCTTATTTCAGAAAACTATACCCGTAAGGTTTTAGAGATTGGTAAAAATAACAGGCATGTTGTTTCCGGCTTTATCGGTCATGGTAAGGACGAGAAGGACATCCGTTTGTTTAAGAATAAAATACCCGCGGGAATGCTTTTGCTGATGCCCGGTGTGCAGATGGAAAGCAAAGGCGACGGGCTTGGGCAGCAGTATATTACTCCCGAGATGGCAGTGCGTGGCGGCGCGGATATGATTATTGTCGGCCGTGGTATTACCCATGCTGCAAGTCCGGCGGAAGCATCAGAACGATACCGTGAAACGGCTTGGAACGAACTAAGTAAACTTATATAATACTAATAACAAGAATATGATTAAAATACAGAGAGCGCTCATAAGCGTTACCGATAAAACAAATCTACGGGAGCTTGCAGAAGTACTGCAAGCGCACGGAACAGAAATTATTTCAACCGGTGGCACAGGGGCATTCCTTGCCGGGGCAGGTATTCCTTATACCGAAATAAGCACCGTTACCGGTAATCCGGAAGCATTTGGTGGCAGGATGAAAACCATTTCATTCAATATTGAATCAGCCTTGCTTTTTGACAGGGAAAAAGACGCGGCGGAAGCAGTCCAATTGAACATTAAGCCAATTGATCTTGTGGTATGTAATCTGTATGCATTTGAAAAATACCGCGAGGCAGGAACGGAACTCAGTGAACTGATTCACCATATTGACATTGGCGGTCCGACCATGATACGGGCTGCTGCAAAGAATTCTAAATATGTAGCTGTTGTTACTGACATACATGATTACGATACCGTCATTAGTGAACTTCGAACCAATGCCGGGGCACTTGGGTATGAAACCAGAAAACGGTTAATGGCGAAAGCCTTTAACCTGACTGCTGACTATGATGCGGCTATAGCTCAAGCAATGGATAGTTTTAACGGAGTTGATTCACTGCGCCTCTCATTTACCGGAGGAAAAACACTCCGTTACGGCGAGAACTCGCATCAGCAGGCTTCGTTGTACAGGTTAGCAGGCAAAAACTCAGCACTGTATGATATGGAAGTTTTACACGGCATGGAAGTTTCGTATAATAATATTCTTGATGTTCAGGCTGCAATAGAAACCGTGTCAACATTCAGCCATACCGGCTGCGTTATTGTTAAACATAATAACCCATGCGGGATGGCAGAAGGCAAAAGCCAGCGACGTGCATTTGAACTTGCATGGGAAGGCGATACGGTATCTGCATTCGGCGGTATAATTGCTTTTAATACCGAAGCAACTATAGAGGCAGTTAGTTATTTGGCTTTTGATGCTGAAGATAAAAGCAAGCGCAAGTTTGTTGAGATTGTTGCTGCGCCATCTTTTACTGAAGATGCGCTTGCATACCTGAAACAACAAAAGAATTTGCGGATTATCCGGTTCTCAACGGATATGATAAAAGCGACCGAAGAATTGCGCATATCGAACAACACTCTACTACGGCAGTCTAAAGATAATACTTTATACAGTAAGATTGATTCAGTAACGGAAACACCATTCGATATTGAAAAGCAGAAGGACTTGGTAGCTTTCGGGTTGCGTGCTGTGCAGTATATTAAATCCAATGCCATAGCACTGGTAATGCGCACACCTGAGAATTATTTACAGCTTATCGGCATGGGCTCCGGGCAGCCGAACCGTGTTAACTCCGTTGGGCTTGCTGTAACAAAGGCAAAAAAGAATCTTGGCGTTGACACGCTTGCCGGGATAGATATTCTTCTTGCATCCGATGCTTTTTTCCCGTTTGAAGATAACATCGATTTGGCACACGAAGCTGGTATTACAAAAATCATACAGCCGGGCGGTTCAATACGGGATAAGCATGTTATTGCACGCTGTAATGAACTTGGTGTAAGTATGGCGCTTACCGGTTGCAGGCATTTTAAGCATTAATAAAAGTTTACAAAATATTATGGCTAAAACGAACAGCGGTATAAATACAAACCTTGGCAGTGCCTGCTCAAAAACAGCATTTGCATGGGCGAAAGGGACATTTAATAACCGCAAAAAAAACGGAGTAATGATTCCCACGGTTGACGGTGCCTATGCCTCGATGATGGATTGCAATGGCTCGCTCATTGGCATATCATCAGATGGCATCGGGACGAAAGTGGAAATTGCCGAGCGGATGAAGAAATATGATACCCTTGGTTATGACCTGCTGGCGATGACTGTTGACGACCTTGTTTCCAATGGCTTCGAGCCCGTCAGCATTTCGAATATTCTGGATGTTGACCATTTGAACCATGCAACGGTTGATGCATTAATGCGCGGGTTGCACGACGCGGCAAAATTTTCAAGGGTTATTGTTACCGGTGGAGAAATTGCCGAACTTGGTTCGCGTATAGCTGGTTACGGTAAGGGTATGCATTTTAACTGGTGTGCCACGGGAATGGGTATTTTGCATCCGAACCTGAAGCAGCCTTTGAATGGTATGGATATAATGCCCGGTGATGCTATTATTAGTATTTACAATCCCGGGTTTAGAAGTAACGGTTTTTCACTGCTTAGAAAAATCCTTACTGAAAAATACGGTGAAAACTGGCACGCGAAAACCGACAAGCGCAGTAAAATGAAATGGGGCGATGCAGCCCTGACCCCGTGCTTGATTTATTCACCGGTTGTAGTGAAGCTGCTGAGTAAATTAACCGCCATTCATGGTATAGCCCATATTACCGGGGGCGGGGTAGTAGATAACCTTGGGCGGCTGCTGAAGCACAAAGCGCTTGGTGCCGATCTGAACAATTTGTTTACACCTGAGCCTTATTTCGAATCATTAATAAAAATGGGAAATGTTCCGCTGAGTAAAGCGTATCAATACTGGAACATGGGGAACGGCATGCTGATAATACTCCCGGCAAAAGAGGTTAACAAGGCACTTAAGATTATTAACGGGACCGAGCCTTACAAGGCACAAGTTGCCGGATACGTGACAGACAGAAAACTGATTGAGATTACCATAGACAATACAATTTTACCATATACTACATACGATACAAAATGAAATTACCATCCTATCACACGGTTCAGGTGTTTCTGAAAAGCGGTATAAAAGATTCCGCCGGAATACATCTGCGTGAAAAGATAATGAAATACCTTAATATTGAAACCGGAAAAATCCGGACGGGAAAAATCTATGTAATTGACTATCCGTTGCAGGATGAAGAGTTACAGAGATTTGCCAACGAAGGCTTGAGTGATGTTGTTGTTAACGAGTACAGTATCAATGCACCGCTTATGCAAAAGGGTTTTGATTCATATATCATAATAGCAAAGCTGCCCGGTGTAACCGATGATGAGGGAATGTCGGCGCAGAAAACACTTATTGACATGTTCAGTCCGGAAACAGCGCCGGATGTGCAAAAAATATTCTCTCAGGATTTTTATCTGTTTGAAAATATACTTGCCGATACTGAACTACAGGTAATTGCCGATACGTTTCTTGCAAATAAATTAATCAATCATATCAGCACGGGAAGGTTTGAGCAACAGGCTCCGCTCTATGTTCCCGAAGTGCACCTGCATATTGATAACACCGTTGAAGCCGTGCCAATCGATTTTGAGGATGAGGAATTACTTGCCTTATCTAACAGCCGTTTGCTGGCGCTTAACCTTGAAGAAATGCGGGTGATTAAATCGCATTACCTGAGTAAAAAAACTGCAAGCTACCGGAAAGCGGCTGGATTACCTGAACATCCAACAGACTGCGATCTGGAAATTATTGCGCAGACATGGTCTGAGCATTGCAAGCATAAAGAGTTTAATGCTGAGATAATTTATATTGAGCCTGAGACCGGCAGAACGCTGCTGATTGATTCGCTCTTTAAAGCGTATATCAAAAATGCCACACAGGATGTGCAGGAGACACTTGAAAAAGCCGGGCTGAAGTGGCTGGTGAAAGTGTTCTCAGATAATGCAGGCGTGGTAAAAATTAACGATGAAGAATTATTCGTCTGGAAAGTTGAAACACATAATTCCCCATCTGCAATGGATCCTTACGGCGGTGCAATTACGGGCATACTTGGCAACAACCGTGACCCGCTCGGCACTGGTATCGGCGGAGCAAAACTGCTGTTTAACACCAACGTGTTATGTTTCGGTCCGCCCTCATATTCCAAATCATTGCTCACCGGACAGCTGCACCCCCGCCGTATATTTGAAGGCGTGCGAAAAGGCATTGAAGACGGCGGCAATAAATCGGGTATTCCAACAGTGAACGGCTCGGTAATATTTGATGACCGTTATTCCGGTAAGCCGCTTGTTTATTGCGGTACCGGCGGCATTATGCCTGCAAAATTTAACGGCAGGGATTCGTGGGTAAAAGAGATTACGCCGGGAAGCCTTATTGTATCTGTTGGCGGCAGAGTTGGCAAAGACGGCATTCATGGTGCAACTTTCTCCTCGCGCGAAATTGATGAGCACTCGCCGCAGTCTGCCGTGCAGATTGGCAGTCCTATAGTGCAAAAAATGGCGGCAGACTTTTTAGAAAAAGCCGCGCATAAAGGTTTAATACAATGCAGTACCGACTGCGGTGCAGGCGGGTTATCCTCGGCAATTGGAGAACTTGCAACTATTAGCGACGGCGCTGAAGTGTATCTCGAAAAAGTTAAATTGAAATATTCAGGCCTGAAACCTTGGGAAATTTTCCTTTCCGAGTCACAGGAACGCATGATACTTGCAGTGCTGCCGGAACATTTGCATGAATTACTTGCGCTGGCACGCCACATGGAAAGTGAATATGCAGTAATAGGCAAATTTACCGGTAACGGGTATCTGAAAGTTATGTACGAAGGCGAACCGGTATCATACCTGCCGCTTGAATTTTTACATAACGGTGTCCCTAAAAAATACTTAAAGGCAGAGTGGAGGCCTGTGGCAAAATCAGTTGCAACTATTCCACAGGGGATTGACTATACTGATATGCTGCTCCGATTGATGGGCAGTGATGCGGTCAGTTCGCGCGAATACCTGATACGGCAGTATGACCATGAAGTGAAGGGGAAGACGATTATAAAACCACTCATGGGCAAACACCGTTCATCACCGCAGGATGCGGCAGTTGTCAGGACGGGGTTTACATCATACGAAGGGATAGCGGTTTCCAACGGCATTATGCCAAAGTATGTTGAGATTGACCCGTACATGAGCTCGGCAGCAGCCTTTGATGAGGCTGTGCGGCAGATTATTGCAATTGGCGGAAAACTTCCGTTGTACAATACAGCAAAAAGTTTGTTCTGGTCAGTTAACGACAATTTCTGTGTCCCTGATTCGGTCTGGCATCCTGAGAATAATCCTGACGGTAAGCGGAAATTAGGGCAGCTTGTGCAGATGTGTGAAGCGTTATACGATATGAGCACATTTTATGCTATCCCAATGACATCGGGAAAAGACAGCATGAAAAATGATTTTAAGTCAGACGGCATTAAAATATCCGTACCGCCGACATTGTTATACTCGATGGCTGCTAAGATTGAGGACGTGCGCAAAACAGTAACCGCGGAGTTTAAAACACCGGGCGATATTATCTATGTTATCGGCAGAACTCATAACGAACCGGGCGAATCGGAATTCTTTAAGCTCCTGGGATTAAAGGATACCCGTATCCCCATGGTACGTAAAGAAATTGCAGCCCGGACATACCGGAAGATGATGCACGCGCACGAGAGAGGGATGATACACTCAGCGCATGATATTTCCGATGGCGGAATGATTGTAACACTTGCAGAGTGCTGTTTTGGCAATATGCTCGGTGCAGAAATTGTTCTGCCGGTAAGCCGGGATACGAGTGCCGCGACACTGCTCTTTTCCGAATCGCACAGCAGGTTTGTTGTTACAGTTAAACCAAAGCACAGGGAAAAATTCGAGGAATATATGGGCGGCAAAGCACATTATTTGGGCGTGGTTACTGCCGAGCCCGAAATAATTGTTACGGCAAATGAGGAGAAAATTATCAACTGTAAAACTGAGGATGTATATACAGCATGGAAAACCGGATTAACAAGGCAGGTGATATAATGGCAATACGTGCATTGGTAATTACCGGCTTTGGCATTAACTGCGAAGAAGAAATGGCGGCTGCTTTCAGGCTTGCCGGAGCAGAGGCTGAAATAACGCATATCAACGATATTTTTTCCGGCAGTGTGAATATTCACGAGTTTGATATTGTCAGCATTCCCGGCGGTTTTAGCTTTGGTGACGATATTGCTTCGGGAAAAGTTCTGGCAAATAAAATACGTTTTAAAAAACTTGGCAGCCAAGGCACACTGCTTGATGAGATTAAAGCTTTTATTGGCAATGGTAATTATATAATCGGTATTTGTAACGGGTTTCAGGTTCTTACAAGGCTTGGGCTGCTGCCGAATATTGCCGGAACCTGTACACAGGAGGCTTCGTTAATTCACAATGATTCGGGACGTTTTATTGATGACTGGACAGGAGTTTCAGTCCCCGTGATCAGTTCTTTTTTTGACGGGCTGCACTCATTCGAGCTACCCATAAGGCACGGCGAGGGTAAACTGGTTTTTGCCGATGAGACGGTAAGAACCAAAGTAAAAGAATTCGGGCTCAACTTCCTGACTTATACAAATAACCCGAACGGTTCGGAAATGGACTGCGCGGGTTTGACTGATGTGACCGGAAAAGTAATTGGCATGATGCCGCATCCTGAGGCATTCCTGACAAAGTATAATCATCCGGCATGGAACAACGCACAGCCGGGCAGTAAAAATGACGAATACGGTGCAGGATTTTATTTCTTTAAACATTTAGTTGAACAGGTAAAAAAGCAAAAAGGTTAATGCTATGAATTATTTTACAAGTTTTACAACACCGCAAATTAAAAAAATACATGCAGGCAAAGTCAGAGACAGTTTTTCACTTGATGCCGGACGCAGGATGATTGTTGTAACTGACCGCATATCGGCTTTTGACCGGGTGTTGAAATCTCCTATACCAATGAAGGGGGCAGTCCTGAATGGTATTGCTAATTTTTGGTTCCACAAAACAGAGCACATTATCGAGAACCATTTGCTTGAAGAAATCGATGCTAACATCACCATTGTTAAGCAAGTAACCCCGGTAAAAATAGAGATGATTGTCCGCGGGTATCTTACCGGCAGCATGTGGCGTTATTACAGTAAAGGGAAACGGGAATTTTCCGGCATCAGTGTACCTGACGGCTTAACAAAAAACCAAAAATTTCCTGAGCCGATACTTACCCCTACAACCAAAGAGGACAGTGACCGTGAAATCACTCCTGATGATATAATTGCACAGGGACTTGCAAGTAAGGAAGTCTATGAAACCATCGCGCGAACCGCTCTGGCATTGTACAAGTTTGGTTCGGAATATTTATACGGTAAGGGAATTATTCTGGTTGATACCAAGTATGAATTCGGTTTGTTGAATGGTAAAGTGGTATTGATTGATGAAATCCATACGCCTGATTCATCGCGGTTCTGGCGGGTTGAAGATTATAAAGCGAATCCGGACACTGCAGAGCAGATTGATAAAGAATTTGTCCGCCAATGGCTTATTTCGAATGAGAAGAATGGCGAATATCCGCAAGTACTGCCCGGCGGCATAATTACAGAAACTACCAAGCGCTATGCAGATATATACCGTATGGTAACTGGAGAGGAACTTCCCGTAGCGTTGAATGAAAATGTAAAGGCAAGAATATATCACAACCTTGTAAAGGCGGGACTGATAAAGCCCGGATATGTTGCACTTGTTATGGGTTCGGCTGGCGATAAAAAGCACGCGGAAAGTATTGCAGAGCACTTGAAGCCTTATAAAGTGCATGTTGAAATGCGTGTTACCTCGGCTCATAAGAATGGGGAAAACATATTGCAAATGGCGGACATGTATAATAATTCAATCGAGCCCGGCGTACTAATAGCCATTGCCGGAAGAAGCAACGGTTTAGGCGGTGCATTAGCGGCTAATGTTAATGTGCCTGTTATTAACTGCCCGCCGTTTAAGGATGTGGCGGATATCATGATGAATGTGAACTCGTCATTAATGATGCCTTCGGCAACTCCGGCGGTAACGGTAATTCACCCCGACAATGCCGCGCTTGCTGCAATACGTGCGCTGAATTTGCACAATTTTAGGGAAATTTTTTCGGCGCAGATTCAAAAGCAAAAGCAGGCATTGGCAGAGGCTGATGCAGAGTTTTTAAAAGAATCAGCGGTGAACAAATAAACTTTAAGGAAATGGTGCTTTATTTTTCCGAAGTCCCCCTTTTTGAAAAGGGGGTGGCCGAAGGCCGGGGGAATCGTTTTTAGGCTGTGTTAACGCCGCTAAAACAATTCTCCTCCCATTTGGTAAGCTTTTCGCTAAAGCGATCCACCCTCCTTTCAATATGAGGGACTTAGCTGCACAGCAGGATTATCGAAATTCGGGTGAAATGAGGATCCCGATAATTCGAATTTAGGTTTTGAGAAAAGTAATATTTTGCTATGATTCAGTCCCGTTAGGGACGAAATATTTATAGCAAACAAATGAATAACGGTTTTCAGTCCCGTTAGGGACGCGACAGATGAGCGGTAATGTAAATTGCCAACATAATAAATACATCGTTGTTTGAAGTTCTTAAACCACGATGCAAATGGTAAAAAATGGTACTCTACACACGTAAAATGAAAGGCTGCTTTGGCAGCCATAAACAAAATAAAAAGAATGAATAAAATTAATATAGCAATTGTAGGCTCTGGCGGCAGAGAACATGCACTTTCCTGGAAATTGCAGGTCTCGCCTTTGGTTGGAACCGTATATACAATTCCGGGCAACGGAGGAATAGAAAACAGCATTGCCCTTGATATAGCCGATTACAATGTACTACTACAATGGTGCCGTAAACAGGAAGTATCATTGCTTGTTGTTGGACCCGAGAACCATCTTGCTGCCGGTATAGTCGATTTTTTCGCCGGTACGGAAATTATGGTGTTTGGCCCTGATAAGACCGCTTCGCAATTGGAAAGTTCGAAAAGTTTTGCAAAAAGCTTTATGAGCCGTTATGGCGTTGCAACTGCAAAATATGTTAGTGTTGAAGAGCCTTATGATGCATCAAGCCTTGCAAAAACCGCCGCGGAGTTTAACGGTAAAGTTGTTATTAAATACGACGGTCTTGCTGCCGGTAAGGGTGTGTTTGTCTGTAACACGCAATTTCAGATAGATGAGGCAATTGCAACAATACTCTCCCGTTATGGAAATACACAACCCATCGTATTTGAAGAGCTGCTTTCCGGCCCGGAACTTTCCTATATAGGTCTGACTGATGGAAGAACCGTAAAACTGTTTCAAGCATCACAAGACCACAAGCGATTGCTTGACAATGACGAAGGCCCCAATACAGGCGGAATGGGCGCTTATACACCGGTTACAATGGCAGACAGCAAAGTTGACAAACTGGTAATGGATGAAATTGTACTGCCAACTTTGAAGGGCATTACTAATGAGCATTTTAACTACAAGGGATTTATCTATTTTGGGGTTTTAATGGATAACGGTAAACCCTATTTGCTTGAGTATAACGTAAGAATGGGCGACCCGGAAACAGAAGTGCTGCTGCCTTCACTTAAAACGGATTTGCTTGAGCTGGTTCTTGCTACGTTGGCAGGTAAACTTGACGGGACGGGTATGGAGTTTTATCCCGGATCTTTTGTTGATGTTGTCATGGTTGCTAAGGGCTATCCCGGTGATTATCAAACGGGAAACCTGATTCATGGCCTTGAAACAACTATCCCCGGCACATGGGTTTTTCATGCAGGCACAAAAAAGATGGATGCTGGAATTGTTAGTTCCGGCGGACGTGTGCTGAACATTGTTGCACATGGCGCAGATTTTAACGAAGCCCGTGAGAAAGCATACCGGCTTTGCAGCAGCGTGCAGTTCGAGGATTGTTTTTACCGCTGCGATATTGGTGCGAAAAATATATGAGAAAAGTTAACTTCGCATTGTTTATCTCGGGCAGGGGGAGTAACATGGAGGCTATTTTACGAAATTGTTTGTCAGGAGAATTGGGCAATGTCTGTGAACCGCGGATAGTGCTGTCAAACAATGCGGAAGCAGCTGGACTGCACACAGCCGAAAGCTTAGGCTTTGAAACCGTGGTGGTTGTTTCAAAAGGAACAAGCCGGGAGGTTTTCGAAAGAGAAGTCTTATCAATACTGCTTGCAAAAAATGTTGAGTATATTGTGCTTGCAGGTTTCAACAGGATAATCTCCCCGTTTTTACTGCATCATTTTCCGAATAAAATTATTAATATACATCCGGCTGATACAAAAGCGTATCAGGGGCTGCACGGCTATGCATGGGCATTTGAACAGAAACTGCCGGTTACAAAAGTAACGGTGCATTATGTTGATGAAGGGATAGACACAGGCAACATTATTATGCAGGAAGAAGTTGATTTACAGGGGGCAGTTTCACTCGAAGAGGTAATGGCAAGAGGGCTGCGTGTAGAGCACGCGCTATACAGTAGAGCATTAACAAAAGTTTTTTCAGAAAGTATATAAGATATGTGCGGAATTATTGGTCTGTCGGGTCACGAAAATATTATCAGCGATTTACTATTCGGCCTTTCGACATTGCAGCACAGGGGGCAAACCTCCTGCGGGATGGTAACGTTTGATAAACTGTTTCATACACATAAAGGTCTTGGTGTTATCTCTCATGTTTTTGATAAGGATAGTGTTCAGAAACTGACTGGGGATATTGGCCTGGGACATGTTAGGTATGCCACGCAGGGCTCCGATGATATTATTAACGCGCAGCCGTTTACTATCAACTATCCTTTTGGCATCGCGATGATACATAACGGCAACATTATCAATTTTAACGAGCTCCGCAAAACGATGTACGAGGAAAACCATATTCTCCTTGAAACATCGAATGACCTTGAATTAATTTTGTACACGTTTTCGTCGGAACTTGCAAAAAAAGATTTGAAGCATCTTAAGGTTGAAGATATTTTTGAGGCAGTAACCAAAACACAAAAAAAAGTAATCGGTGCATACGCGGCCATATCAGTAATAGCCAACCGCGGCCTGCTGGCCTTTACCGATCCGAATGGAATACGGCCATTGGCGCTCGGTAGGCGGCAAACCGACACCGGATACGAATACGGGTTTGCGTCGGAATCTTCTTCATTCGATTATCTTGGTTACGAACTAATGGGCAACCTTGAACCGGGTGAAGCGGTTTTTGTTGATATGGATAACAATTTGTTCCGGAAGATTTGCCATCAAAAAGAACGGGCATTCTGCATATTCGAATACATCTACTTTGCCCGTGAAGACAGCCGCATGCATAATGTTCTTGTTGCCGAGGAGCGCATGAAGATGGGTAGATTGCTTGCTGCCAAAGTCCGTTCTGCCGGTTTGCAGCCTGACATCGTTATTGATGTCCCTTCTTCGGCGTACTTTTTTGCCGCGAGCCTCGCGGAAGAGCTGGGTGTTCCCTACCGGAGAGGTTTGGCAAAAAACAATCATATCGGCAGAAGTTTTATTCTTTCAACACAAAAAGAGCGGGAGACTACCGCCCGCCTGAAACTGAATCCAATAAAAGAAATAGTTGCCGGTAAAAAAGTTGTTATAGTTGATGACTCGATCGTACGCGGTACAACTTCAAAGCATATTGTGCATCTGCTAAAAAAAGCGGGTGCAACGGCGGTTTATTTTGTGTCTGCCGCACCGCCTATTAAAAACCCATGCGTGTATGGCATCGATATGGCAATAAGTGACGAGTTGATTGGACGCAAGAGTGAAGAAGAAATTGCTAAGTATCTAGAGGTAGATGCGCTTATCTATCAGTCACTTGACGACTTGCAGGAGTTGTATAAAAATGAAGGCTTTTGCTACGCGTGCTTTAGCGGAAAATATCCTGTAAGCAATTCATTGGAATATTTACAGAGTGTTGAGGCAGAGCGGAAGCTGAATTGTTGAAGGTGCTGGAGAGAGAGTTGCGTTACGTAAAACCGTGTTGTTGGATAGGTCGCTAAGTTCTGAATCCAAATTATTTATATGCACAAAAATGCCCATGCGACCGCTTGTGATGAGTTTGATTATTAGGAAAAAGCCAATGGTAATGAAAATGTTAACCGGGAATTTTTGGTAAAGTCAAACTCGTTAAATCCAGTGCTCTCGTTCCGTTCACGCCGGTATGCAAAAATCATTTTTGCGACATCAATGAGATTAAATATTGCTTCCTCAATAGTGTCCCCCTCAGCGAATGCACCCTGTACCCCTGTAATCCTTGCTAAGTAGCCATCGTCATTTTTCTCAAGTTCAATAGATGCGAGAATTGTTTTTTCCTTTAGCATTACGTACTCCTTTGAGGAGAATTTATTGGTGAAAAAGATTTTATAGTGCACATAAAGTAACAAATTTTAATTGATCATTCAACACGTCTGGCTTGTTGGATGTTTTGTTGCTATATCGAACTATTATTAAGTTTATAAGTTAAGAATAAATCTGCTATACAATCTTATTATTATAATCCTTTTAACATGCAAAAATTGCTCAGTAACTTACTCCCACTCGATAGTGGCCGGTGGTTTTGTTGTTATGTCGTAGAAAACCGGTCCAGCACCGGGAACGGCCTGTATGGCACTGACAATTTGCTGCAACAATTGCTTATCCATCTGATATACATCCGCGGTCATAGCATCCTGCGAGCAGATGGGGCGCAGCACAAATGCCTGCCTATTGTTTGCCGTAAACAGCGGCAAACTTACTACCGGTAACTGCCAAATTTCATGTAAATCGTGCGTGGCATTTTGTACAATATCATCAACCAATTGCAGAAGAGTAACTCTTTCTTCAGTTAAGTAAACTTCCTGCATGGCAAGCAGCGGGTTTTCATTGGATACGTTAAGTACAACCCGGTTAACCGTGTGGTGCTTGTTAACTATCAATTTTGCACATTCAATCACAGCTTCCCACCGAAAGGATAGACTATTATCCGGAGAAAGTAAAACCGGATGCCTGTAGGTGCGGAAATCACCCTGAACACCAACGCTTTTAACCGGTAAAATTTTTGCTGTGCAATTATACTGTCCGGCTAACTGCTCAATTGCCATAAGTTCGCTTTCATCCACATCAGGCGGTGCAACATTCGCAAGAATGCGGATAGCAAGTCCGGGGCCGGGGAATGGCCTGCGCTCGACAAGGTGGCCGGGTAAGTTAAGTTCGCGGCCAAGTGCACGGACTTCGTCCTTGTAAAGTTCTTTTAATGGTTCTATCACTAAGCCCCGAGCAATCAGCTCATCTATTTCCTTTACACGGTTGTGATGCGTTTTAATAGCGCTGGCATTTGCCGTACCGCCGCTCTCAATCGTATCGGGATAAATAGTACCCTGCACAAGTATCCATTCATCAGGCGGGAACTGATACTCCGAGAGAGCGGTATGCATAACCTCAACAAACAGGCCGCCGATAATTTTGCGCTTTACTTCCGGATTCGTAACGCCCTGCAGCCGTTCAAAAAACAGCTTCCCGGCTTCGACCAATTTGAGGTTTTTAAATCCAAGTGTATCCAGAAACTCCATAACTGCTTCGGATTCTTTGTAACGCATAAAGCCCGTATCAACATGCAGTGCAAAAACCTGCTCGTTGCCCAGAGCCTTAATGCACAACGCGAGTGCAACAAGTGAATCGACACCACCGGAAATGAGCAGCAATAGTTTTTTGTTCCCGGCTTGCTGCTTTATTTCGTCCAGTATCTTTTCCGAGAAAGCATGCATATCCCAGTTATGGCCTACGGCACAAAGATTAACAAAATTTTGCAAAATAAGCATACCGTATTGCGTATGTGTAACTTCCGGGTGGAATTGCACGCCAAAGATGGGTTTATCAACTGCCATATATGCTGCTATTGGCGTGGTGGGTGTTGAGGCAGTTACGATAAAGTTCTCAGGCAGTTTTTCAACACGGTCACCATGACTCATCCAAACCTGCTGCTCTGTTGATGTGCTGGTGAAAAGCGGTGTAGTGGTTACACATTGAGCCGTTTCACGGCCGTATTCCTTTTCGTTGTGCGAGACAACTTCGCCTCCCAATACTTTAGCAATCAACTGATGACCGTAGCAGATGCCGAGAACCGGGACTTGCTGCTTCAGGATGTCAAGCTTCGCGGTAAGCAAATCATCTTCTGTTACCGAGCGCGGGCCGCCGGAAAAAATAATTCCCGCGACATCATCATCGTGTGGAATATCATGGGGTGAGTGAATTTCGCTATAAACACCGCACTCGCGTACGCGGCGCGCTATCAGGTGCGCGTATTGCCCGCCAAAATCAGCTACAATAATTTTCTTCATGTTAAAACTGCCCGTTTTCACTTGCTGATTCATTGTTCTCCGGCACAAAAATATCGTGCACTTTACCTTCCCGGATAGAAAGTGAACTGACTAATTCTATTTCGGCTTTTTCATGCAGTTCTGCGATAGTTGTCACTCCGCAGGTTGACATGGTGGATTTAATTTTTGAAATACTTACTTCAAGGTTGTCCTTTAGTTTTCCGGCATACTCAACAAAGCCCTCAACGCCCTCGGCAAATTTTGCCTGATGATAGCGCTGTTGTTTCCATTCACGTGCACGGTTGCTGCCTTCGCCCCAGTAGGGTTTCATAACACGGTTGTTAATCATTACTTTTTCGGTGGGTGATTCTTCCATGCGGGCAAAATATCTGCCCATCATCACGTAATCAGCTCCTAAAGCCAGAGCCATGCTCATGTCTTTCGAGTTTACTATCCCGCCATCGGCGCAAACCGGGATGTATTTTCCTGTTTCGTGCAAATAGGCATTGCGCTCTTCAACAACTTTAATGATGGCGGTTGCGAGGCCCCTGCCAGTGCCCTTCTGTTCCTGCGTTATGCAGATTGAGCCGCTGCCCATGCCGACCTTTATCGCGGCAGCACCGCTTTCTACCAAAAACCGGAACCCTTCACCGGTAACAACATTACCGCCGACTATGGGCAGCTCTGGATATGCGGCAGTAATCCACTCGATTGCATTTTTCTGAAAATCGGTGTATCCATCTGAAGAGTCGATAGTAACCACATCCAATCCGGCTGCAACCAACGCCGGGACACGCTCTTTATAATCATGCGTATTAACCGCAGCACCGGTAATAAGCCGCTTCCGGTCATCAACCACCTGCAGCGGATTATCGAGATGGTCGGTAATATCCTTCCGGAAAACAAGGAAGCGCAATTGGCCATGCTCGTTAAGGACGGGTAACACCGATTGATGGCTATCCATAAGGATATTGTTAGCATCCCTCAGGTTTTTGACATTGTGGGCACAAATAAAATCCTTGGCGGGAATCATTCTCTCGGTAACCAAAAGCTCGCCGTGCCTTTTAACGTCATAGTCGTTCCGGGTAATGATGCCTGCAAAAGTGCCGTTTTCTTCAACGACGGGGAAAGTGTTAAAGCCGGTTTCAACGCGGATAGCGTGCAATTGTTTGATGTTGGCGCCGGGTGTAATGGTTCTTGGAACAACAAATCCTGCTTTGTGTTTTTTAATGGCTGTTACCATTGCCGCTTGCTCTTCAATGGGCTGCGAGCAATAGATAAATGCCATGCCGCCGCTCTTTGCCAGCTCAATTCCCATAGCCACACCTGAAACGGACTGCATCGCGGCAGAAACCAAGGGTGTGTTAAGGAAAAGTTTTTTTTCGTCAAGTGGTGAATAAACTAGCGGGGTGCGGAGAGAAATATTTTCGATTTTGGAAGAGTCAGTCGTGTGTCCGGGCAGCAAACGGAATTCCATAAGTGTCCGTGAAGGCTCGTAGTTAATCTTTCGTGCCATGCAAATTATCCTTTTTTGAAAGAGGAATTAAACTATAATTTGCCTTTAAAATTATGAAAAATTTGCCTGATAACCTTGTTTAATTCAGTAAAACGGCAAAAATTTAAAATTAATTAATATAAAACCCAAATTGTGTAGAATTGAGACAAATGAAAGTGGTTAGCCGACGGGAAAATACGGCTTATTCTCTGTTCCCGAAGGTGCCACTATGCAAATTCCCCTTAGGGGAACTAAAAAATCTAAAAACTTTGTTCTAAGGGGATTATTATTAAGAAAAATGAGAACATTGTGAATCCCAAAATGAAAATATACTATTTCTACGATGCCTTGTGCGGCTGGTGCTATGCGTTTAGCCCTGTGATAAAGGAAGTGTACGAGGAAAATATGGAACGTATTGACTTCGAAATTATCAGTGGAGGCATGATACGCGGTGAACGTGTAGGACCAATGAGCAATATGGCAGAGTATATACTTGGCGCAATACCCCGCGTTGAGGAATTGTCCGGAATACAATTTGGCAAACCCCACATAGAAGTGCTGAAAGAAGGAACAACCCTACACTCCTCGATAGAACCTTCTATCGCGCTGAGCGTGTGCAAAATGTTTGCCCCTGAAAAAGCCATCCCCTTCGCTTCGGCTATGCAAAAGGCTCATTTTTTTGACGGTAAGGATTATAATGACAATGCAATGTACATCGAAATAGCTGCATCGCTTGGTATTGATACGGAAAGATTTTCAGGATTATTACTGACTGAAGAAGCCCGGTACGCGGCTCATCAGGATTTCAGGCTTGCAGAGGATTTTGGTATTTCCGGTTTCCCGGCGTGTGTGGCCGAAAAGAGCGGCAAATACTATTTAATTTCCCGGGGCTTTATGAAAAAAGAAGATTTTTACTCCGCGCTTGCAAAAGTTGAGAGTATAGCTGTTTGAAAAACTGTCTGGATGCTAAAGAGTTCTTGTATGTTTGTTTTCACAATGTAAAGAGCAGTGTTCCTTCTTAACTAAAGGTTTCAAAGAAAAATTCGGGCACTATTGCCGTTGTATTTCGTCTGCTTATCGCAATGTAAACAAATAGCAGAAGAAAACCGGCAATGGTTGCTAACCACAAGATATAACCGGAATTTTTTTCATAGTTTGCAAATACCCATGTATTATTTATTAACCAGATGGCGATAAAATTATTGACAAAATGTGCCGTCATGGATGGGAACAGACTATTACTCCGGTAATAGAAGAATGAGAAAAGCAGGCCGAGAATTGATAATGTTATTAATCCCAAAGGCTGCATGTGGAATAATCCAAAAATAACACCGCCTATAAAAATACTTTTTACACCAAGATTTCTTTCCAGAGTTCTTTGGAAATAGCCCCGGAAGAAAATTTCCTCGCAGATTGCCGGTGTAATGCATATTGCAAAAACCAAAAACCAAAATTCAAAACCGGATCTTGCAATAAACAGGTGTTCACCAGCCTGCTTCAGTGATTCTGGCACTTTATACATTTCTTGTAACACAGAAGAGATTTGATAGCATGCCGGCAGAAAAAGTATTGTTATACTAACGGCTAATAATATTTGGGACAGCCCGGTAAATTGCATCCGGATATACCTTGTTACAGTTGAACTATGCCATCGTTTTATCAGCCAGACACTCCCACCGAGAAGAAAAACAAACTGAGTTAAACTTACGGCGGTAAGAATTGGAATTTTTGCCCCGTTACTTGGCGAACTCAGGTTAAATAATTCTTTCACTTCCGCTAGTGAATGTCCTTGAAGTGTCGTGAAAAAAATTATTAGAGCTGTTATTATGGTTTGTACATAAAAATATATTGCTCCCGTGCCAAGTAACCCGAAAACCGCAGCAGCTGTCGGGTTTCGGGTTTTTTGTTCCCAAGTACCGTCAAGTTTTGTTAAATCAGCGGCAGTATTTATATTGTTTGTCTTTACTTGTCCGGTAGTTTGCTCATCCTCTGTCATTAGGTATGCTGTTTATTGTATTCAAATCAATTGCATTGTCGTCGGCAATTTGTCCATCGGTTAAAGCAGCAATCTGAGGCTCCTCAGGCGGGAATTCATTATTCCTGATTCTCAAGTCATAGTAGGAAACTAATTCGTAAACCGGAGTGATAATCGAATGAATTAAGAAACTAATTGCTGATACGAAGATGAGAAATTTGTATAGAGCGATGTAATATTCTTTAAATTGTGTCAAATCACCCGAGCCAGCTGCGGGAGCCGTTTTTAATATATCCTGCCCATTCAGAAAAAAACCGAGTGGTATAGTGCACAACATAGTAGCTAATCCGATAATGAGAGAGAACAGTATTACTCTCCCGAATGTCCGCCACCAATTATCATCAACAAGATTATAACTGCGTTTTAAAGCTTCAGAAGCGGTTAAATCCTCGCAAATAATAATTACTTTGCCATACGTCCATGATATCAGAAAATAAAAAATGAGAAAATATCCCGGTACCAGCAAGGCGAATATTGCAATTGCACTTTTAGCCCCAGAAATTACTATAATAACTGTGGCAAAAATAACAACCCCCAAAAATATCCCCATTACAGGAATCAACATGAGTATATACATCAGTATTACACGCCAGAATTTCACGGAAAATACCGAAAAAAACATTTCCTCGATAGTGCTTTCTTCGCCATTAAGTGCTTTTTGGGCTTGGATAAAGACAGCGATTTGTATAAAAATTAATGCAATACCCAGAAAAAACAAACCAGCATAAAACGCGAGTACAGGCATTATTACCAAAGCTGGAGAATTATCACCGATAGATGCATTGTTCGAGATAATCGAAAAAAATGTAAATGCTAGTGCTGTGGCTGGAACAATGACAATAGCAGAAAAGGTTACTGCCTTTGAGAAAATTACTTTTAACAAATTGAAAGTGATATTAGCAATATCTCCGAGATCCATTGGTCGAGTCTTATCTATCATAAAAATTCCCGTATTAAGTGGATGATTTCATGGGTGCAATTGTTTATGTCGGTAAGCCCGGTATAACTTTTCGCTTACTGTGCCAAGCTGTCTAAACAATTTGAAAGGTAAAGGCAAAAATACTGAATTAGACCAATCAAAAAAAACTTCACCGTTTGTAATTCATCATTTATACTCAAATTCTCGTCGAATTCTGCGATTTTTACAGAATTTGGTCGATAGGTTTGGGCAAATGGTTGGTAAAATAAAACATTTTGTAACTACCTCTTCAATTGTCGGGATACTTTTACAAGAATACCGGTTCCGGGAATAACGGCAAATAGCTGGCTATACAATCATTGCCCGGATGCATGAACCTGTCTGACCGTTTTTAGCTGCATTTAACCGCAAAGGCAGCCGCAAAGAACATAATTTGGAATAAACAAAATCCCGTTATATCAATGCAAAAAATTAATCTTGTCAATCAAATAAATCATAGTTCAGGCAAATGACAGGATTGCTCCAAACAATTTATAGTTACCTTTACGTTTTATACCCGTATCAATATTTTCATTTATTTGCCTGCTTCCTTTTACAAGCAGGCAAGTGTAATAAGTTCTAAAGGGCATTTGCCCCGCCGCAATTTAACTTATTTTTCGGCATAGAATGAACCGCCGTCCATCAATTTTCAAAAAAAATGGCGGTAAAGTAAAATTTAACTTGACAAGTGATAGGGAAATTATGTAATTTCAGGTCAGAAATGTAAACGTTTACATTTTATGTGATTAAGTCACCCGGGTGCGAATATTTTTTTAATCACTAATGTAAACGTTTACATTGTCGGTTTCCGTGTTTGAACGTTCAATTTATCAATTTTACTCAATTAAACTTCGGAGGTACCATGAAGTTACATTTCTACAAATTATGCCTGATCTTGTCGGTTGTGGTGTTCAGTAATTTGAACCATGCCCAGGGATTAGTTGATCCTCAAGTGCTCCCCGTGTATAATGCAACAGGAACCATTACTGTTGACGGTTTACTTAATGAAGCTGACTGGCAGAGCGCTACGCCTTATATGTTATTCCGTGCAAACGGTGTTGCCAGCGGTAACGCCAGTACACCCACGGGCCAATTTACCGTAAAAGAACCTTATCGCGATACATCATCGTGCAAAGTAAAATTTGTCCGTCAGGGAACAAAATTGTATATGTCCCTTGATTCTGATGATAAACAGGTCTGCCGCTTCGATTGGGAAGGCGATGGCATGTTTATGAAATTCCAGAAGGCAGACGGAAACGATGTGGAATACAAGTTGTACGTTGGCGTAAAAGGTGGCGTACCGCAGTTTGTTCTCGAAACTAATGGCGATACAACTGCTGTGGTAGGCAAAGGTCTTGGTAAAGCAGGGACAACCATTTATGATTCTTCGGATGTTGATGCCGGTTATAGCGGTGAATTAATGCTTGATCTTGCAAAATTAGGATATACTTCTGCTGCAACGGAAGTAAAACTGCTCATCAATATTTTTGATCCGGATAATTACAGCTTGAATGCCCCGCCATGGGGTCCGAACGGCTGCTATTTTAAACAATGGTGGGGCAGCGAGTGGGGCGGTGTTTACCGTAAATTAAGATTTGTTGACGGTGTAAAAGATCCGGCAAGCCTTGTTGTAAACCAGGCAATGGGTACAATTACCATTGATGGTCTGTTAAATGAACCGGAATGGACAGCTTCCTATCCTTACCTTATGTTCCGAGCAAAAGGTGTTGCCCATGGTAATGCCAATACACCAACCGGCGAATTTACCGTAAAAGAGCCATACAAAGATTCATCTATTTGTAATGTTAAATTCCTCCGTCAGGGCACAAAACTATATATGTCACTTGAATCAGACGACAAACAGGTTTGCCGTTTTGACTGGGAAGGTGACGGCATGTTCATGAAAATCCAAAAAGCCGATGCAAGCGACGTTGAAGTAAAATTGTATGTTGGCGTAAAAGGCGGTGTGCCGCAGTTTGTGCTTGAAACCAATGGCGATACAACTGCCTTTGTAGGAAAAGGTCTTGGTAAAGCTGGAACAACTATTTATGATTCAACAGATGTTGATGCAGGCTATGCTGCAGAACTGATGATTGATCTTGCCAAACTGGGCTATGCATCATCGGTAAGCGAAGTAAAAATGCTAATCAACATTTTTGATCCGGATAATTATAGCTTGAACGCACCGCCTTGGGGACCAAATGGTAACTACTACAAACAATGGTGGGGAAGTGAATGGGGCGGAGTTTACAGAAGTGTTAAATTCCAGCTTCCGTTGCCGGTTGAATTGACATCGTTTGAAGCAAAACGTATTGATAACGGTGTTGTGCTTAATTGGTCAACTGTTACTGAAGTAAATAACAAAGGTTTTGAAGTTCAGGTTAGCACAGATAATGCAAGCTTTAAGACTGTTCAGTTTATTGCAGGCAACGGAACCTCAAACATGCGCCATAATTATTCAACTCTGGATAATACCGAATATAACAGCGGTGTATATTTCAGATTGAAACAAGTTGATCTTGACGGCTCGGTTAAATATTCACAGAGTGTTTTCGTTGATATGCGAACAAATTTAACATTCGCTTTAGATCAAAATTACCCGAATCCATTTAACCCGTCAACATCGGTATCATTTACCGTTCCTGTAAAATCCAATGTTACGGTTGAGGTATTTGATGCAATTGGCCAGAGAGTGAACCAGTTAGCTGGTGGAGCTTTTGAAGCCGGTACGCACAAATTGAGCTTTAACGGCAGTTCATTAAACTCAGGAATTTATTTTGTAAGAATTAATGCAGCCGGAGAGAATGGGCTGTCGTTTAATTCAGTACGTAAAATGATGCTGCTTAAATAAAAGGGTCGCTGGCTTAAAAGGCGATTTTTTTATCAGGGCAAAAATGTAAGTTGACAATCCGTATCCCCTGTAGATGGTGCAGGGGATGCGGGTTTCGAATCCGCGGCAAATTTTTTCAGTAACCGGTGTAATAATATGGCAATTAATATTAAAGAACTAGCGGCTTTAGCCAAAGTTTCCATAGCTACCGTCTCCCGGGCGCTTAATGGCGATATTAAAGTAAGGCCTAAAACACGTGAAGCAATAGAGGCTTTAGCAAAAGCATATAATTACAACCCGAATCTGCTTGCAAGAAGTTTTGTCAAAAAGCAAAGCAATATTATCGGATTAGTATTGCCAGAAATTTCAGATGAATTTTTTACTGAAATTATCCGCGGGGTGGACGAGGCAAGTTACGCGCAGGATTTTTTCTGTATGGTAGCAAGTTCACACGCGAACAGGTCAATAGTTGAGTCGATATTAAACTTTATGAACAATGGGCTTACCGGAGGGCTGATTGTTATGCTCTCTGAATTTACGCCTGAAATTAAAAAAGTACTACAGAATCGGAATCTGCCCGTTGCGATTATCAGTGGGGATGATCACTTGAAGGGATTTGATACGGTTGGATTTGACAATTTTGTCGGCTCGTATAACATTGTCAATCACATGGTAAAAAGGGGCTATAAACGGATTGCACATATAAGCGGTCCCGATAATAACGAGGATGCAAAAAAGCGTAAGGCCGGGTTTATTGAAGCGTTGGCTGACAATAAAATGAAACTGGATCCCGCGCTTATTATTAAAGGAGACTTTACGAGAGCGGGCGGCGAAAAAGCCTGCACAGAACTTTTAAATTTGAAAAAAAGACCGGATGCAATATTTGCTTCAAATGATATGTCCGCGATAGGATGTTATGAAGCATTGCAAAAAGCCGGATTAAAAATACCGAAAGATATAGCCGTAACCGGTTTTGATGATATTTACATTTCACATTTTCTTAATCCGCCGCTTACAACAATACGGGTACCAATATCCGAAATTGGTAAGGCAGCAGCAAATTTAGTAATAGAAAAAGTCCGTAACGGAAAAGAAACGGGCGAACAACATATTAATATTAACACAGAATTAATTATCCGAAAATCCAGCTAATCATGAGTACAGAGTCCTTATATAAAAACCAGTATGGTTATTTTTCAAAAGATGGTAAAGAATACGTCATTACCGATTACAAAACCCCAAAACCCTGGGTGAATGTTATATCAAACGGCTCATACGGCCTTGTCATATCTCAAACCGGCGGCGGGTTTAGCTGGCTTAATCATTCAGAGTTTAACCGCGTTAACCGCTGGCATCAGGATATGGTGCAGGATAACTGGGGCAAGTATTTTTACTTTACAAAGATGTTGAAATTATCCTCGATGTATTTGTGCCGAATGGCGAAACGCTTGAAGTATGGAATTTCTCAGTTAAAAACTATTCGGGTAAAATAAAAAATCTGTCGGTATTTTCTTACTTCGAATGGTGCTTGGGGTCTTCGGCAGATTTCCACCGGGAGTTTCACAAAACTTTTATTGAAACAGAATTTGACGCTGATCTAAATATTATGATTGGTAAAAAACGGCTGTGGGAAGTGCCCATTGCTAACCGCGGCCATTGGAATATCGAGTATCCGTATCTCGGCTTTTTTGGATGCAGCAAAAAAATTGAGTCGTATGAAGCCGACAAGGAAAAGTTTATAGGCAA